>JAGBBM010000109.1 GCA_017938485.1 Lachnospiraceae bacterium
CAAAGACCATGAGCCTGTCCCACATTGTGGTAAGGGTCTTGACCGATGATGACGCACTTTACATCCTTAAGGGGTGTAAGGTGAAAGGCGTTGAATATATCATCTCCTGGTGGGAATATCTCATGTGAAGCATATTCCTTTCCAATAAAATCAAATAATTCTTTGTAATATGGTTTTTTATATTCAGGGGCAAGTGCCTTTGCCCAATCATTGGTAATTGGTGGCATATATTTCTCCTTTTTATAGTAAGAATAATATAGATAGCTTACCACATTTTGTGTTGACACTCAATGACAAATATGTTAATGTAGACGTGTAAATACGATGAAGAGGAATAGTAGAAGTCCTGATATCTTCAGAGAGCTGTCGGTTGGTGTGAGACAGTGTTGGATGAATTTCGAACTCGCCTTGGAGTAGCCGGTTGAACGGCAACATGTGTTGTCAGTAGACTCGGACGGAACCTAACCGTTACCTTAGGAGGATATAAGACTAGTAACTATAGTCCGTATCTGTGAGGGCATACATTTGTATGAATTAGAGTGGTACCGCGTAAGAACTTGCGTCTCTAAGCTAGAGGCACAGGTTTATTTTTTTGAAAACCACCTTTAGATATATCACAGATATGCAACAGTAGGTTGTAAATTTTTAAGGAGGTAATCAGTATGAAGAATTTTGAACATTACAAGCGTGGATATTATATGCCACCTGTAGCAAGTACCAATTGGGTAAACAAAGAGTATGTAGACAAGGCACCAGCATGGTGTAGTGTAGACCTTAGAGATGGTAATCAGGCACTTATTGTTCCTATGAGCTTAGAGGAAAAGATTGAATTTTTTAAGGAACTTGTAAGAGTAGGTTTCAAGGAAATTGAGATTGGATTCCCAGCGGCTTCTGAGACAGAGTATGAGTTTTGCCGTGTGCTTATCGAGCAGAATTTAATTCCTGATGACGTTACTATTCAGGTACTTACTCAGGCGAGAGAGCACATTATCAAGAAGACCTTTGATGCAGTTCAGGGCGCTAAAAATGCAGTGGTGCATTTATATAATTCAACTTCTTATGCCCAGAGAACTCAGGTGTTTAAGAAGTCAAAGGAAGAAATCTTAAAGATTGCTACAGATGGAGCAAAGCTTTTAAATGATATGGCAGCAGAGCACGGAGTGAATTATCAGTTTGAGTATTCACCAGAGAGCTTTACAGGTACAGAGATAGATTACGCATTAGAGGTTTGTAATGCAGTTATTGATATATGGCAGCCAACACCAGATAGAAAGGTTATTATCAACCTTCCTGCTACTGTTGAGATGAGCTTGCCACATGTGTATGCAAGTCAGATTGAGTATATGAGCAACAATATGCACTGCAGAGAAAATGTAATCCTTTCATTACATCCTCACAACGACAGAGGTTGTGGCGTTGCAGATGCGGAGCTTGGATTACTTGCAGGAGCTGACCGTATTGAGGGTACATTATTTGGAAATGGTGAGAGAACAGGTAATGTAGATATTATTACTCTTGCTATGAATATGTTTACTCACGGTGTTGACCCTGAGCTTGATTTAACAGATATTCCTAGAATTACTGAGATATATGAGAGACTTACAAGAATGCATGTATATGAGCGTTCACCATATACAGGTAAGTTAGTGTTTGCTGCATTTTCTGGTTCCCATCAGGATGCTATTGCAAAGGGTATGAAATGCAGAGAAGATGATCCAAGTGGTATGTGGACAGTTCCATACTTACCACTTAATCCGGAGGATATTGGAAGACAGTACGACGGAGATGTTATTCGTATCAACAGTCAGTCCGGTAAGGGTGGAATTGGATATATCTTAGAGCAGAAGTATGGCTTTGATTTACCTGCTAAGATGAGAGAAGATTTAGGATATACAGTTAAGGGTGTTTCAGACCATCAGCACAAAGAACTTTCAGCAGAAGAGGTTCACGAGATATTTATTAATGAGTATGTTAACAAGGAAGAACCAATCAAACTTCTTGAGTGTCACTTTAAGCAGATTGATGGAATTGAAGCTGAGATTACAATTCTTGTAGATGGCGTTAAGAAGGTTTACCACGGTCATGGTAACGGAAGACTTGATGCGGTAAGTAATGCGATTATGAAGCACTTTGATATTAAGTTTGCTCTTGTTACATATGAGGAGCACGCTCTTCAGGTAGGTTCTAATTCACAGGCTTGCGCTTATGTAGGCATTGAAGTTGAAGGAATGGATAAGGCTACTTGGGGCGCTGGCATCCACAACGATATTATAGATGCATCTGTATACGCACTTATAAGTGCTCTTAACAGAACTCATAAGATACATAAGTAAAAGGAACTCCCCATATTTAATTGGGGAGTTATTTTTTGTTATATTATAGAGATGGTTTTTGCGTTTTTGTGTTGTATTATATTTTGTCTTGTGTTAAAATACACTTATGTATGTTGCATAATTTTAAGGAGGTTGCGGGATGATTTTTGTTAAGGTTGAAGACCTAAAATATGGTATGCGATTAGCAAAGCCAATTTACAACAAATCTGGCGTTTTGCTTTATGAGCGTAATACAAGATTAACCCTTCAGGGCATTGAAAGCGTAAAGAATTTTGGCCTCCTTGGTTTATATATTCTTGAACCAGCTGAACCGGTTCCACCTATGTCAGAAGAAGACTTAGATTTCGAGCGTTTTCAGACTATGGCGGTATTCAGTATTCGTGAAGAATTAGATAGTATTGTTGCAGGTAAAGAGCCTGTTAACTTAAAGAGACTTGCTAATGCTATTATTACGAATTATGGAAGACTCGACCATAAGATTGCATTTACACAGAACTTGAGAAGTACAACTGATTATACATATAAGCATGTTATTAACGTAGCGATTTTATGTGCACTTATTTCGGCACAGCTTCACTATACTCCATTGGAGCAGGAAGAGCTTATTATGGCAGCTCTTTTGCATGATATAGGCAAGCTTTTACTTCCTGGTAAGGTAAAGGAAAAGTACGATGACTATGACGCTAATGATCTTATCATTGTTAGAAAGTTCCAGAGTGATGGACTTGGTCTTTTACGTCCAGAGATGGGTATAGATAGTGGTATAAGACGAATTGTTGCGCAGGTACATAAGATGGAGTACGGTGATGGTAGAGAGGATGGCAAGATTCTTAAGAGCTCAAGAATTCTTAAGGTCGCAAATCTCTTTGATACTATGACATGTATGAAAATTAAGCAGGAAGCTATGTCTGAGATTGCTGCAGTTAAGTATTTGCTTCTCAATAAGGATGAGTTTGATGAAGAGGTTGTAGGTGCTCTTATCAAGAGTATCAAGATTCTTACACCTGGTGTTTGTATTGAACTTACCAATAGAGAGAAGGGTCTTGTTATATCTGAGAACCCTCAGAATATACTTAGACCAGTTATACTTGGTTTCTCTACTAATATGATATATGACCTTAGCAATAATGGTGTTTATAGAAGATATCAGATTGTGGATATCATGAAAACTATGGATAATAGAATTAAGGTCGACAAGGAACGCCTTGAAGAATACATGAATAAGCGATAATTGCAGGGCAATTATCGCTTAAGTTGCTTATAAATGGAAAACTATAGAAAAAGGGGAATAAAAAATGCCGGAGAATGTTTTTAACGAAAAAGCGGATTTTCTTTTGCAGGTAAGAGACGAGGTTGCAAAAAGAGATAGCATGGCCGCTGAACTTGATAAGATGAAGACTTATCAAAAGAAACTTAACAAGAACATAGTAGCGGAAGAAAAATCTATTGCTGATGAGATTGCCTCCACTATAAAGAAAAGAAAGCAAGAGATATCTGCTACTTATGATGATAGACTTGATGATAATCGCGCAAGAAAAAAGAAGGTTGCCAGCAAGCGTGATAAGAAGAAAAATCAGCGCATGAATGAGCGTATTGAGGATGAGACAAAACATATAAAAGAAAACAATCGAGACTTGGAAGTTGAATTGAAGACTCTTCTCAAGAAGAATAAGGTTCCTTCATATTGCTCTACTAAGCTTTATTTTATAATGTTTAATCCTCATGGAATGGGCGAGATATTTGCTATGCTCCTTAGCTTTTTAGTGTATTTTGCAGGTATACCAGGGTTAGTTGCCTTACTTGTGAAAAACTTCTACTTGGAGGGTAAAAAGGATATAAATGAAGCTTTTTGGGTTGTTCTCATAGTTGCTTTAGGTGTTATATTACAGCTTATAATATACTTCCTCATATTTAATTCTACAAAAGTAAAACACGGAGATGTTATGGCTCAAGCAAGAAGCATTAGAGATAAGATGAAGGCTAATGACAGACAGGCTGATGCTATAAAGGTTTCAATTAATAAAGATAAGGACGAGAGTGCATATAATCTTGATTCTTATGATGAGAAGATGGCAAAGCTCGATGAAGAAGCGGATACAATAGGCGACGAGAAAAAAGAAGCATTAAAAGTTTTTGAAGATAAGACTAAACAGCTTATCATTGATGAGATAAATGGAAGACGCCTTCAGACCTTGGAAGATATGAAGGCGGAAAAGAAAGAGTTGGAAGAAAAAATTACTAAGGGAGAGAAGATGTATTCTGATAAGGTGCTTCAGATTACAAAGGACTACGCATCATACCTTGGTGAAGATATGTGTAAGCAGGATAAGCTTAATGATCTGATATCTCTTATGGCTGATGGAGAAGCGGAAACAGTGTCTCAAGCTATAAGTTTATATAAGGGTCAGAAATCTTCCAAGTAACTTATAGAATATTTTAAAGCGTCTGATATATAATCAGCTAACTGCATAACAGAATATAGACGGGTGCTGTGTAAAAGCCCCGGATTTTGACCAGAAACATTTACTATACCGGTAATAGAGATATCTCCTATTGCCGGTAATTTTTTGTGTACACCTTTACCTGGAGATATTGGACAGTTGCTTACAGTTATATAACCTATATGAGTACTACTTCCAAGAGATGCGTCCACTGCAATTACAAATGGATTGGGAATCACATTATTAATGTGATTTATGGCATCTCGGATATTTAAAGCGTGGATAGGTGATTCCAACGTTCCTAAAACATGGTACCGACTAGAAAAGTTCAACATTTGCTCTCCTACAAGTGGACCGAGACAATCACCGGTTGCCCTGTCAGTTCCTATACATAATATTACAGGTGTGCGATTTTCTATATTAGAATCTATCATATATTTCAATATACAATCTTTCAGTTCCTGAGAAGAAAAATTGTTTAAGGTATCAAAATAATTAGTTTCACATTTTTTTGAAAAAAAATTCTTCATTTTTACCCCTGATGTTTTTTTATTAATTTATGCAAAAAGTATTAACAAGTTGTAGCAAAAATAAACCTTATATATTTTTTGAATCAAAAATAGTAGATTTATAGGAAAAATTGCGAGTGAAAGTGAAGGTTGGTCGACAGGATTTGACCAACGGGAAAATGTCATAGTGATATCCTTTTCATTAGCTTGATGTAGCATTAATATATGGAAAGGTGGAAGATTATGATAGAGGTTATCTATGACAAAAACAGTGAGTCGGAAGAAACAACTGAAAGAGTTAAAGAAAAAAAAGAAAACGAGGGATTTAAATTACCTAAAAATATTAGACAAATCGGAGCACCGTCTTCAAATAAAAGAATATATATGGAAGATTATGTTGTTACATATTTAAATTACATTGCAAGGCCTGGAAGCACCCGGGCTAGAGGGGCAATTTTATTGGGAGAAGTAAAGAATACTGAGGTGGGAGATGTACTGTTTATTAGTGGTGCAGTAGAAGCTCAGAATCTGGAATTTGATATGGATGAAAGTGAGTTCACTAAGGAGGCATGGTCGGATATTTACGAGCAGGTAAAAGAATATTTTCCTGACTTATCTGTGGTGGGTTGGTTTTTATCCAGAATGGGTTTTTCTACTGCTATAAATGACAAGATTGAAAAGATGCATGTGGACAACTTTCCGGGCAAGGATAAGGTGTTATATGTTACTGATTCGCTGGAGGCGGATGATGCATTTTATATGTATGAGCGGGGACAGATGATAAAGCAAAAAGGATATTATATATATTATGAAAAAAACGAAGCTATGCAAAATTATATTATTAAACAAAAAGGTGGTGTAGCGGAGGAAGAAAATACAGAGATTCATCGAAAGGATGAAGAGATAATAAAAAGTTATAGAGAAAAGAATAATCGAGTACAAGGGAATAAGGCAAGCGGAGTTAATTTGCTTTATGTGGCAAGCTCCTTTGTTGTACTTGCTATGCTTGCCATGGGAGTTACAGTGGTAAGTAGCTATGATAAGATGAAGGAGATGGAGGTTTCTATAAATCGTTTGGAACTTACAGCAGATGTAACTACAGAAGAATATATAGAGACTATGAATAATGGAACGGTTATTACAGAAGAAATATTAAATAATGTTGATTCAGAAACAAAGACAGAAGATATAACAGAGGATATAATTGATGAGGAAATTATTGATGATACTAGTGAGGAAGATACACAGATGCCTGAGGAAAATATATCAACGGAGCAAAATCTTCCAACTATGACAGATGGAAATCCTACATATTATGAGATTCAATATGGTGATACTTTAAGCTCTATAGCCTATGAAAATTATGGGTCTGTAATATATGCAGAAGATATTGCAGTGGCTAATGAAATAGATGTGGATGATAAGATATATGAGGGGCAGCAGATTATACTGCCTACTATTTCTCCTAGGGAATAAATTTTAACGTAGATTATTAAAAATAAAAGTGCTATAATTACTGTGTATGTTTTTGCAACAAAAATATTACAGATAATTGGAGTAAAAGATGAAAAGAAAAGAACAAGAAGATAATGTTATATACGTGGATGGTCCCAAAGAGGCCAAGGACGCCAATCAAGAACGAGAAAAGATACATAATGATAAAAGAAAATTAATGATTATACTAGCTGTTGTGGCAGTAGTTGCTTGTGTTGTGTTTTTATACTATTTATTCCACAGAGAGTATAAGGGCTATAAGGTAATTAAAGTTAGTGAGACAAATTATGAAAACACAGCAAACTATATACAGTTTAGTGGTAATTTGCTCAAATATACTCCTGATGGAGTGTCCTACATAGATGCAAATGGTAATACTGTATGGACAGCGGGTATAGATATGAAGATGCCTGTAGCTGTAGCTAGTGGTAACTATGCAGCAGTGGCGGATTTAAATGGCAATGTAGTGTGTGTGTTTGGTAACGAGGGTCTTATAAGTAGTGTTACTATGCCATATGCTATATGTGATGTGGATGTGGCTAATCAGGGAGCATTTGCAGTAGTTTTAGAAAGTGCTGAAACCAACTATGTTAATTTGTATGATAAAAAAGGTGAGATAGTATATGAGATACAAACCACTATAGATAAGAGTGGTTATCCTTTGGATATTTCTATATCAGATGATGGAAAGAAGTTATTCACTAGCTATCTCAATATTTCTACCGCTGCTGTTGAAAATCATTTGGCTGCATATAATTTTGGCGATGTAGGCCAAAATAGCAATGCTGATCGTATGGTGGGTGGATACAAGTTCGATGATCAGATTGTTACAAAGTTAGAGTTCCTTGATAATGACACCGTTGTGGCATTTGGAACAAAGAATATATATGTTTATTCTATGAAGGAAAAGCCTTCAGAAAAGTCCTCGATAGCTTTAGACGGTGAGGTAAGAAGTATTTTTTATGATGAAAAATATATAGGAATTATACAGGATGTTGAAGATGGTTCTAGTGATGATGCGTATAAGGTAAAAGTATATGACTTAAAGGGTAATCTTAAATTTACAAAAAATATTAATTTTGAATATGATTATATATACGCAGCAAAAGGTGAGATAATTATATCTGGTGGCAACAATTGTCTAATTTATAGGTTAAATGGAAGTGTTAAGTTTGATGGTAAATTATCAGGCAATATACTTAGCGTTGTTCCAAATGGCAATAATTTAGAATACGTTGTAGTGTATGATGATATAACAGAAATTATTAAGTTAAAGCCAGATGCTTCAAAAGAAGAAATTACTATAGAGGGAGAAAAGTAATGAATGTTCTTACAATAATTGTACTTAGTATTTTTTTGTTATTTACATTTATCGGTTATAAGCGAGGATTGATTAAATCAGTTTTTAAATTGATTCTATCTGTTGTTGCTATTGTACTTGCATATTTACTTACTCCGCTGGTAAGTGGATTTTTGTACGAAAAAACTAGTATAGATGATGCAATAGGCAAAAAAGTGTATTCTATTATAGAAGAGATAGCAGAAAATCAGGTAAAAGAGGAGTTGGAGGAAACATTTCAAGAAGTTGATCCTGACCTAGTTGAAGAGCTGACAGATTTAGCATTGAGTGTTGAACCAAGCAGGAGTACTCAGATAGATATAATCCGAAAGATGAAGCTTCCTAAGTTTATGACAGATGCCATCATATCAAATAACAACGATGAGATGAGAGAAGAATTAGGCGCGGAAGATTTCTACAAATATTTGGCATATTACATTTCGTATATGGTGACAAATGCTATTGCCTTTGTGGTTACATTTGTTATTATGCTTGTTATTGCTAATCTTATATATTTTGCAGCAGGCATAGTTTCTAAACTACCTATCGTAGGTGGCATAGACAAGCTGGGTGGAATTATATTTGGTTTGGCAGAGGCATTACTTATCACATGGGTTATCTTTGTAGTGGCTACAATATTTGTGAATACATCTTTTGGTGCCAATATTCATGAGCAAATTGATGAAAGTGCAATTTTGTCCTTTTTGGATAAGATAAATATTCTTAATTCAGTAGTTATAAAGCTTGTAAAATAATTATATATGTCAATAATCACAGTGGTATTTTAAAAACACAAATTTTTTTGAAAAAAGTGTTGACATTAAAATGCCACTGTGTTATATTCTAATAGCTGTCGCAAAACGACAGACAATGAACCTTTGACAAATTAATAACATGTTAACCCTGAAAATTCTTTAAGAGATTTTCAGAGGATTTTAAAAAAATCCTTATTCCAAGAATGGAAACACAAACAGTAAGTAAGGGACACAAATTATAAG
>JAGBBM010000015.1 GCA_017938485.1 Lachnospiraceae bacterium
AGCTAAACATGGCTCGTATATGTGTAAGGAGTTGCTTGGTTGTGATTTATCTACTAAAGAAGGAATAGACTATGCCATGGAAAACAAATTGTTTACAGAATTTTGTCCTAAAATGGTTGAATCAGCTACAGCGATTGCAGAGAAAATAATTAATGATTAGGAGAATAAGATGTACTTATCAGAATTTTGTGAAGTAAATATAATGAACAGTATAATGTAGCGTTTGTAAAGTGGAAGAAGTTTTGCTGTATGGATGACTACAGAAAACCACTAGAATATGCCTTAGATATTATTAAAGAGCACAGATGTAACTATGTGGCAGATACTAGAGATGGTTTTGAAAATATCCCGGAGGATACTGCTTGGGTGGCGGACTATTTTATGCCGGAGGCTGTTAAAAGAGGTTGTGAGTGTATATATTTTATAATTGACGAGGATAATTTTTTGAAAGAGGAATTAGAGGGACAGGCGGCAGACTCAGCAAATTTAATCCAGTTCAAGTACATATATGACATAAAGGAAATAGAAAATGCGTAGAAAAGATAGAGAAATCACAGAGAAAAAGCAAATAGAAGAATTTATCGCAAAGGAGCAGATTATAAGAGTTGGCTTTTATGATGAAGGTGATGTATATATTGTTCCTGTAAATTATGGATATATAACTAATGAGGGTAGATATACATTTTTCTTTCATGTTGCAAAAGCTGGAAGAAAATATGAACTTGCCAAGTTAAAACCTTTGGTGGGCTTTGAAATAGATGGAAAATATGAGCTTACAAGTGGCGATATTGCCTGTGAGTATTCCTGTAAATTTCAAAGTATCATAGGAAGTGGTAAGCTTGCACTGATAGAGGATATTTCTGAGAAGGTTATAGGACTTAGTGCTATTATGAGGCAGACTACAGGAAGAAAAAATTGGGATTATGGTGATGATATGTTAGAAGAGGTTGCAGTATTTAAGTTAGAAGTGGAGAAGCTTTCTTGTAAAGGGAAATAAATTCGAAAAAACAGTATAAGGAGAAAAAATATGAAAAAAACAATATTAGTAACAGCTTTAATGGTTATTTGTATGTGTCTCATGACAGCTTGTGATAAAGAAAAACCTCTGAAAACTTATACATACAACCACGAAGAAATATTAGAAATATCCATAGAGAAAACCTCAGTTTATTCAGATAGATTATTAATAGAATTTAGCGAGGATTCCTTATATGGAGCTGAAGAGGTCGTATGCTATGATGATAACTTTAAAATAATTGAAGACGTTGATTATTCTGTAGCGAAGGATAAAATAACTATCCATACTGAAAGTGCATCACAAATTAGTGGATTATATATTAGAGTTAATTTTGATAAAGAAATAAACGTTAGATATCTTGATTCGGATAATTATGCCATGATTGTTTATACCTGGGCAGATGATATAGGTATGATGCCTAATGGAGATTTAGATACATATTATACAGAAAAGGAAAAAGAAGAGCGAGCAGAAAGAGAAGCAGAGCTTGAAGCGGCAGAGGCGAAGGCTTTTTCTCTCATAGAAGGTGTCTGGGAAAATGATGAAAAGACACTTAGACTAGAGATTATGTATGTGGATGAAAATAGAGTTATTAAGGTGTACGAGGAAGAAGGGGTTGGCTCAGGACTTCCTGCTGAGATACCTATAGATGGAATTAGTGTAAATGAAGAATCTGAACCTGTGGAAGTTATAGTTTATGATAATGTAAGTTGGGGAGCTGCATATTCGTTTTATCTATCTGATAATAATACGAAGTTACAGTATTATAATTCGGAGATTGTATTGGAGAAGATTCAGTGACAACTAAAAATGGAGATATATATGAACGACCAATTTATTCAAAAAGTAAATATTGACTGGGATAAAATAGATGATAGTAATTACTTAAGAAATATTCCAGCTATAAAGTCATTAAATAGTTTAGAACTTTCTAATCCTGTTACTTTCTTTGTAGGAGAAAATGGCAGTGGTAAATCCACATTGCTCGAAGCTATTGCCGTTGCATATGGTTTTAATCCAGAGGGTGGCACGAAAAATTATAACTTTTCTACATATGATTCTCATTCTAAATTATGTGATGCCTTGCTTTTAGTTAAGGGCTATAGAAAAGCCAATTGGGGATATTTTCTTAGAGCTGAAAGCTTTTATAATGTGGCTACCATGGAAGAAGAGTATGAGGAATATTTGTCGGACAGATACCACGAGAAATCTCATGGGGAAAGCTTTTTAGCTATGCTTCAAAAACAGATGAAATCAAACGGATTATACATTTTTGATGAGCCGGAGGCTGCATTGTCACCCCAAAGACAGTTGACTCTACTTGTGGAGATAAATAGATGTGCTAAGCAGGGGGCTCAGTTTATTATAGCAACCCATTCACCTATATTGCTTGGACTTCCAGATGCGGAGATTTTAAGTTTCGATGATGGAGCGATACATCCTTGTGAGTATGAAGAAACGGATAGCTATCAGGTCACAGAGATGTTTATAAATAATAGGGAGCAGTTGCTTAAGAGGTTGTTGTGATAGAGGAAGGTAAAATTATGAAACGTGCATACGATGAAAATCTTATGAAACAGTCACTTGATACTATGATTTTTCCAGGCGAAGAGAGCCTTTGTCCTGTATATTGCATTATTAAAGAAACAGGATTTTTTGCAAGGCCAGAGAACTTGAAGAGTGGATTTGTCAGTATAACCAATACAGGAAGAATTCTTATAGCAGAGATGTATTTTTCTCAAAGAAAAAGATATTCATATGGGTTAGATTACATAAATAAACTAAAATGCAAGAAAAATATATTTGGGCAATATGAGATTAATGCCACATTTTTGATTGATAATAAAAAACATAAAATTAGTCTACAAATGGCTAAAAGTGTATATGGAGGAAAGTTTCCTAACCAGAGCCAGAACGTGGATAGAATGCTGGGGATACTGGAAAAATATATTACGGAATAAATTGCTAGTTAAATATACCAAATATCTTGTCTGATTCTTGATTTTATGGTAGAATAGTGCTAATTTGGTGAAAATATTTTCACATATTAGTAAAGAACATTTTTAGGAGGCACATATAACATGAAGAAGCTTATTTTAGTTACTTCACCACCAGCTTGTGGTAAAACATTTATTTCAAAAAAATTAGCAAAGGCACTTACTAACTGTGTATATTTGGACAAGGATACTTTGATTGTCCTTTCAAAGCAGATTTTTAAGGTTGCTGGCGAAGAGTATAACCGTTCATCTGATTTCTTCCAGAGAGAGATTAGAGATTACGAGTATTATGCAGTTCTTGACCTTGCATTTGAAGCCCTTGATTATAATGACACAGTTCTTATCAATGCTCCATTTACAGATGAGATTAGAGATGATGAGTATCTTGATGGTCTTAGAGCTAAGCTTAAGGAAAAGGATGCTGAGTTATTTGTAGTTTGGGTACATGCAGACCCAGAAGTTGTTCATCAGCGTATGATTAAGAGAGCTTCAGACAGAGATGCATGGAAACTTGCAAACTGGGATGAGTATATTTCAACTCAGAATTTTAATGCTCCTTCAAATATCCCTGAGTTATTTATCTTTGATAACTCATCAGAGGAGTCATATAAGAAGTCTATTGATGATGCAGTAAAGGCAGTCAGAGGTTAGACAAATACTTTAGGATAAGGAGAGCATTATGGCTTTAGTAAAACCATTTTCATCATATAGACCAAGAAAAGATATAGTAAGTGAAGTGGCAGCACTTCCATATGACGTATATAACAGGGCTGAGGCAAAAGAGGTTGTTAAGGATAAGCCTTTATCATTTCTTAGAATTGATAGAGCGGAGACATCCTTTGATGATTCTGTTGATACCTATGCTCCTTGTGTTTATGCCAAGGCAAAAGAACTTTTAGATGGTATGATTGATAGAGGCGAGTATATTCAAGATACAAAGGATATGTATTATATCTATGAGCTTACCATGGATGGGCGTAAACAGACAGGTATAGTTGCCTGTGCATCTATCGATGACTATATTGACGGAACTATAAAAAAACATGAAAATACAAGAGCCGATAAAGAAATTGACAGAATCACTCACGTTGATACTTGTAATGCTCAGACTGGTCCTATATTCCTTGCTTATAGAGCACAGGATAATATTGATTCTATTGTTAACAAAGTAAAAGAAAACCAACCAGAATATTCCTTTACTTCAGAGGATGGTATTCATCACAGTGTATGGCTTATATCTGATGAATCAGATGTTGAGGCAATAAGAACAGGTTTTGATGGCTTGTCAGACATATATATTGCAGACGGTCATCACAGAGCAGCATCCGCAGTAAAGGTAGGAATAAAGAGACGTGAAGCAAATCCTGATACAGTGGGTGATGAAGAATATAATTTCTTCCTCTCAGTATTATTTCCACATAATCAGCTTAAGATTCTTCCATATAACAGAGTTATCAAGGATTTAAATGGTTATACTAAGGAAGAATATTTAAATAAGGTTTCAGAATGTTTCGATGTGTGTGTTTTAGATGCACCATTTTCACCAGATGAGAAGTGTTCATTTGGTATGTATCTGGATGGACAGTGGTATAAGCTTACTGCTAAGGATAGTATAATTTCAGATGACCCTGTAGATGGACTTGATGTTTCTATTTTACAGGATAATCTTCTTAATCCAATTCTTGGAATTGAAGACCCAAGAACAGATAAGAGAATTGATTTTGTTGGTGGAATAAGAGGATTAGCTGAATTGGAAAAGAGAGCAAACTCTGATATGTGTTTAGCTTTTTCTATGTATCCTACATCAATTGAGGAGTTGTTTGATGTGGCAGATGCGAATTTACTTATGCCACCTAAGTCTACATGGTTTGAACCTAAGCTGAGAAGTGGAATCTTTATACATAGATTATAGAGAGGAGACACAATTAATATGTCCAAAAGAAAAGAAGTTTTTGCTGTAAACTGGATGGAAGTAGATGCTCTTGTTCAGGGCAGACATAACAATCCCCATCATATTTTGGGTATGCATGAGTGCATAGATGATGTGTATATCAACGCATATCTTCCTGATGCAAAGGTGGTTACAGCTATAGATACAGCTACAAAGAAAAAATACACATTGGTTTCAGAGAGAGTACCGGGATTTTTCTCTGTAGTTATAAAGGATAAAACAAGATTTGATTATAAGCTCAATGTTAAGTTTGACAATGGAGACGAGATAACATATGTTGACCCATATATCTTTGAACCGGTTATTGACCCTATTGATATAAGTCTTTTCAATGAGGGAGAGCATTATAATATATATGAGAAGATGGGTGCACATCCTCTTACTGTTGATGGTGTTGACGGTGTTTTATTTGCTGTTTGGGCACCAAATGCAGAGAGAGTTTCAGTTGTTGGTAATTTTAACAACTGGGATGGCAGAAGACACCCTATGAGAAAGCTTGATTACTCTGGTATATTTGAACTTTTTATTCCAGGCAAATATGTTGGAGAGATATATAAGTATGAGGTCTACTCTAAGCAGGGAACTATCACTATGAAGAGTGACCCATATGCATTTAGTAGTGAGGTAAGACCAGCCAATGCATCTAAGATTGTAGATTTATCCTACAAGTGGAAGGATGAGAAGTGGATTAACGCAAGAGAAACTGCTGAAACAGTTACCAAGCCTATGAATATCTATGAGATGCATCTTGGTAGCTGGAAGCGTCCTGAGGATGGAAGAGAATTTTTCAACTATAGAGATATAGCTACACAGTTAGCTGATTATCTTCTTGATATGAATTACAATTACGTGGAGCTTATGCCTGTTATGGAGCATCCATTTGACCCATCATGGGGTTATCAGGTGACTGGTTATTATGCACCAACCTCTAGATATGGTGAACCAACAGACTTTATGTATTTTGTTGATTATCTTCATAGCAAGGGAATAGGTGTTATTATTGACTGGGTTCCAGCACATTTTCCAAAGGATGACCATGGTCTTTGTAGATTTGATGGAACATGTCTTTATGAGCATGAGGATCCTCGTAAGGGTGAGCATCCACATTGGGGCACTTATATATTTAACTATGGTAGAAACGAGGTTAAGAATTTCCTCGTGGCTAATGCTCTTTATTGGGCAGAGAAGTACCATGTAGACGGTATTCGTATGGATGCGGTTGCATCTATGTTGTACTTAGATTATGGAAGACAGGGTGGAGAGTGGTTACCGAACATGTATGGTGGTAACGAAAATCTCGAAGCTATTGAATTTATAAAAGAAGTTAATCTTAAGATGCATGAGTTACACAAAGGTGTGCTTATGATAGCTGAAGAGTCAACTGCATGGCCAATGATGACTCATCCTGCAGCTGATGGTGGTTTAGGCTTTGATTTCAAGTGGAATATGGGTTGGATGAACGATTTCCTTGGATATATTAAGCTTGATCCTCTTTATAGAAAGTATCACCATAATGATTTAACATTTAGTATGGTGTATGCATATAGCGAGAACTTTGTATTAGTACTTTCTCATGACGAGGTTGTACACGAGAAGGGCTCTATGATTACTAAGATGCCAGGTGGTTACGAGGACAAGTTCTCTAATCTTAGAGTTGCATATGGTTACATGATGACTCATCCAGGTAAGAAGCTTCTCTTTATGGGACAGGAAATTGCCCAGTTTGCGGAGTTTAATGAAGCAGGAGAGGTGGACTGGTCACTGTTTGAGTTTGATGCCCATGTTTATATACAGGGATATGTTAAGGAACTCAACAAGCTTTATGTTACTGAACCAGCTTTATATGAGCTTGATAATAATCCGGATGGATTTGAGTGGATTAATTGCAATAATGCTAATGCAAGTCTTTTGTCATTTATTAGAAAGGGCAAAAAAGAAAAAGATACATTAGTTGTTATATGTAATTTTACTCCTATGGAACATAAGAATTATAAGCTTGCTACCCCAAGTGGTGGTAAGTGGCAGGAGATTTTCTCAAGTGACAATGATAAGTTTGGTGGTGAGGGTCGCAACAACAAGACTGCAAAGCAGGCTAAGAAAGCTGTTGTAGACGGAAGAGAACATTATATATCTGTAAATGTACCACCACTTTCAATAAGTGTATTTAAGAAAGCTACTACAAAATAATTAACAAAAGACCAAGGGGAGTAATACATTTCATTTCCTTGGTCTTTTTATGCATTGTAATCTTTAAGGCAAACTATATGAATATATTTGTGAGGTAGATATATGTGTTTGAGTAATATTTCTTCAGATGATGTTGGTGAATTGGATAAAACTAAGATTGAACAATATGGAGAACAGCTTTTGGACTGGGTGGCTGATAAGGTGTTTGATATTGTTATAGCCCTTGTTTTTCTTGTAATTGGTTTTAAGGTTTGTAAGTTTATAGTTAAAGTTATAAAGAAATCATTTGCAAAGACTGGTATGGAAGATAGTGTAGAAGGCTTTTTGGTTTCAGTTATCAAAGGTATATTATATACCATAGTTGTAATTATGGCGGCTTCCATTGTAGGTTTTCAGGTCACATCATTGGTTGCCATCCTAGGTACAGCCAGCTTGTCTATTGGACTTGCCTTGCAGGGCAGCTTAGCAAACTTTGCCGGTGGAGTACTTATCCTTTTAATGAAGCCATTTAAGGTAGGAGATTATATCATTGAAAATGACAAAAATTGTGAAGGAACAGTTGTTGCCATAGATATTTTCTACACAAAGCTTAAGACCTATGATAATAAGATTATAGTTATTCCAAATGGTAATATTACAGCGAATTCTCTTGTTAATGTTACAGCAGAGGCATCAAGAAAATTAGATATAGCTGTAAATGTTTCTTACGATTCAGACATAAAACTGGTTAAAGATACTTTACAGGAGATTATTGAGACGTCGCCATATTATGACAAAACTAAGGAAATGAATGTATTTGTTGATTCATTTCAAGAAAGTGCCATTAAAATGGGGCTTAGATGTTTTGTAAAAACCGAGGAATATTGGCAGGCAAAATGGGAGATTATGGAGCGTATTAAGTTAGAGTTTGATAAGAAGGGAATTGCTATTCCATTTAATCAGATGGAGGTTACTCTTAAGTCAAATTCTTAGTTTAGTAATTTACCTAAATGAGAAATATAATCATTATAATCCTTGTCACAATATGGAATTATTTTTTATATTATGTTATTATATATAGTCAGGGATTGATTATTTCATATACAAATAAGTTTAAGAGAGGCGAAATTATGTATTACAGTAACGTGTTAGATTTAATTGGTGGAACACCACTTATGTCTTTAAAGGAAACTACAGGTTTAAATATATTTGCAAAGGCAGAGTTCCTTAATCCAGGAGGAAGTATCAAGGATAGAATTGCTAAGAATATGCTTGATGTGGCTGAAGCAGAAGGCAGACTTAAAAAGGGTATGACTATTATTGAGCCAACAAGTGGTAATACAGGTATAGGACTTGCGTTATGTGGTGTACGAAAAGGGTATAATGTAATTATTGTTATGCCTGAGAATATGAGCGAGGAGCGTAAGAAGATTATCAAGGCTCTGGGTGCGGATTTAATTCTCACTGAGCCAAAGCTTAGTATAGGTGGTTCTGTTGATAAGGCTACAGAGATTTATAACTCTGATCCAGAGAAGTACTTTATGCCACAGCAGTTTATCAATCCTGCAAATCCTGATATTCATTACAAGACTACAGCTAAGGAATTGGTTGAACAGCTTGGTAAACCAATTGATATATATGTTTCTGGTATTGGAAGTGGCGGTACACTCGCCGGTGTGGCTAAGTATTTATTAGAGCTTAACCCTGATACAAAGATTGTAGCAGTTGAGCCTAAGAATGTATCCGCTCTTTTAGGACATGAGCCAGGTCTTCATCAGATTCAGGGAATCGGTGACGGATTTATACCAGAGATACTTGATACAAGTATAATTACAGATATTGTGGAAGTTACTGATGAAGATGCTATTGAAACTGCTCGTCAGCTCGCAAGAGTACAGGGACTTTTAGTTGGTACTTCATCAGGAGCCAATGTGTGGACAGCTATGCAGATGGCTAAGAAGTACGGTGAGGATAAGGTTATTGCTACAGTACTTCCAGATAGAGTGGAGAGATATTTTAGTACTTCACTTATTTAAAAAGGATTATAACATTTTAATATAAAACAGGAGGAATGTTAAAATGACAAAGATAGATATTATTTCAGGCTTTTTAGGTGCAGGTAAGACAACTCTTATCAAAAAGCTTATTGCGGAAGCATATAGTGGAGAAAAGTTAGTTCTTATTGAAAACGAGTTTGGTGAGATAGGTGTAGACGGTGGTTTCTTAAAGGATGCCGGTGTAGAGATTACGGAGATGAATTCAGGATGTATCTGTTGTTCTTTGGTAGGTGATTTCGGTACCGCCTTAAAGCAGGTAATAACTGATTATACACCAGATAGAGTAATTATTGAGCCATCTGGAGTTGGTAAGCTTTCTGATGTTATGAAAGCAGTTGAGGATGTTAAGGAACAGGTAGAGGTTACTATAAATAGTGCTACAACTGTTGTTGACGTTTCTAAGTGCAAAATGTATATGAAGAATTTTGGAGAGTTCTTTAATAATCAGGTGGAAAGTGCTGGAACTATTGTTTTAAGCCGTACTCAGAACGTAAAAGAAGATAAGATTTTAGATACAGTAAAGATGCTTAGAGAGCACAATGCTGATGCAGCAATTATCACAACACCATGGGATGATATGGATGGTAAGACTATTCTTCATGCTATGGAGCATTCTAATACGTTAGAGTCTATGATTAAGGAAACTGAAGAGCATGCTCACCATCATCACCATGAGCACCATCATCACGAGGATGGAGAGTGTTGCTGTGGACATCATCATGCCCACGAGCATCATCACCACCATGAGGATGGAGATGAGTGCTGCTGCGGACATCATCATGCCCACGAGCATCATCACCACCACGAGGATGGGGAGGAGTGTTGTTGTGGACATCACCATGACCACGAGCATCATCACCACCATGACCATGGAGAGGGCTGTACTTGTGGATGTCACGACCATGACGGACATCACCATCATCATGCAGATGATGTATTTACTAGCTGGGGCAAGGAAACAGCAGTTAAATATTCAGATGATGAGATGAAGGATATATTAGAGGAGCTTGCTTACGAGTCAGATAAATATGGTATAATTCTTAGGGCTAAGGGTATTGTTCCTAATACAGAGAATGAATGGATTTATTTTGACCTTGTACCAGGAGAGTATGAGATTAGAAAGGGTAATCCGGATTACACTGGTAAGCTTTGTGTTATCGGAAGTAACATTAAAGAAGATTTACTTGAGGAATTATTTAAGCTTAAGTAAGGCATTATTTTCCTAGAAAGTTGAGTAATTACTATGATGAGAGAAGAAATAAAAGAGATTCCTGTATATATGTTTTTAGGTTTCTTGGAGAGTGGTAAGACTACATTTGCCAATGAGACACTTATCGACAGAGGCTTTACTGAGGGTGAACCAGCTCTTCTTCTTGTGTGTGAAGAAGGTGTGGAGGAATATGATGTAGAGTATCTGAAGAGTAAGAATATATTCGTGGAATACCTTGAGGAAGAAGATGTTAATACAGACCATCTTTTAGATTTACAGGATAAATACAAGCCAACAAGAGTTTTGATTGAGTATAATGGAACTTGGAAGATGGATAAACTCTTTGGTATTAGAGTTCCAAAGGGCTGGACTGTTGTGCAGGTGATAACCTTTGTGGATGCTACAACCTTTGATGTATATATGGCTAATATGAAGTCTATTATGATGGAAAATCTAGCTACTGCGGATATGATTATATTTAATCGTTGCGATGAGAATACCCGTAAAGCAGAATATAGAAGAAGTATTAAGGCTGTAAACAGACGTGCTCAGGTTATATTTGAGAATAAGGATGGTCTTGCTGAGGTGGATGACGAGGAGTTAGAGCTTCCTTATGATATGGATAAGCCTGTGATTGAGCTGGAAGAAGAGGATTTCGGTATATGGTATATTGATTCCTGTGATAATCCAGACAAATATGTGGGTAAGAAGATAGTATTTAAGGCTATGGTTCACAGACCATCAGCATATGGTCCGAAAGAATTTGTACCAGGTAGATTTGCCATGACCTGCTGTGCTGATGATATTGCGTTTATTGGATTTAAGTGCTATTATCAGGGCGCGAATCACTTGAAGGATAGACAGTGGGTAATGGTTACCGGAACTATCGACAAGGAATACTACCCAGAGTTTGAAGGCGAAGGCCCAGTTATTAAGGCAACAAAGGTTGAACTTTGTGAGCCGGCGGCTGAGGAACTTGTATATTTTAATTAATTCGAAATTTGTATTGGATTTATAATATGTAAGTTATGAAATAACCGTAAGGAATACAAGAGGAGTTGTTTCGTTGAAATATAAAAATATTCAAGTTGCTAAGTTTATAGAAAGACCTAACAGATTCATTGCCAGAGTAGAGCTTGATGGTAAGGAAGAGACAGTTCACGTCAAAAATACTGGCAGATGTAGGGAGATTCTTGTGCCGGGAACTAAAGTATATCTGGAGAAAAGCAATAATCCTGACAGAAAGACTGCTTATGATTTAGTGTCTGCCGAAAAGGGTGACAGGATAATCAATATAGACTCACAGCTTCCCAACTATCTGGTGGAGGAATGGCTTCATAAACAGGAACTTATTAAGGATATAACCTACATAAAAAGAGAGAAGACCTATGGTAAGTCCAGATTTGATTTTTATATTGAAGCAGACGATAGGAAAATTTTTATGGAGGTTAAAGGTGTTACCCTTGAAAATGATAATGTGGTAAGCTTTCCAGATGCCCCTACAGAAAGAGGTGTTAAGCACCTGAAAGAACTTCTTGAAGCTAAAAATGAAGGTTACGAGACTTATGTATTTTTTGTGGTTCAGATGAATGATGTGGATTATTTTACACCGGCTGATGATAAACACAAGGAATTTGCTGATACATTAAGATATGTTGCATCTAAGGGAGTTAGAGTTATAGCTTACGACTGCACTGTTACCTATGATGAGGTTAAAATTTATAATCCTGTTAAGGTTATTTTATAATAAGTATTAAAATCGCAAATGATTTGCAAATTTGTATTGACACTATATTTTTATAGAGGTACAATATGAAAATGCAAATGATTTGCGATTTTTATGTGAGGAAACGATTATGTCTTTGATAAAATGCGAAAATGTTTCTCTTGGTTACGAGGGAAAAGCTGTTGTAGAAAATCTTAATTTTGAAGTCAATGAGGGAGATTACCTTTGTATTGTTGGAGAAAATGGTTCTGGAAAAAGTACCCTTATGAAGACGTTACTTGGACTTAAAAATCCTATGTCAGGAAAGATATCTACAGGGGATGGCTTAAAACACAATGAAATTGGCTATTTACCACAGCAAACAGTGGTACAAAAGGATTTTCCTGCCTCTGTTAAAGAGATTGTTTTGTCAGGCTTTTTGAATCATAGTGGTCTTAGACCTTTTTATAATAAAGAAGAGAAGCAAATTGCAAAGGATAATATGGATAAGCTAGGAATTAGCGACTTGGCTAAACATTGCTATAGGGATTTGTCTGGCGGTCAACAACAGAGAGTGCTTCTTGCAAGAGCACTTTGTGCCACAAGAAAGATGCTTCTTTTGGATGAACCGGTGGCAGGTCTTGACCCAAAGGTTACCATAGAGATGTATGAGCTTATAAAGGGATTAAATGATGAGGGTATTACTGTCATTATGATTTCACATGATATTCATGCAGCTTTAAAATATGCTACAAAAATCCTCCACGTAAGTGATAAATCAGAATTTTATGAATCAAAAGAAGCTTTTTGCTCCAGTGAAAAAGGTAAGCTTTTTGCGACAAATGATGGAGGTGAAAAGTAATGACTGAGGTATTGGATAAATTACAAGTGTTGCTTCAGATGGATTTTGTTATAAGAATTATAATTGTAGGAATTCTTATTGCATTTTGTTCATCCTTATTAGGTGTAACCCTTGTTTTGAAGAGATTTTCATTTATAGGTGATGGCTTATCTCATGTGGCTTTCGGAGCCATGTGTATTGCCATGGTACTAAAATTCACTAATAACAATCTACTTATATTGCCTATAACTGTTATTGCCGCAGTTCTTATGCTAAAGACAGGTCAAAATGCTAAGATAAATGGTGATGCAGCTATTGCTATGATATCTGTAGGCTCTTTGGCGGTGGGATATCTGTTGTTAAATATGTTTCCTACATCATCAAATGTTTCAACAGATGTATGTACAACTTTATTTGGTTCTACATCTATACTTACATTAAGCGATTTTGATGTTAAGCTTTGTATAGTTATGTCTATTGTTGTAGTGGCGTTTTATGTATTTTTCTATAATAAAATATTTGCAATTACCTTTGATGAAAATTTTGCTAAGGCAACAGGAGTTAGAGCAGGAGTATATAATGTTTCTATGGCTGTTATTATAGCTATTATTATTGTTCTTGCTATGAATTTGGTAGGCTCATTGCTTGTTTCGGCTTTGATTATATTCCCAGCATTATCTGCTATGAGAATATTTAAGAATTTTAAGGCGGTTGTTGTATGTTCAGCTATATTTGGTGTGGTATGTGCAGTTATTGGTCTTTTTATTGCTATGATTTTCGACCCGCCTGTTGGTTCCACTATTGTAGCTGTTGATTTGGTAGGCTTTTTAATCTTTAGTGCTATTGGATTTATAACCGGAAGGAGTCGAGCTTAAGATGAAAAGATATATTGTAGTAATTAATATACTATTACTTGCCCTTACTCTCATTGCATGTGGAAAAAAAGATGGTAATGGAAGAAATACCACAACTCAGATGTCCAATATGGATATAATTATATCTGCAAATGAGTCAGAGGAAAAAACCACAGAGATTACTGCAGAAAATGAAGTGGAAACCACAGAAATTACCACAACTGAGATAAATTATGAGTATTTGTATTATCCATCTACAGAATCACATTATGAGGAAGAGGAGCTTTTCGGTGAGCCTGATCCTAATGTTGATGTGGATTTGACAGTTATGGGACCAAATATGATTTATGCACAGATAAATAGTATAATGATGGATCCTGATTCTTATTTGGGACAGATTATTAAGCTTAAAGGTGAGTATTATCCATACTATCATGAAAGCAACGGAAATTATTATCATTATGTGATGATAAAGGATGCTCTTGCTTGTTGTCAAAATGGTATGGAGTTTATATGGGATGAGGGTGCCCACATTTTTCCAGATGAATACCCACAGGAAGATGAAACTATTATAATCTGTGGTGAATTTAAGTGCTACGATGAAGATAACTATACATTCTATTATCTTGATATTGATGAATATACCATTGTTGAATAGTATATTTTGGAGGAGCTATGAAAAGAAGTTCAGGTTATGCAACTGAGAAAAGAAATAAAATATTGGAATATCTCATAACTCACAAAGATGAAGATATAAGTGTTAAAGATATAGAAAGACATCTTGAAGAGGAAGGTATGTCAGCAAATATAACTACCATATATAGATATTTGGAAAAGCTTGAGGCTGACGGAAAGGTTTTAAAACGTGTAGGAGAACAAGGAAACAAATCTACCTTTCAGTATGTAAAGCCTGAGGCATCTTGCCATAATCATCTACATATGAAATGTAGTGGATGTGGAAAGATATATCACATGGATTGTGGATTTATGAGAGATTTTCAGCAGCACATATATGAACACCATCATTTTACACTTGAATGTAAGACGTCTATGCTGTATGGCCTATGTGGAAAATGCAGTGAATCTGCGTAAAGTACAAGGAGAATTGATATGAAAAAAGTAATTAAATATATTAATTTAATAGCGATGATGATTCTTTTTGTATGTCTTACAGGTTGTAAAAATGTAAGTAAAGAGGATGATGGCAAAATAAAAATTGTTTGTACAGCATTTCCACAGTATGATTGGGTTAGAGAAATTGCTGGAGATAATATAGATAATATCGAGCTTATTTTGCTTGGAGATGGTGCTGATTTACATAGCTACCAGCCTTCTACAGGGGATATAGTTACCATTTCGGACTGCGATATATTTATATATGTAGGTGGAGTGTCTGACGGATGGGTTGACGATGTCTTAAAACAGGCCACAAACGATGATATGATAGTTATAAATATGATGGAGATTTTGTCTGATAAGCTTCATGAGGAAGAACTAGTTGAGGGAATGGAAGATGGGGAGCATCATCATGAGGATGAAGAGCATCATCATGAGGATGAAGAGCAAAATCATGATAATGTCTACGAGGATTTAGTAGAATACGATGAACATGTATGGCTTTCACTAAAGAATGCTATAATTATATGTGAGGAAATATGTGATGCATTGATTTCGGTTGATGGTGGAAATGAGAATAGAGTAACCTATGAAACTAATTGTGGAACCTATGTAATGGAACTGCAAATGCTTGATGAAGAGTATAGCGAAACCGTTTCTAGTGCAAAATTCGATACTATATTATTTGGGGATAGATTTCCTTTTGTTTATATGGTAGAAGATTATGGATTGAATTACTATGCGGCTTTTGTTGGTTGTTCTTCAGAATCAGAGGCAAGTATTGAAACTATTGCATTTCTTGCTGGGAAAATGGATGAACTTGAACTTCCAGCTGTACTTGTTGTGGAGGGTTCCACAACTGATTTAGCGAAGACAGTGGTGGAGAGTACTAAGGCTAAGGATTATCCTATACTTGTTATGGATTCTCTTCAAACTGTGACAAAAGCTGATATGGATGGGGGCAAGAATTACCTTGACACTATGAAAAGTAATCTGGAAATTCTAAAGCAGGCACTTTTATGTGAGTAATTTGAGTTCACAAATTACTCACTTTTTTATCAAAAAATAACCATAGATAGATATTATGATAAGTACAATATAATAAACTTGAAAGGGTGGTATTATGAACGAGAACAACAATTCTTCCTATGATAGTAATATGCATAGTGATTTTCATAATATGAGCACTAGCGAATATATGAATATTATTGCATCCAATACAATTAATCAAAATATTAACTGTGAAGATGATTCTAGTGGAGAGTATGTGACAGACCAATATACTCAAGAATTGGTTTCAGAGGATGTAAAATCTAAGAAGAAAAAGGGTTTTTGTAAATTTATGAAACGATTTGCTGTTATTACAGCCAGTGCCTTGCTTTTTGGCGGCGTAGCAGCAGTTATGTTCAATGTAGTGGATAGCTATATAAAGGAACGTAATGGAAATGGAACTGAACTTTCTACAGAGGAAGCTGCTTTTGATGAGGATTATGTTCCTGGAAATGATTATGCCACAGATACATCTTTAAATGATTTAGATGGTGATGTTATTGATACTGTTGTAATTCCTGAAAATGATAATAAAGGAAACCTAGATGTTTCTCATATTGCGGAGGGTGTGATGCCATCCATAGTTGCAATAAATGTAAAGGCCATAGAAGAATACGATTATGGTATGTTTGGTGGCACTTACGAATATGAATCAGAAGGTTCTGGTTCAGGAATTATTATAGGTGAAAATGATACTGAGCTTCTTATAGTAACAAACAATCATGTGGTTTCAGATGCGGAAACAGTTACCGTATCTTTTATTGATGAATCTGTATATGAAGCAAAGGTTAAAGGTACAGATAGCGACAATGATTTGGCGATTATAGTTGTATCGCTAGATGAAATATCTGCAGATACCCGTTCTGCGATTAAGGTTGCGAAGCTTGGTAATTCAGAAGAATTAAAAGTAGGAGAGCAGGTTGTTGCCATAGGTAATGCCCTTGGCTATGGTCAATCTGTAACTACAGGTATCGTAAGTGCGGTAAATAGAATGAACAGTACCAATGCAACTCCGCTTATTCAGACCGATGCAGCTATAAATCCAGGAAATAGTGGTGGTGCCCTTATCAATATGGATGGGGAGGTAATTGGAATTAACTCCTCAAAATATATGTCCACACAGGTAGAGGGTATGGGATATGCAATTCCTATATCAGAGGTGGAGAGCATTCTTGATGAACTTATGAATAGAGAGACCAGAGAAAAGGTAGACGAGAAAAAGGTTGGTTATCTTGGCGTTGGTTGCACAACTATAGATGAACAGGTTTCTTACCTATATGGTATGCCTGAGGGTGCTCTTGTGTCAGAAGTTATGGAGGATTCACCTGCCGAAAGATACGGTATAAAGAAGAACAACATCATAGTGGAATTTGATGGTGTAAATATAAAGAGTGCGGAACAATTGGTGGACCTTCTGGAGTATTATGAGGTGGGAGAGAAGGTTACTGTTACAGTTTCATATCTTGATGACGACGAGTATAAAGAAAAAGATATAGAGGTAGTTCTTGGAAGGAGAGCTACATCTATACCTGAATAAAATCATTTGTTGTTTTGCATTTTTTTGATAATATTGTATTTCCTGCGAGGAACATCGAATTCTGTGCCATTTTTTAAAACAACTTTATTGGCATTCTTGTCGTATTCTACAACAGAAAAAACATTTATGATAGTATCTCTGGAGATTTGTAAAAAAAAATCAGGAAGCTGTTTAACAGTTGAATTAATGGTTCCGCGACATTGGATTAATTTATCGTCGCTACAAATCTCCAGGGTATGTGGTATACAGGACACTGTAATATATATCAAACTCATAGGTTCAAAAATATATTCTGTGCCAAATGTAGAAAAACTTATTACCTGTTTACCTGAATTTTTGTTTAATATCTGATATTTTGTTGCGGCATTTGACATACATTTTTCTATTTGATTATGTATATCTAAAGATGAGTCTTTAATTATATATCCCAGTGGTTCAATGAGATACTCAAAAGTGAGATGTAATAACTCAGAGTGAGTTGTAACAAAAACAATAAAACCTCGGGGGTCTAATTCCCTGATTTTCATAGCTAAATCAAAACCATCTATGTCTGCATTAAGGTCTATATCCAAAAAATATAAGCCTATATTTTTGTTGGGATTAGATGTAAGTGTATCCAATATTATTGATGGTGATGTTGAATAGCATTCTACGCTCATAGGGTATTTTTTTGTTGATATTATATGTTCTATTGTTTGATTTAAGTGTTGGAGTTGATTAGAATCATCTTCACATATATATATGTTAATCATAGTAAAACTAGCCTCTTTTAATCTAAAATTTCTAATGTCTGAGTAAAGCATCCCTCAATGTAAGTTGTTTGCATAAGTACGTTGTCATATTTTTTAAGGATTGAGTATATGTTTGGTAAACCATAACCACGATTGATACCTTTTGATGACACTCCAATCTTCTGTATGCTGGAAAGATTTATAGTTTCTTCCACAGAAGGATTATTGATAATTATTACTTTCTTTTGCCCTGATGAAATACAAGATATGTTTAGATATCTTTTTGATATATCTTGTATACTGGTGTTGGCATCTATGGCATTGTCTATGAAAATCCCCAATATTCTTGTTAAATCAATTGCCTTAATATTTATTTCATCAATAGGCCATTTGACTTCTAAAGTGGTTTTGATTTGATTTTGTGTTGCTTCAAGCATTTTAAAATATAATATGCTTTTTAAAGGAGTAAACCTTATATTTGATAGTTGTTCTATAGAAAAATTATTTTCCTGAAGAGAATTAATTAGTGGCATTATATCTTTTTTATAGTATGTATCAAGTTCATCATATTGTTTGTTGTCAATATAATATTTTAAGCTACAAAGTACGTTATTGTAGTCATGTTTAAATCCTCTTAATGTGGAGTACATTTCTTCCAGTTCAGAAGTGTATTTTTCTAAATGTTCCATTTCTTTAAGGGCGATATTCGTCCTGGCATCCTTGTATACAAAAACAATTATTATAAAAAGTACAATAGAAATCATTAATAAAAACAGCAAAAAAAGTTTAAGGTTAGCAGACATTATATCTTTTGGAAAACCTTTTATATATTCATATGTAATATTAAAAATGAGTATAAAGCTACATATGATAAGGAAGGACATAAGTGCAAAACCAAGAGGTTTATATTCGGATTTATGTGGCTTTGGCAATTTATCTATAATAAAACTAATTAGCTTTAGTAATAAATATAAAGTTGGGAAAAAGAACAAATAAAACAGCCATTGTAGTTTTATGTTACTTATAATTGTCATCTGATTAAAGCCTGTAAAGTATTCAAATATAGTAAGTGCCACATAGTTATATACCACGCTGATGATATAACCTATGAGGGCAAGGGTTGTGCACATGATTATTCGTTTTGTGAGAATACCCATGGTTATAGTATTGATAAATATAAATATGTATGTTGTTTGAGGGAAAAATGCATTTATTGTTGCTCCCAGTATAACCACAAGAAGATATATAATATAGCGCTTTATAGTCAAATACTTGGCATTTAAGGTTGCCTGAGATACAAACATACTTAATGTGTTACTACATATCCAGGTAAATAAAAAGGGAAAAGTCATGCCGTTCATAGTGTGTTACCTCATAATTTATAATAAATATAGGATATAGTATAACAAAAAAAATGTCAAATTTTTATAAAATAGTACCATTCAGGACAGAAAAGTGCTTGCTCAGGACAAAATTGATATTTTTTTTAGAGTTTATGCTAGAATTTTTTTTGCAAGTATACAAAAAGAAGGTGGTTAAATGAATGAATATATTGCCAGAAAAATAGCCAGATGGAGCATAGGAGAAGAATATAGTCCGGAGAGCGATGAATGTCAGATTATAGAATATGGTATTTTACTAACTATTGAATCTGTCTATAAAACGCTGATACTTATATCACTTGGGGTACTGTTTGATATGATTGTTGAAACTATTGTATTTCTATGTGTTTTCTGCGGTTTGCGCTCTTGTGCTGGCGGGATACATATGAAAACCAGTTTTGGTTGTACAATGGTTGTTATGTTTGGATGGATATTGAGTATGGTGGGAAGTAACTTTCATATTAGCCAAAAACTTATTTTTTGTATACTTGCATTTGTTTTTTTTATCCTTATTTTGTACGCACCAGTAACTACAAAAAATAATCCGATTTTGGATGAAAAAATTAAAAGGATAAAGAAGATAAAAAGTATTATGCTTGTGCTGATAGTTGTTATAGCAAGTACGTTTGTTTCTTTTGGTTTAAGAAATGTAATGGTAATAGCTATAACATTTGAGGCACTTACACTGATTATGGTAAGAAAGGAGGATATGTATGAAGAGTAGTATCAAGAACAGCATTAAAAAAATGGCTAAGAACACAGCTGTAAATTCATATGGAAAAAGTATTCCTATATACTTATATGAAGCAAAAGTTCCAAAGGCATTAAAGAATGTTGTGGAAGAAAAGAAATTTTAATTAGAGGAGGAATAATTATGAAAGTAAAGAAGTTGATTTTTAAAGTTTCAATGATGGTAATGATGGTTTTTGCAGCTGTAGGATATAATGCTAAGATAGCAGGTGCAACTAATGCTACAGATACACCATGGGATTTTTACTTAAGTGTTTCTGATACCAGCGACAGAACTACGCCGTATCGTTCAAAACAAGATTATTCCAAGGTGTATTTTAATTGGCAAAGTAAATCCGGCGTTTATAGTTTAAGAGTTATGGTAGAAGGTACTACAGGAAATGGTGTATATGCAAATTGTACAAATGGAAGAACATTTTACACTGTTACATACACAGGACAATATAGTCTTTCCAACCTTGTTAAGGAAAACGGCTATTCTTATGCCCGTCTTAGAATGAGGTCAAATAATGGAACTGGAACAGTTAGTGGACTTTGGAGTCCTGACTCAACAGTTACATTTCCATCACCTTAGTGATTTAAGGGTAGTAAGGTATATTCTATATACCTTACTATCACTATATAAGAAGGAGGTGTCAGTGTGAAAAAGAAGATGGTTATTATAGCCTTAACCTTGATTTGTATGATTATCATAAGTGTAATAAGACAAGGGATTTTGATAGACAGATATGAGGCTCGGGATTGCATGGTAGGTATGGATGAAACCCTTAAGTATCAGGGATATGACATAAAGATTAACTCCGCCGAGATATGGGATTTTAATGCTTTTTTTAACAGTCTGGATAACCCCACAGATGATTTGATAAATGAGGTAAAGAGCCATGTTGTAAAAGGAAGGGATGCGGTTATTCTTGCCTGCCATATGAATTTTATAAGAACAGATGAAACAAAGTCCAAAGAAGGGTTTGATATTTCTAATTTTAAGGTTATCCAGAATGCTTATTATATGTTTCCTGATGTTTTTACCATGCAGTACCTCAATCAGGCCAGTTGTATTATAGATTTGGACTATGGTGAGAGCGTAGATTATACAGTTTTGTTTTGCATGTATGATGATATGGTGGATGGTGACAAGTGGGAAAATCGAGGGACTCTGGATTACAGTATAGAGCTTGAAGCATATCCAAGTAAGAGCGGTTTTTATCTCGATAATCTTGTAGATAAAACCACCACTGAAAAGGAGGAATTGTGCTTTAATGTTACCACTGAGGATGTAAGGGAAGAGGATACAGATGAATCTACAGAGGATGAACCTAAAGATGATGTGAATGTAGAATATACATATGAAGATATCAAAATAGAGGATATTCCGCCGTATGATTATTATGATTACTATGATAATGCTGTGGGGGGAGTATATTCCATTGACGATATGCCTGAAAATATGTATGGCCTAAGATTTACGGATTTAGAGGTTGAAAAAACGGAGGACATAAAGAGAATACTTGAGACGGATTACACTACTGAACGTTGGTATGACAGCACTATTGTTGATTTTGATACGGGAGAATTTATTGAAACCGTGGAAGAAGAAAGTTATTATTACCTGTCATATACAGTGGAGAATGTAAGTAATGAACCCATATTGTATTGTTCGGGTGGCACAGGCATCGTATTCAGACCTCCCGGACACTGGGAATTTTTGGGGATGACTTTATACTATCTGGGACATAATTGCAGAGATATTGATGGGATGGGTAACAGTGATATTTTACTTCTTCCGGGTGAAAAGACAGAGGTGCTGCAATTAGGGTCTTTTACATTTTATGAATATTTGCAGGAAGCATACAAAGACAATCAGCATATAGATGAGGCATATATATGTTTTAATCCTGTAGGACATGAGATAACCTTGGATCACGATATAATAGTGATGGTTATTATAGAGGGAGGTATCGACAGATAATGGGAACAGTCTTAAAAAATGAATTTCAGAAGTTGTTAAGATACAAGGGAATATATATAGCACTCATAATTGGAACACTAATTGTACTGGGAGATATCTATTACTATTATAGTGAAATATATGTAAGATTCTGGGAATATTATAACATGGGATATGAAAAAAATATAGGTATGCTTCAACCGCCGGTCCTTATGGAAAGTTGGATAGGTCATAATTTATCCTCAGTATATTCGGAAATGTTTTATGTATTGCTTCCTTTTATTGCAGTGTTGCCTTTTGGGGTTACATATTATGAAGAGATAAAATCGGGATATATGAAAAATGTTGTAATCAGGGTAAGCAGGAGGAAATATGTACTGGCTAAGTATATAGTTACCTTTGTGTCAGGAGGTTTCGTGTGTATGTTTCCAACCCTGCTTAGTGCCTGGATTGCATCCCTTTATCTTCCAAACATTCCATTAAATCCCACAGCCATGGTAAGTAATGTGAGCAATATGAGCTTTCTTTCAGAGATTTTTTATAGTAAACCATTACTGTATATATTGATATATAGTTTTATAGCTTTTTTGTTCGGCGGCATTTTTGCCACTATGTCCATAGGGATATCTCATCTTTGCGACAACAGATTTTTTGTATACTTTTTCCCTTTTTTGTTGTCCATTTGTACGGAATATATTTTTAATAGTACCAGTCTGATGCAGTATACACCTAATATAGTTGTTGATCCTAATCAAAGAGTATTTATTGAGGATAAACATATATTTACCACACTGCTGGTTATGTTTGCTATATCTGTCCTGTCCTGTATACCTCAGGGCCATAAGAAGAATTTAGTTTAGAATGAGGAGATGAATATATGATTAAGATAGAAAATTTGTCTAAAAAGTTTGGCAAGACTTATGTATTGTCAGATGTAAATCTGGAGTTTACTCCGGGGATGATTTATGGTTTAAGGGGAACAAACGGAAGTGGAAAAACCATGTTGTTAAGATGCATAACAGGTATGTTAAAACCAACCTCAGGCAGGATTTTAATTGATGAAAAAGAACTATACAAAGATATGGATTTTCCGGAAAATCTGGGTATGCTTATTGAAAATCCCGCATTTATAGGAAACTTTACAGCCTATGAGAATTTGAGAATTCTGGGTTCATATATGACTAAGAATCCGGATGAGATTATAAGAAAAGCTTTGGATGTGGTAGGTCTTGACCCCGACGATAAAAAGAAGTACAGAAAATTTTCTTTGGGAATGAAACAGAAACTGGGTATAGCAGCAGCGATTATGGGTGAACCAGACATTATTATATTGGACGAGCCGTTTAATGCTTTGGATGAAAAAAGTTTAGAGAAGGTTCATCATGAAATCTGCAGATTAAAGGATGAAAGGATTATAATTGTTGCCTGTCATGATAAGACAGAACTGGACAGTCTTGCGGATAAAATATATATAGTTAGAGAAGGAAGGTTTTTTGATGAATAGTTTTGCTGCTATGTTAAAATACGATTTAAAAAATGGTATAGTAAGACAAAAAATGGTATATATGGTTGCATTTTTACTAAATGGAGTAGCCTTAATTAAATTTGATAACATAGATAAACAACTGGAATATGGTCCCTATGACTGTCTAGCATATCTTTTTGAAGGCATGTATCCTTATGTACCGAATGTGGGTTCGCCGTTTATTGTACCAATTGTCTGGTTCTCTGTTATGATGATACCGGCATTCCTCATAGGTAACTATGCCAATAATGATTTATCGGGATATGGTTCCCATATAATATTAAAAAGTAAAAATAAGTCAGTATGGTTTGCATCAAAGGTAGTATGGTGTCTTTTATCTGTAATAATATATTTTTTATTCCTTGTTGTACTTACATATGGATTTTCATATTTGTATGGAGGTAAAACAGAGGTAGGTATAGATAAGTGGAAACTGTGTAATGGATTTTTTAGGAATATTGCAGAGAAGGACGTTATAGTTTTTACTGTCATAATGCCTCTAATCACAATGATTACCTGTAGTATTCTTCAGTTGGCCATATCTCTTATTGTGTCTACTCAGGCTGCATACATTAGCATAGCTGCATTTTATGTTATGTCTGCATATTTTACTAATACCTTGTTTGTAGGAAATTATTCTATGATGTACAAGAATGAATATATATCTATGGGCAGTGGAATTAATCTTCATAACCAGTGTATAGTATGTGGGATTATTATTTTGATAAGTATAGCAGTATCATTTGTTGTAGTAAAGAAACGAGATATATATAGATGATTTTGATAAGAAAAATAAAGCCATAGGTATCACAAAGATGCCTACGGCTTTATTTAAGATGTATTATTTATTCAAATTCTTTCTTGCTGTAGCAAGCATAAGCTTAATACGATTTACCTGGTTAACCTCAGATGCACCTGGGTCGTAGTCGATGGCTACGATGTTAGATTCTGGGTAAACCTTACGAAGCTCCTTTATAACACCCTTACCAATAATGTGGTTAGGGAGACAAGCAAATGGCTGACAGCATACGATGTTGCCGGCACCACTCTTTATAAGCTCAACCATCTCTCCTGTGAGGAACCAACCTTCACCAGTCTGGTTACCGATAGAAACTATAGGCTTAGCATATTCTGCAATATGGCTTATATGTACAGGTGGCTCAAAGCGCTTACTCTTCTTGAGAGCCTCAACCATAGGCTTTCTAAGCTGCTCTAATACCCAGATACCAAGGTTAGCATTTCGGGCAGTTTTCTTTGAACGACCAAGGAATTCGTGTTTGTAGTTGTTGTTGTAGAAGCTGTACATAAAGAAGTCAAGTAAGTCTGGCATAACAGCTTCAGCACCCTCTGCTTCAAGAAGGTCTACCAAGTGGTTGTTGGCTGATGGAAGGAACTTAACAAGGATTTCTCCTACAATACCAACTCGTGGTTTTACTACATCCTCGTTGAGTGGAAGCTCATCAAAGTCACGGACAATACCGTTTACTATCTGCTTGAAGTGCTTACCGCCTTCTTCCATACTCTTTTTACATCTGTGCTCCCATTTCCTATAAAGCTTGTTAGCAGAACCCTTAACCTTCTCGTAAGGTCTGGTTCTGTATAAAACTCTCATAAATAAATCGCCGTAGATAAGAGCCTGCATAGCGCATTTTACAGTCTTTAGGTTGAACTTAAAGCCAGAGTTTTTCTCAAATCCCTGTACTGAAAGGGCGATAACAGGAATCTGTCCGTATCCAGCCTTAGCCAAAGCTCTTCTTATAAATCCAACATAGTTTGTGGCACGACAACCACCACCGGTCTGAGTCATAACTACAGCCATCTTATTTACATCGTACTTGCCTGAGTTAATAGCATACATAATCTGTCCTACTACGATGATAGAAGGGTAGCAGGCATCGTTGTTAACGTACTTAAGTCCTGTATCCACAACTTCCTTTGTAGCATCAGGGAGCATCTTGACATTGATGTTCATGTGCTTCATAGCTGGCTCAAGTATGTTGAAGTGGATAGGAGACATCTGAGGAACTAAAACAGTGTAGTCCTTCATCATATCTTCTGTAAATTCAACTCGCTCGATAGCGCTTGATACCGGACATGGTGTAAAGTTCTGCTTGCGACGTACATTTACTGCGCTGATAAGAGAACGGATACGAATTCTTGCGGCACCAAGATTGCTAACCTCATCAATCTTAAGTACTGTATATATCTTACCTGAGTTAGTGAGGATATCACTTACACAGTCAGTAGTAACTGCATCAAGACCACAACCGAAGGAGTTAAGCTGAATAAGCTCAAGGTTGTTGCTCTTTTTAACGTAGTTTGCAGCCTTGTAAAGTCTTGAATGATACATCCACTGGTCTGAAACAATAAGTGGTCGCTCCACATCACCAAGATGAGCTATGGAATCCTCTGTAAGTACAGCTATATCAAAGGAATTTATAAGCTCAGGGAGTCCGTGGTTGATTTCTGGGTCCAAGTGATATGGACGTCCCGCTAAAACGATACCAAGCTTACCTGTTTCCTCAAGATATTTGATGGTCTCGTCACCCTTTTTGCTGATTTCTGCCTTTAATTTGTCATCCTCTGCATAAGCGGCATCAACAGCTTCGCTTATTTCAGCAACGGTTACATCTGTATGTTTTTTGAATTCTCTGAAAAGTCTTTCCTTTAATGCATCTTTGTTGTCAAGAGCGAGGAAAGGTCTAATAAATGTAATGTCATCTGCACAAATTTCTTCCATATTGTTCTTAATGTTCTCTGCATAAGAAGTTACAATAGGGCAGTTGTAGTGGTTGTTTGCGTCAGGAGTTTCATCTCTCTCATAAGGAATGCATGGGTAGAAGATGTTTTTAACTCCCTGTTTTAAGAGCCACATTACATGTCCGTGGGAAATCTTGGCAGGATAACATTCTGATTCACTAGGAATAGATTCGATACCAAGTGTATATATATCTCTTGATGACTTTGGAGACAACATAACTCTATACTTTAACTTAGTTAAGAAGGTGAACCAGAATGGATAGTTCTCGTACATATTGAGAACTCTAGGCACACCAATAACACCACGAGAAGCTTCAGCCTCACTAAGTGGCTCGTAGTCAAAGAGCTTGTTGAATTTCCAGTCAAAAAGGTTAGGTACATTGTTCTTGTTTTTCTTAAGTCCAAGTCCCTGCTCACAACGGTTACCAGAAATGAACTGTCTGCCGCCAGAGAACTTGTTGATAGTTAAAAGACAGCTGTTGGTACAGCCCTTACATCTTGCCATACGAGTCTCGTAGGTAAGGTTCTCTATAGCTTCCTTATCAAGCATAGTAGTTTCCTGACCCTCTTCGTATCTGTCTCTAGCGATAAGAGCAGCGCCGAAAGCACCCATAATACCAGCGATATCAGGTCTAATAGCTTCTCTACCGGAGATAAGCTCAAAGCTTCGAAGGACAGCGTCGTTATAGAAGGTACCACCCTGAACAACTATGTTTTCACCTAAAGACTTAGGATCAGTAAGCTTAATAACCTTAAGAAGAGCATTCTTTATAACTGAATATGCAAGTCCAGCAGAAATATCAGCAACAGAAGCACCTTCCTTTTGAGCCTGCTTAACCTTTGAGTTCATAAATACAGTACATCTTGAACCAAGGTCTATTGGGCTTTCTGCGAAGAGCGCAATCTTTGCAAAATCCTTAATCTCGTAGTTGAGTGACTTTGCGAAGGTCTCTATAAATGAACCACATCCAGAGGAACATGCCTCATTAAGCATAACGTTATCAACAACTTCGTTCTTAATCTTGATACATTTCATATCCTGACCACCGATATCAAGGATACAGTCTACGTCAGGGTTAAAGAATGCAGCAGCAGTGTAGTGGGCAATAGTCTCAACCTCGCCATATTCAAGCATAAGAGCAGACTTAATAAGAGCCTCACCGTAGCCTGTAGAACATCCTGCCACAATTTTAACGTCAGCAGGAAGCTTGGAATATATATCCTTTAATGCACGCATAGTTGTCTTTAGAGGACTACCATTGTTGCTGCTATAAAAATCGTATAATAAAGAGCCATCCTCAGCTACAAGAGCAACTTTTGTAGTGGTTGAACCTGCATCTACACCGAGGAAGCATTTGCCCTTGTATGTAGAAAGGTCACTTCTAAGAACCTTGTATTTGGCTTGTTTTTCTATGAACTTTGCATATTCACTTTCATTTGCAAAAAGTGGAGCAAGTCTGTCTACCTCAACAGAAATTTTAAGGTCAGCAGTTAAATTATCACTGATTTGCTTAAGTTCAAAAGTTACTTCTTCCTTTGCCTGAAGAGCTGCACCAACCGCTGCAAAAAGATGAGAGTGATTTGGAGCAATTATATGTTCCTCAGTTAAGTTAAGAGTTCTAATAAAAGCTTCTTTTAACTGGTCAAGGAAGTGAAGTGGTCCACCAAGGAAAGCAACGTTACCTTTGATTGGTTTACCACAAGCGAGACCACTGATGGTCTGGTTAACAACTGCTTGGAATATAGATGCGGAAAGATTAGGTTTTGTCGCACCTTCATTTATAAGAGGCTGAATATCAGTTTTTGCAAATACACCACAACGGGCCGCAATAGGATAGATTGTATCATAATTTTTTGCGTACTCATTAAGACCTGTAGCATCAGTTTGTAAGAGAGAAGCCATCTGGTCGATAAATGAACCTGTTCCACCGGCACATACACCGTTCATACGCTGTTCAACACCGTTGGTAAAATATATTATCTTAGCGTCCTCGCCGCCAAGCTCTATAGCTACATCTGTGTGAGGAGCATAGTCCTGTAATGCCTCAGAAACGCAGACTACCTCCTGCTCGAAAGGCACACCAATTACTTCAGCAAGAGCAAGTCCTCCTGAACCTGTAATAGTAGGTGCAACCTCTATGTTGCCCAGTTCCTTTGAAGCGTTATCAATAAGCTCCTTAAGAGTTTCCTTAATATTAGCAAAATGTCTTTTGTACTCTGAAAAGAGTATCTTGTGTTCCTCGTCAATAACAGCAACCTTTACGGTTGTTGAACCAATGTCAATTCCTAATCGTTTCATATTCGTTGTGACAAAAACTTGTCACGCCTCCTTACTTATTAAAATACATTTTTTTCGCATACAAAGGACATTATAATTGATTATTAGACAAAATACAACAGTTTTAAATGTGAACTTTTACCTATTAAAATGTATTAAAGAACTTTATTTGCCCCAATAGCATAGAATAATTAAAAAAAGGGCAAATATATGGAAAAAGATTGTAATGGTGTTATACATCAGGTTGTGGCAGGGGATACTCTTTATAAATTATCAAAAATGTATGGTGTAAGACTTATAGATATTATGAAAGAAAATCCCTATGTAAATATATATAATTTACAGGTTGGAGATGAGATTTGCATACCTACTGGAATCTATGAGGAGGATGAAAGAAGATATTATTCTACAAGGGTAGGAGATACATTTGGCAGTGTTGTGGAATCTATGGATACCAACATACAAAGCCTTATGGATTATAACAAAGAATTGTATAATACAAGGCTTCCATTAGGCACAATACTCCGTATACCCCCAAAATAAAAAAGACACAAAATAGTAACAATTCATATCCTATATTTCGGTTGTTTTTTGCACCTTAATATTATATAATATATAATGATGTTTAAATGGGAGTACTATGTCCATAAGACTTGGTACTTCCATACAAATAAATTAGATATATGAGGTTATAGACGTGAAATTTTTGTACAAGCTTGAAAAGAAATTTGGCAAATATGCAGTCGACAATTTATCGACTAAGGTAGTTATTTTATTTTGTATTTCATATTTTTTGTGGATGGCTTTGCCTGAACTATATGAACTCCTTGTCTTTGATACTGTATATGTTTTTGCAGGACATCAGTACTGGAGAATATTCACCTGGATTTTCACCATTCCGGGTGGCGTTAGTGTGTTTACATTTTTAATGCTTTTTGTATATGCAAGTATAGGTAATAATGTTGAACGTAGTGTGGGTACTTTCCTATATAACATATATATTTTCGGATTGATATTTTTGCTCACAGTGGCTCAGTTTGTTACCGGTTTTATAGAATATCTTGAAATGCCAGAAATATACGATGCGGTATATCAGGTGAGTAAGGAGACAGGAGAGGTGATATATGGTCAGGATTATCTCGGCTATATATCTAATTTTGGACCAACATATTTTATTAGTATGAGCGTATTCTTAGGCTTTGCCCTTATTTTCTCTGATGCCATGATGTTGTTTATGTTCCTGATACCAATTAAAGTAGGTTGGTTTGCAGTTGCTGATGTTGCATATCTTATATATGTATTCTTTACAAATGAGGACTTAGTTTTAAGAGGTATTATTATGGCGGTATTGGTTAACTTCGGATTGTTCTATCTCCTTGTTAAAAAGTATCGCAGTTTTAGAAGATTCCATGCAACCTCTGCTCAGTTAAAGAAACGAAAAGAATTTAGACGTTCTGTAAGAGACCAGGAATTAAAATATTCTGTTCACAGTGACATCACAAGACATAAATGTGCGATTTGTGGTAGAAGTGAAAGAGATGGTGACGAGTTAGAGTTTAGATTCTGCTCTAAGTGTAACGGCAATTACGAGTATTGCAATGAACACTTATTTACTCATGAACATGTAAAATAAAAAACAGGAGACTTAACATATGATAGGCAAATGCAAAAAAATAGTGACAGATATTACAAGAAAAGCAGATTTAGAAAGAGATATACCCGTTTATAAGGACATGCTTTTTGCACAGTATAATTATTATGCAACAGTTAAGATGTGTATGAATTATTACACAGTAAAAGAGATGATTGCAGAGATTGATGATGATTCTTCTGATTTGGTAGAGGACTACAATACATTATCAAATCTTATACTTAAACATATCGTGGGTAGAGAGATGGTTGAAAAGGAATCTCTTGAGGCTATTAACTCTATCAGAAAAAGAGTTGAGTACAAGATGAAGAACTTAACTGCATTTACTGATGGTTATGAGATATATGAGTATATTTTAAATCGTATTGAGGCAAGAGTGAAGGATACTACTAGTGAAGTGGACGTAGAACAGTTATCAGCTAAGATGTTCCAGTATGTATTTTCTGAGAAAGATACAGTAGTTATAAACAGTAAGCTTCAGCTTCTTATGTCTCAGTTACCTGTTCGTATGACTAAAAACAAATTTTACGATATAGTTGCAAATACTTTATCAATATATAAGGGTGGTGAGATATCATCTGTAAATGATTTTGCGGATATGCTTAGAAGTTCCGCTCTTATTACAAAGCCAGAAGGTTTTGAAAAGGAATATCCAAAGTTGTATGACACATATCTTGCACTTGCACAGGCAGATTATAAGAATATAGATGAGAAGAGTTTTGATGCTTTACAGGAAAAACTTAGTACATCGGTTTCATTTATTACTGAAGAGGTATCTGCATATATGCTTATGCAGGAGGTGGTAAATGACGTATATACAATTCTTTTGACAGTGGATAAGGCATATGATGTCAATATTTCAAAGCAGGGTTATAAGGCTGCAGTGGATATTTTAGACGCCTGCGCAAAATGTGATAGCATAGAAGATATATCTATAGATACTATGGATTTATTTATGGCCATAGAGGGTGTTCAGGAAAATGTTTACGAGAGTATTATTGTTCTTGATACTGTTCTTGATGATATAACTAAAGGGAATGTAGACGTAATCGAAAACCTTGGGTTAAGTGATGATTTTTGTGATTTAAATAAGGCAAATAAGCTTATGTCCACAAGTTTATTTATTGATTTGGATAAGGATGTGGTTGAGTCGGGGGATATAGCTGATAACGACTACATTATGAAGCTTAGAGATGAGATAACAGAAGAGCTTACTTCACTGTTTGAGGATAAAGATAGAGCAGTGATTAGAAGTATTATGTGTAAGATTATAGCTGCTATGCCTATATTCCTCAATTCACAGCAGGAGATAAAGGATTATTTTGATCATGTTCTTGGCAATTGCAAGGATGATAGTGAACTTACAGCTTGTAATAAACTTATATGTGACATAATCGAAGAGGGTTAGTATAAGAAGGACACAGGGTGATTTTATGCAGATTATAGATAAGTTATATACATATGGAATGAGTGATAAAAAACTGGATAAAATCATAGCAAAGGTTAAGAAAGGCAAGGTAATTCCTAATCTTTGTCTTATTACCTTGCCCTTGTTTGAGGATGGTATTTTGGAGATATATGATTACAATCAGTTGCTACAACCTTACTACAAATCACTAGACAGTAAGATTACTGTTGTTGGTATAACTAAGAGTAAGGGTGATGCAAATGAGGTTGTGCTTCATATAGTTCAGCAGATGTATGATGCTGGTGTAGATTTTAATGTAAAAGAGTATTTGGGTATTTAGGGGTAAATATGCTTCAGATTTTATTAACAATACTTAAAATTATATTATGGATTTTTCTGGGCATTTTAGGATTAGTTGTAGTTCTTCTTTTGCTCGTACTTTTTGCGCCAATTAAGTACAAGGTTGATGCCAAGAAATATGAAAACATAAAGGTCAAGGCAAAGATTAATTTTTTAATTGCTTCGGTAACGGTTTTGTTTGACCAGGAGACGAACCAATTGGACAATGTTGTTCGGATATGTGGTATTCCTCTAAAACTTGGAGGAAGTGAAAAAAAGGACAAGCCTAAAAAGGAAAAGAAGAGTAAGAAACAAAAGGATGCAGTTGAGGTGTCTATAGAAGATAGCTCTGTAGAAAACAACACCGAAGATACAAGTGTTCAATCTATAGATGTAGCTACTGAAACATCAGAAACTCAGACAGAAAATACACTGGAGAGTGATAAGTTTGATGTTTTTGAAGATACCAATGAGCTTCCTAGGGAAGAAAAGCACTTGCTTGGAAGAATTAAGGTTTTATTTAAGAAAATATGGGAAAAACTAATTAAAGTAAAAGATTTTCTTATTAATTTTAATCCGGATACTGTATCAGAATTTATTAACAAAAAAACTTGTAAACTTAGGAAAACTATTCACCGATTTAAGATATTCTGGAATATGAAATGTACAGTGAAAACCAGAGCTTACCTAAAGAAGTATCTACTTAGTGTATTTAAACATATTGCACCAAGAAAAGTGAAGGGTAACGTCAAATTTGGTTTTGATGAGCCTTATAAAACTGGTCAAATTATCGGATATATAAGTATGTTACCTTTTGTTTATCAAAAGGAACTTTACTGGGAACCAGACTTTTATAACAAAGTTATAGAAGGAGAGTTGTATCTTAAGGGTAAGATTAGATTAGGTTATATTGCACGTATAGTGCTTAATATAAACATATGGAAAACAATTAAAGCAGCGAGAAAAATTAAGGTGTAGATATAGGAGGTATTTATTATGGCAAACGATTTTAATCAGACAGTAGGTTCATTATTTCAGGGGATGAATTCTCTTCTTACAACAAAGACAGTTGTTGGCGAACCAACTAAGATAGGAGATACTATTATTTTACCACTTGTGGATGTTAATTTTGGCGTAGGTGCGGGGGCATTTGCTGGAAAGACAAACTCAGCTGGTGGTGGAATGGGTGGTAAGATGTCGCCTTCAGCAGTTCTTGTGATTCAAAACGGCAAAGCGAAGATGGTTAGTGTCAAGGGTGAGGATACTGTTGGTAAGATTCTTGACATGGTGCCAGATGTTGTTGACAAAGTTGCTAATTTAGTGGGAAAAGGAAACAAGAATCCAGAGGAAGAAGAGCAGATTAATAAAGTAATTGATGAATTAGAAGAAGAAAATATCTAAACTAATTCTTTATGATATTGATTAAGCATATACTGTTATAAGTTCGGTGTTTAGGTGTTTGATGAGGGCTTTATTCGGTTATGCTATGCTATTTATTGCAATAGGAATATTGATTTCTTATTTCATAAGTGGTTTTACGGAGTTTTTATTTGTTATATTTATGCTTGTGGGTGCTTATTTTCTTTTGTGTAAGTGCTAGATTACAATGTGAATAAGGTGGAGTTATGAAGAATTTTTCTGCCACAATACAATATGATGGAACAAGGTACAGTGGATGGCAGCGTCAGGGCAATACTGATAATACTATTGAAAGTAAAATTAGTATGGTTCTTTCTAATATGACAGATTCTGATGTGCCTGTAGAAATTCATGGTTCAGGTAGAACTGATGCAGGTGTTCATGCCTTTGGTCAGGTTGCTAACTTTCATATTGATACAGATATGACTTGTGAAAACATACGGGAGTATATGAACAGGTATTTGCCAGAGGATATAAATATTTTAGAAGTTAAGGAAGTGGATACTAGATTTCATGCTAGACTTAATGCAAAGGAAAAGACATATTTGTATCGAATTGACAACAACAAAAAAGCAGATGTTTTTCTTAGAAGATTCACCCACTGGAGTCCTGACACCTATGATATAGATAAGATGAAAGAACTGATTTATGTGTTCTTGGGAAAGCATGATTTTATAAGTTTTTCAGATATGAAATCTAACAAAAAATCAACGGTGCGGGATATATATAGTATTCATATTTATGAGAAAGACGGTATTATTCATATCGAGTATACTGGCAATGGATTTTTGTATCATATGGTTAGAAAGCTAACTGCAGCCTTTATGGAGGTTGGCTTAGGTGTGAAAACTATAGATGATATAAAAGATATACTAGAAAAACAGGACAGACAAGCATTTAAGAGTATGGCTCCTGCTAAAGGGCTTGCTTTAATGAAGGTTATGTACTAAGTGAGAGGATGCTATGACAACAGATAAGATTAATTCATTAATAAATTTATTAAAAGAGGGTAGAAGGGTTTTTATACAAACCCACAATTTCCCTGATCCAGATGCTATATCTAGCGCATTTGGTTTACAGCAATTTTTATTAAAATATGATATTGATGCTACTATCTGTTATGTGGGTAGTGTTGATAGATTCAATACGAGAAAGATGATGGATACATTCGGTATAGAAATTTATTCCTATGATGATATCAATGATATGAAAGAGGAAGATTATATTGTTCATATCGATTGTCAGAAACCAAATGCCAATACAACGGATTTACTGGGTAATGAGATAGCTTGTATAGACCATCATCCGGTGTTTGTTGAGGAAGATAGTTATAAATATACAGATATTAGGATTACTGGGGCTTGTGCTAGTATTATTGCAGATTACTATAAGTCTACAGACACTATTATGTCTGTTGATGTAGCGACAGCATTAGCCTATGGTATTAAGATGGATACATATGATTTTGTAAGAGGCACCACGCCTCTTGATATGGATATGATGTCCTATATTTTCAATTATGCAGACTGGGATAAGCTTAATAGTATGTACAATTCAACTATAGAATTTCAGGATTTGAAAGCCTATGGTGCTGCAATTGAGAATATTGATGTGTTTGATTTTGTTGGTTTTTCTTATATACCATTTGAATGCCCGAATTCCTTGGTTGCAATTATATCAGACTTTATTTTGTCCTTGGATGTGGTAGATGTATCTATCGTTTATTCTATCAATAGTGACGGAATTAAATTTTCTGTAAGAAGTGAAAGACATGATGTTGATGCAGGACGTCTTATTCACAGAGCCTTAAGGGGGATTGGTTCTGGTGGAGGCCATGCGGCCATGGCAGGCGGTTTTGTATCTCAAAAGGAGTTAGATAAAATCGGCAATCATTACGACGGGAAGATAAAAGAGTTATTTATGGATACGCTTAAGGATGCTTTACATTAATTAGAGTTAGAGGTGGTTACAATGAATACAGGAACTGATATTAGCTTAGATATGCTTATGAATTCGGAGAATCCGGAAAAAGCATTAAAGAATGTTCAGCCATTTATGGTACTTATGATGTATTATGAATGTGCGATGATGGAAATTGAGACAAAACTAAAGATTTTAAATAAGGAATTTGCTTTAAAGCATAGAAGAAATCCCTTTGAGTCTATAAAATGCAGACTTAAATCACCTGTTAGTATAAGTGAGAAGATGAAAAAGAAGGGGTTAGAGTTAACCATAGAGAACATAGAAGATAATCTTACGGATATTGCAGGTGTAAGAGTTATATGTTCATTCCCAGAGGATATCTATGTGTTGTCAGAGCTTCTTTCTGAGCAGGATGATATAGATGTAGTTTGCGTAAAAGACTATATTCGCAATCCAAAGCCAAATGGATATAGAAGCCTTCATCTCATTGTAGAAGTACCTATTTTCCTCTCAAATGAGAAAAGAATGATGAAGGTAGAGGTTCAGTTTAGAACTATTGCTATGGATTTTTGGGCAAGTCTTGATCATAAGTTAAAATATAAAAAAGATAATTTAAAACACCCTGAGATAATTGCTCAGGAGCTTAAAAAATGTGCAGATATGAGTACTGCTATGGATTATAAGATGCAGGAAATTCGTAATATGCTTGAATAATTGGAGGCTAGTATGGCAAAAGAAGTGTGGAGAGCTGGCAATATGTTATATCCAGTGCCGGCGGTTATGGTTACAGTAAGTGATGGTGAGGGAAATGACAACATCATTACTATTGCTTGGGCAGGAACTATTAATTCGGATCCCGCAATGGTATCTATATCTGTTAGAAAATCCAGATATTCTCATGAGTTACTTTCAAAAAATGGTGAATTTGTCATCAACTTAGTTACCAGAGAACTTACATATGCCATGGATTATTGTGGTGTCAAATCTGGCAGAGATATGGACAAATTCAAGGCTATGAATTTAACAAAGGGTAAGGCATCTAAGGTAAATGTTCCAATTATTGAGGAAAGTCCTCTTTGTATAGAGTGTAAGGTTAAGCAGGTGCTTGAGCTTGGAACCCACGATATGTTTATAGCTGAGGTTGTTGCAGTACTTGCAGATGAAAAATATATGGATGAGAATGGTAAATTTAATCTAAATGATGCTGATTTAATAGCTTATTCTCATGGCCAGTATTATACTTTGGGTGATAATATTGGGAAGTTTGGATATAGTGTTCAGAAGAAAAAATAATTGACATATGTATTTATAATTTATAATATAAATGTATGGTCTGCTCCTTTTGAGGTAGAAAAGGAGTTTTTATATAATGTTTAACAAGGTTTATAGTAGTGCCGTTCTTGGAGTGGACGGCACTATAATAAGTGTTGAGTCTGATGTGAACGATGGTTTGCCTATGTTTACTATGGTCGGTTATCTATCCTCATCTGTTAAGGAAGCCGGTGAAAGAGTAAGGACCGCACTTAAAAATTCTGGGTTTCATATGCCACCTAAGCGCATAACAATCAATTTGTCCCCTGCAAATATGAGAAAAGATGGTTCGGGATTTGATTTGGCTATTGCCATATCTATTATTATGTCTATGGGAATATTGCCTGTGATAGATATGGAAAAAACTATTATTATAGGTGAGCTAAGTCTTGATGGTACAGTTAAGGGTGTGAAGGGTGTATTACCTATGGTATACCATGCTTTTAATAATGGATTTACAAGATGCATAGTTTCCGTAGAAAATGCTGAAGAAGCATCACTTGTAGAAGGCTTGGAGGTTGTAGGCGTAGACTCTCTTGGAGAAAGTATAGACTATATACAGGGAATTGCTGTGTCTAACCCGTATAAGAAGGAAAGTGATATAAATAAACAATGTAAAATAAAAAAAGATGTGGATTTTGCTGATATAAAAGGTCAAGACATGTTGAAACGTGGTATGGAGATTGCTGCGGCAGGATTTCATAATGTTTTGATGACAGGTGCAGCCGGTGCAGGAAAATCTATGCTTGCAAAACGTTTACCTACAATTATGCCGGAACTTTCTTTTGAGGAAAGAGTAGAAGTTACAAAAATATACAGTATTTGTGGCTTGTTGGAAGACACAACAGCTTTAATGAAAAATAGACCTTTCAGGTCTCCTCATCACACAATCTCAAATTATGCTCTCGTTGGTGGCGGTATAAATCCAAAGCCGGGAGAGGTTAGTCTTGCACATAATGGTGTTCTTTTTCTTGATGAGCTTCCCGAATTTAATAAAAATGTATTAGAGGTTATGCGACAGCCTTTAGAAGATAGGAAAATAACTATATCCAGAGTGAGCGCATCTTATGTGTTTCCTGCTGATTTTATGTTGGTGGCAGCTATGAATCCATGTCCCTGTGGAAACTTTCCAGATATGAAAAAATGTATATGTACCCCTAATCAGATTAGAAGATATCAAGGAAAAATCAGTGGTCCGTTGCTGGACAGAATTGATATTAATATGGAGGTCAAGCCAATAAAATATAACGAGTTATTTGGAGAAAATAAAGGGGAAAATTCAAAAAGCATAAGAAATAGAGTGGAAGAAGCAACACTTATACAAAAACGACGTTACAAAGATGAGGGTATATGTTTCAATTCTCAGTTGGAAAGTGGACTTATCAAAAAATATATTAAATTAGAGCCTACAGTGGAACAGTATTTGGAAGAAACATTTGTGAAAAAGGGGTTAAGTGCAAGAGGGATTTTTAGAATTCTTAAGCTGGCAAGGACTATAGCTGATTTAGATGGTAAAGAAGATATACAGTATATACATTTGCAAGAGGCGGTGTTTTATAGAAACAGTGGAAGAATTGCTGGTGAAGAGGGGGAGATATAATGACAGAAGATATTATGTGGCTTTGGTTTAATAATATAGATGGAATAGGTTTGACTTCTAGGCTAAGAATAATGTCCAAACTAAAAAATATTGATAGAGTACATGAGGCTAATAAAGAGCAATTACAAGATATTTTAAAGAATAATCAGATAAATACTTTTATGAATAGTAAAAAAGATATAAACAAATACATTGAATTAAAGGAAAAACTTATGGAAAGAAATGTATGGTTTGTATATCCGGGACACAAGGATTATCCCATAAAGCTGTATGATATATATGAACCACCGACACTTTTGTACGTAAAAGGTAATATAAATAATAGCATAAATTCCCAAAATGTGAATATAGCTATAGTAGGTTCAAGAAAACCAAGTGTTTATGGTAGCGAAATGGCTATGAAATTCGCCAAGGATTTGGCTGGACATGGAATAAATATTATAAGTGGTTTAGCCTCGGGAATTGACAGCAAAGCACATTGTGGCTCCCTTTTAGCAGGCGGGTACACCATAGGTATTCTGGGGTGCGGTATAAATTTAACTTATCCCAGGGAAAATGCAGAGTTATATGCCAAAATCAGCAAAAATGGTGCTATCTTGTCTGAATATGGTCTTGATGTTGGACCGGTACCGGGGTATTTTCCTATGCGAAACAGACTAATCAGTGGTTTGTCAGATGGTGTATTGGTTGTTGAGGCTAAGAAAAAAAGCGGTTCTCTTATCACAGCTGATTATGCATTGGAACAGGGAAAACAGGTGTATGCAATTCCAGGTAAGCTGCTGGATTCAAATTCCGAGGGGACAAATAATTTAATTAAGGAAGGGGCGTATTTAGTGACATCATATAAGGATATAATGTTTGATTTGACTAAGCAGGAAGAATACAAGGATTCGGATATATGCAGTGAACAAAATAGTATTAGGGCTAGTGATGAAAAAAAGAGGGTTAATAAAAATTTTCTTGCACCTATAGAAAAAATGGTGTATAGTTGTCTGAGCTTAGAGCCTACATATATTGATGATATTATTCAGACGATAGGCATAGGTGTAACAAAAACCATAAGTGTACTATATACTATGGAAGAAAAAGGATTTATAAAACAACCTGTTAAAGGATACTATATTATATCGATATAAATTATTGGTGAGAAATCGTTTAGTGTAAAAGGAGTATTTTGGATTATGGCTAAGAATCTTGTGATTGTTGAGTCTCCAGCAAAGGCTAAGACAATAAAAAAATTTTTAGGAGCAAATTATGATGTGATTGCATCAAATGGACATGTTAGAGATTTGCCTAAAAGTTCAATGGGTATAGATATAGCTAATGATTATGAGCCGAAGTACATTACTATACGAGGAAAGGGAGATTTGCTCGCTGATTTGAGAAAGGCGGTAAAAAAAGCAGATAAAATATATCTTGCTACCGACCCTGATCGCGAGGGAGAGGCTATTTCCTATCATCTTTCAGTAGCACTTAAGCTTGAAAATAAAAAATACAAGAGAATTACATTTAATGAAATCACCAAAAATGCTGTTAAAAATTCAATAAAGGAAGCAAGAGAGATAGATATGAACCTTGTTGATGCGCAACAAGCAAGACGTGTATTGGATCGTATGGTTGGATATTCTATATCTCCACTCTTATGGGAAAAGATAAAGAGAGGTTTAAGTGCTGGTAGAGTTCAGTCAGTGGCGCTTAAGCTTATTTGTGATAGAGAAGAGGAGATAAACTCTTTTATTCCAGAAGAATATTGGAGTTTTGATGTTATGCTGTCTAAAAACAGTAGTTTAAAGCCAGTTTCTTTCCACTATTCAAAGGACAAGCTTAAAAAGTCAGAGGTTAATGAGATAGAAAAAGGTATAAAAGGTAAGGGATTTAAGGTTGACTCTATAAAAACATCAGAGAAAACAAAAAAATCACCAGTTCCATTTACCACAAGTACACTTCAGCAGGAAGCAGGAAAAAAGCTTAACTTTGCAACAAGCAAGACTATGAGAATTGCTCAACAATTGTACGAAGGTGTAGATATAAAGGGTAAAGGTGAATTAGGACTTATTACTTATCTTAGAACAGATTCTATTAGAGTTTCTGAAGAGGCAGATAAAAAGGCTAAAGAATTTGTGGAAGAGCATTTTGGAAAAGATTATGTGAGTGAGGATGCAATTTCTTCTAACGGCAAAAAAATACAGGATGCCCATGAGGCTATACGTCCAACCAATATAGAACTTACTCCGGCTATGCTTAAAGATAAGATATCTAGAGAGCAATTCAAATTATATCAGCTTATTTATAATAGATTTCTTGCTAGTAGAATGAAACCTGCTAAGTATGAAACAACTACAATAACAGTTGATTGTGATGGCTATAAGTTTAAGTCCTCTACATCTAAGGTTGCTTTTGAAGGATTTTTATCAGTATATACACTAGATGAAGAAAAAGAAGAAAATAATAGACTGAGTGGAATTGATGAGGATAGCAAGCTTGAGTTTGTTGAGAGCATGCCAAAGCAACATTTCACACAGCCACCAGCCCATTATACTGAATCTTTATTGGTAAAAACTATGGAGGAGCTTGGCATAGGTAGACCATCTACTTATGCACCTACTATTACTACAATTATAAATAGAAGATATGTAGTTAAGGAAAACAAGAACTTATATGTTACAGAGCTTGGAGAAGCTGTAAACCAGGTTATGAATAAGGCCTTTTCGGCTATTGTTGACACAAGCTTTACAGCCAATATTGAGTCCCTTCTTGATATGATTGAGGAAGGGGAAATTGAGTGGAAGGTTGTTATAAGAAATTTCTACCCAGATTTGTCAGATGCTATTGATAACGCTCATGAAGAGTTGGAAGACATCAATATTGAGGATGAAAAATCAGATGTTGTTTGTGAACTTTGCGGGGAAACTATGGTTATAAAATATGGTCCTCACGGAAAGTTTTTGGCTTGTCCGGGATTCCCTTCATGCAAAAACACAAAGCCTCACTATGAAAAAATTGGAGTGGCATGTCCTTCTTGTGGTGGTGAAATTATCTTAAGAAAAACAAAAAAAGGTAGAAAATACTATGGATGTATAAATTCCCCAGAATGTGATTTTATGTCTTGGGCAAAACCATCAGAAGAAAAATGTCCAGAATGTGGTTCGTTTATGGTAGAAAAAGGCAAGAAATTATTATGTTCTAAAGAGGGCTGTGGATACACCTGTAATACAAGATAAAGTTGTTGATGATAAAAAATATATATATTTAGTGTTTTATACATTTTATATTGCTGAATATAAAAAAATGTGGTACTATAATTATCGTACAAAAAGTTGCAGCTTTGTGACGGCTTGTACGATAATTTTTTATACATATTATGTTTTTTTATGTTTTTGTCGATTATAGTTATGTAGTAAGATATTTTAATATATACCTGAAAAAGGAGTTTCGGGGGAATATAAGCTTAAAACAAAGGGATTTGTGCAAAAACACAAGTCCTTTTCGAGTGTTTAAAAGGGGGAAGAATCATTGATTTCATCAAATATTTACAATTACATCAATATTCTTGATAGAGCGGCAGATGCGTCTAATCTTAGAAATGAGCTTATCAGTAACAACATAGCAAATGTTGATACTCCGAACTACAAGAGAAAAGATCTTAATTTTGAAGCTTTATTGAAGGCAGAGATTGCAGGTGATGATCTTAATAAAGCTGTTACAGATTTAAATAAAGACTTATCTATATTAGAACCTCGTATATTTACAGATAATGCTTCCCTTTCTTATAGATTGGATGGCAATAATGTAGATATTGCAACTGAGGAGGCATATCTTGCTGAGAATCAGATTAAGTATCAGGCCTTGGTAGACCTTATGAATCAGGAGTTTGCAAGATACAAGACTGTTCTTAGTCAGACATCATAGTAGCCTTTGGATTTGTTTTTTGATTGATATAGGAGGAATAAATATGGGAGTTTTTTCCGCTATGAATGTAGCTGCAACAGGTATGACTGCGCAGCAACTTAGAATGGATGTTATAGCTGAGAATATAGCTAATGCAAGTACAACAAGAACAGAAAATGGAGAAGCCTACAGAAGAAAGATGCTTGTTTTTTCTGAGAAAAACACCACATCTTTTGATCATGTTTTACACGGATATCTCAACCAGTATCAACCTAACGGTGTTAGAGTTAGTGGAATAGTAGAGGATCAGTCTGATTTAAGACTTGTGTATGAACCTGATAATCCTGATGCAAATGAGGATGGATATGTAGAATATCCAAATGTTGACACAGTAACAGAGATGACAAACCTTATAGATTCAAGTAGAGCTTATGAGGCATCAGTTACTTCCTTTAACGCAGCAAAAAGTATGGCCATGAAAGGCTTAGAATTATTTCAATAGTTAGGAGCGATAAGATATGGCATCAATTTTACCGGTATCATTACTTAGCGAGGACAGCTTGTACATAAATAAAGTAGGTAAAGAGCAAAAGACAGAAGGCACAGCAGCCTTTGATAATATTTTAAATGCGGCAGTAGATATGTATAAGGAAGCTGATTCTCTTCAAAAGGCAGCCGAGGAAGCCGAGATTAGTTTCGCTCTTGGATACACTGATAGTATTCATGACTTGGCATTAGCACAACAAAAAGCAAACATTTCCCTTCAATACACAGTGAAGGTTACAAATGCAGTTGTATCTGCATACAAAGAACTTATGACAATGCAGTTATAATTATTGCATTAATCGGAGGCACTTATGAGTGAGAAACTTAAGCAGTTAGTTGCTAAGATTGTAGAATTTTGGAATAAGTATACAACTAAACAAAAGACATTGATTATATCCATTGTAGCAGCGGTTATTGTAACATTAGTTGCTCTGTTTTTTGTGCTTAACAGAGTTACCTATGTAACACTTACAACATTTGACAATACCGCAGCAGCTGCGGAAGCAGATGCACTTCTTACTGAGAATGGTATTACTCACAGGGTTTCTGATGATGCACTTACTATTGAGGTTGCAGAGGAACAGATATCTGATGCCAGACTTCTTCTTGGACAAAATGGTATAAGCACAACTGTCAACAATACAGATTACGATTGGTTGTTTGATAATAGCTTTAACACAACAGATTCTGAGAAAAAACTTAAAGCAAAAATTAATCTCCAATCAGAGATGGAACAGACACTTTCTTCCATAGAGGGTGTTACAAAGGCATCTGTAACTATAGATATGCCAGATAGCAGTAGCTCCATATATTCAAATGAAGAACAGCCATCTGTCAGTATAATGCTTACAACCAATGCTAATTTTAATAAAGAGAACATAGAAGGAATTGTTCAGTATGCAAGAACTTCTGTTGGAGCTGATTCTACTGATGATATTACAGTTATAGATAATCAGGGTAATCTTCTTCATTCAGAGCTTAGTAGTTCTACTAATACATCGGTTAATGCTATAAATATTAAACAGCAGACAGAAGAGTACTATAACAGCAAACTCTGGAATCTCATGGTTAATTCCGGAGCATATGATGAGGTTTCGGTTTCATCTAATCTTGCTGTTAGTATTTCAGATAAAACAGTTCAGGATATTAAGTATTACACAAATACAGATGACGATACCGGACCTAAAGAAACTTACTATTATTATCTTGCAGAAAATGTGGATGGTACAGGTGGAGTTGTTGGAACTGATGCCAATGGCGAAGAGATTACAGACTATGATTTGCTAGATGATGCTTTAGCTGAGGCTATGGTTAATCTGGTAAAGGAAGAATATGCAACCAGCTCAACTACTACAACTACAACAAGTCCTGTAGGTGAGATAAATCTTGCTGAGTCTAGTATGTCAGTATATCTTACTAAATATCAGATTTACGATGAGGCAACCTTAAAGGCTGATGGAACTTTAGATGATATGACATTTAAGGAATTTAAGGCTGCAAATTCTGAAGTACAAGAGATTATTAATTCTGAAGCACAGGTGAGTATGCTTGCCAATGCTACGGGAATTAAGGAATCAAAGATTTATGTTGTTGAGCGTATAGTTCCAGTTTTCTATGATGAAGTTAAGGAAAAGGTTTCTACACAGAGTATTATCTCTATTGCTTTGGCAGTATTGATAGGTTTACTTCTCTTATTTGTTGTATTTAAGAGCATGAAGCCTGATGAAGTGGTTGAGACTGAACCAGAATTATCAGTTGAGGCACTTCTTGCTACCACAAAAGAAAATCAGTCTCTTGAAGATATTGAATTTAGTGATAATTCAGCATCTAAGGAGCTTATCGAGAAATTTGTTGATGAAAAGCCAGAAGCAGTTGCTGCATTGCTTAGAAACTGGCTTAATGAATGGGAGTAATGTAATATGTCATATGGTTATTCTATGTCAGGAGAAATATCGGGAGTACAAAAGGCGGCAGTTCTTCTTATCGCATTAGGACCTGAGCGTTCATCTCAGGTGTTTAAACACTTGAATGAAGATGAGATAGAGCAGTTAACCCTTGAGATTGCCAATACAAAAAGTGTTTCACCGGATATAAGAGATGCTGTTTTAGATGAATTTTATGAGATATGTCTTGCTCAGCAATATATTGCTGAGGGTGGTATTGCCTATGCTAAGGAGCTTCTTGATAAGGCCCTTGGTGAGGACAAGGCTAAGGATGTAATTGGAAGACTTACTGCTTCATTGCAGGTACGTCCATTTGAGTTTGTGCGTAAGGCAGATGCTGCACAGTTGCTTAACTTTATTCAGGATGAGCATCCACAGACTATCGCACTTATTTTGTCTTATTTGCCACCATCTCAAGCCGCAGCAGTTGTAGGTGCTCTTGCACCTGAAAAACAGGCAGATGTAGCAAAGAGAATAGCTGTTATGGATAGAACAAGCCCTGACGTTATAAAGGAAGTTGAAAAGGTATTGGAGAAGAAACTTGCTTCTCTTGTTAATCAGGATTACACAATTGTTGGTGGCGTTGATGCTATTGTTAACATTCTTAATACTGTTGATAGAAGTACTGAAAAGCATATTATGGAGACTTTGGAAATCGAAGAGCCAGAACTTGCAGACGAAATCAGAAGAAAGATGTTTGTATTCGAGGATATTCTTGTGCTTGATAACAGATCAATTCAGACAGTTCTTCGTGAGGTTGATAACAATGAACTTGCAATCGCTCTTAAGAATGCAAACGAAGAAGTACAAAATGCTATCTTTAGTAACCTTTCATCTCGTCTTGCAACTATGATTAGAGAAGATATGGAATTCATGGGACCTGTACGTCTTAAGGATGTTGAGGATGCACAGCAGAAGATTGTTAATATTATTAGAAAACTTGAGGATTCAGGCGAGATTGTCATTTCTCGTGGTGGAGGTGACGAAATAGTTGTCTAATCTTTTCAAATATGGTTTTTCTGGACTTACAAATGTTAGCAACGAACCCTTTGTGTTTGATGCAAATAGCAGAGTTATCCAGAATGATAAACAACCTAAAATTATAAGACCTATTGAGGAAAAAAAAGATATAGAAGAAGAACAGGAAGCATCAAAATCTGAGGTTGATACTGCCAGCAGAGCAGTCTTAGATGATGCTATGGATACAGCAAAATCTATAAGAGATGATGCGATTTTTCAGGCTTCTAAAATTATAGCTGACGCAAAAGCGGAAGCAGAGGCTATAAAAGAGCAGGCTCATGCTGATGGTCACAAACAGGGATACGAAGAAGGTAGTATGGAGGCTATGAAGGTAGCTGACGAATATCTTGAAAACCTTAAAAAAGAGCAAGAGGCCATGGTGGCAAGTAACAATATAACTATTGAAAAGGCTGTAAATGATGCCCAGACAAAATTGGTTGATTTTACTTGTCAGATAATTGAAAAGCTTACAGGCATTTTGGTTGAGGATTATAAATCTGTTATGTTCCATATGATTAATAATGCTCTTACTGATGCTGAAACTAGCAAAAAGTTTGTTATAAAGGTTTCTGAGTCAAATTATACATATATATCAGATAATTATGACCGTCTTGTTGGTGCAGGTAATTCCAATATTGATATAGAGATATATGGAGATGCAAAGCTTGATAAGAGCCAATGTATAATCGAAACAGACAATGGTATTATTGATTTGTCTATGGAGGTTCAGGTCAGAAATCTTGTTACAGCAATTAAGCTGCTTAGTGAATAATATAGATAATGTTATAGTCCCCGGTTTTTAATCGGGGAATTTTACCATAAGTGGGGAAAATATGATTAAGAAGTTTGATATTGAAAAATACAATCCTTTGTTATATAGAGATTTTACGGCTCACTATGGAAAGGTAAGTAAGATAGTAGGGTTAACAGTGGAATCCGTAGGACCACCATGTAAGCTAAACGACCTTTGTGAAATAGTGTCAAAAGACGGCACTACTTCTGTACAGGCCGAGGTGGTTGGATTTAGAGACAATAATGTTCTTTTGATGCCCTATGATTCTGTAGATGGCATTGGTATAGGGGCAACAGTAAAAAATACTGGCAATGTACTTAGTGTTCCTGTTGGAGAAAATCTTCTTGGAAGGGTCCTTGATGGCATTGGAAGACCTATGGATGGGAAAGAACTTTTCTGCGATGAGGAATACCCTATAGATGCACCAGCTCCAGACCCATTGAAGAGAAAACTTATCAGTGAAGTTTTACCACTTGGAGTTAAGGCTATTGATTCGCTACTTACCATTGGAAAAGGCCAAAGAATTGGTATATTTGCAGGTAGTGGAGTTGGAAAAAGTACCTTACTTGGTATGATTGCAAGAAATACCAAGGCGGATATAAATGTTATTGCTCTTATTGGAGAGCGAGGCAGAGAGGTTGGAGAGTTTATAGAACGAGATCTTGGAGAAGAGGGCCTTAAAAGATCGGTTCTTGTTATAGCAACATCAGATAGACCAGCCTTGATTCGTAATAAAGCCGCTAAAACAGCTACTGCCATTGCAGAGTATTTTAGAGATCAAGGCAAGGATGTAATTCTTATGATGGATTCTCTTACCCGTTTTTCTATGGCACAAAGAGAAATAGGCCTTGCATCTGGTGAGCCACCTGTAACAAGAGGTTATCCACCATCGGTTTATTCGGAATTACCAAAGGTTCTAGAAAGAGCAGGTAATACATACAAGGGCTCTATAACTGGACTATATACAGTGCTTGTAGATGGTGACGATTTTAATGAGCCGATAACAGATACAGCCAGAGGTATATTGGATGGACATATTGTCTTATCTAGAAAGTTGGGACACAAGAATCATTATCCGGCAATAGATGTACTTGCAAGTATATCTAGATGTATGAGCTCAGTTGCTACCAGTGAACATAAGGAATACGCAGGTAAGTTGAAGAATGTTCTTGCGACCTATAATGATGCAGAAGACCTTATAAATATAGGTGCATATAGAGCAGGTTCAAACAAAAATATTGATTATGCTATATCCAAGATTGATAGAGTAAATGAATTCCTACGTCAGGATGTAAGTACAAAGTATCTTTTTGATGATGAGGTAAATATGCTGAAAGACATTTTTCAGTAAAATAAGTAGGTGATTTTTTGGCTAAGTTCTTTTATAGAATGCAAAATATTCTCGATATAAAATATAAGCTTGAAGATACTGCCAAGCAAGAATATGCTGAGGCAAGAAGGCTTTTAAATATTGAGGAAGAAAAGTTAGAACAGCTAAAAATTAGAAAAGATGAATACCAGGAAGAATACAACAATTTGATTGTTGGTTCCTTGAATTTTGTAAAGATTGAAGAAACTGGAAATGCTATGGATATTATGGATATCCTTATTGAACAGCAGATGGAAGTCGTAAAAAAGCGTAGCAAAGAACTAGAAAAAGCCAGAGTGAAACTTCAACAGGTGATGCAGGAAAGAAAGATGCATGAAAAATTAAAAGAGAAGCAGTTTGATGAGTTTGTGCAGGAGTTAAACAGTGCAGAAAATAAAGAAACTGACGAGGTTGTAAGTTACCAGTATAATAATTCTAATAAAGATTCGGAGGGTTAGATATGCCACGTGATAAGAGTGAAAAAATGGAGAAAACAGGAAAGGGTACAGCTATACTTATCTGTATTTTAATTGTCATTACATGGTTATCTGTTATGGCACTTCTTATAAAGTGTGATGTTGGAGGCTTCGGCTCTGAAGTACTTCGTCCTATTTTTAAGGATGTACCTGTTATAAAGCATATATTACCACCTCCATCTGATGAGGAAGTAGCTATTGAAAGTGATTATCCATATGACACATTGGAGGAAGCTTTAGCTCAGATTTCAATTATGGACGAAGCAATTGGCAGTAAAGACGCGGAAATCGTTGCATTAACTGATAAAGTAGCTGAATTGCAAGCAGAAGTTGATAGACTTACTGTGTTTGAAGACGAAAAAAATGAATTTGAGGAAGAAAAAAATAAATTTTATGAAGAAATAGTCTATGGAGAATCGGCACCAGATACCGATATATATATAGAATGGTATAATTCAATTGATGCTGAACACGCAGAAAAGATTTATAGAGAGATTATTGAAGCGGATAAGGCTAGTCAAGAAATCATAGATCTTGCAGCGGCGTACGAAAGTATGGAGCCTAGTGCAGCGGCCGAGATATTAGAGAGTATGAGTAGTGATATGGACACGGTTGCACTTATTATGAACAATATGAGCTCATCAGCACAGGGAGAGATACTTGCAGCTATGGACCCAGATTTTGCTGCCGCAGTTACAAAGAAACTTCTCCCATAGGTTATACCTAAAATTTTTCAAGAAAGGAGGAAACCGGATGATAATGCCTATATCTACAAGTGGTATTGGAAACGTTGATCTTTCTTCCAGTGCATCAAAAGCAAAATCAAAAGCTGAAGAAAAGGCTATGGATGCATTTGCAAGTCTTATGAATATGACTGCTGGTGTTAGCAATGATACACCTACGGATGTTGCTTCTGAACTTGATACAACAAGCACTTCAGAAATTTCAGAAACAAGTAAAAGTGCGGAGTATGAAGTTAAAGATGATGTATATAAGAATGAAGAGCTTGAGGAAGCAGATATAAAAGAGTCATATGATACAAAGCAAGTTGAAGATTCAAAGACAGTTGACAATACTAAAGAGGATGCAAATGTAAAAGACGAGGGTATTGATACTGCTGTAAAAGTTTTGACAGAGCTTAAGAATATTGTTATGGAAAAACTTGATATTACTGAAGAAGAACTTGATGGTCTTTTGGAAAGTATGGGTATTGAGCTTGTTGATTTGCTTGATGTAAATGTATTTAAAGATTTTGTGTTAACTACTCAAAATGCAACCAATGTGGATTTACTTATCAATGAGGATTTATCTACCCTTGTTAACGATTTGACAAAGGATTTAGAAAATCTTATCAATACTTATGATATTCAGGATGTACCAGAGCTTATTAACTTTGTTAAGGAAAATATCGAAGATATTGAAAAGGTTATGAATGTTAGCTTTGAAGAAGTTGTTGACAGTGATATTCCAAAGGTTGATGTGGAGATTGAAGATTCAAAAGAAGTTGTTGCTGATAACAAAGATGCAAAAACAGTTGTTAGCTTAGATAATTCAAATGAATCTGAGAATGTGTCAGATGCATCAAAGACAAGTACAGATAGTCAGTCAAATAGTGAAGGATATCAGCCACAGGCTAAGGAAACACCTCAAAATCTTATAGTTAACAACCTTAATCAAGCGGTAAACAACGCATTTGCAACAAACGGACTTGATGCAGTACCTTCATATGCAACTCCTGTAAGTGAAGCAGATATAGTAAGACAGATTATTGATGAAATCAGAGTTAATGTGACTAAGGATACTACCTCCATGGAAGTACAACTTAATCCTGAACACCTTGGTAAGGTACAGATTAATGTTGCATCTAAGGATGGAATTATTACAGCACAGATTATAACTGAAAATGAGGCTGCTAAGCATGCTATAGAAAATAGTATTGCGGTACTTAAAGAAACTTTCAATAATCAAGAACTTAAAGTTGAAGCTGTAGAGGTTATGATTGCATCATATGAATTCTTTAATCAGGGACAGGATGCACAGTTCGAAAATGAAGAGCAGGCCAATGCTTCAAGAACAACAGGGGATATTAATCTCAACGAGGGCTTAATTGAGGATGAATTAACAGATGAGGAACAGTTACAGGTTGAGGTTATGAGAAAACAAGGAAGTAGTGTTAATTACACTATATAATGAAAGGAGGAATATGAGATGGCAGATCCTATAATTGGAGGAATTGATACATCCAAAGCAGATTCATATGTATCAAACAAAAAAGAAACTTCAAATGATCTTGATAAAGATGCATTTTTACAGCTTCTTGTAACTCAGATGCAGTATCAGGACCCACTTAATCCAGGAGACAGTACACAATATATGTCACAGCTTGCTCAGTATTCATCTCTTGAAGCAACTATGAACATAAGCACAACCCTTGAAAAGGGAAATGCACTTAGTGTTGTTGGTGAGTATGTAATTATGAATACTACTGACTCCGCAGGAAATACAAGCCAGATTAGTGGATTAGTTGAGTACGCAACAGTACAAAATGACGAAGTACTCTTATCAATCAATGGTAATTACTATCCTGCATCAGATTTGGATTCTATAGTAGATTATGATTATTACTTGTTCTTACAGGAACAGGCTGCAAATGGTAATCTTACAGAAAATGGTGTTGGTAGTGGTGATTCAGCCAGCGAGGATACAAAAACTGAGTAGAGAATAGGAGGGATTTCTATGAATGGTTTAGATTCCAGAATCCTTTCCTTAGAACAGGCAACTGATATTTTTCTTCAGGGCAACAAAGTATCAAGGGGTGGCCAAAATCAAAGCGAGTTATCATTTCATGATATATTGGCAAAAACCAGTGAAGATGTTAAATTTTCCAAGCATGCCAATCAGCGACTGGAAAGTAGAAATATTACCCTATCAGATACACAGATTGATAGACTTAACCAGGGTGTGAGCCAAGCAAGAGGAAAAAGTATAAACGAATCCCTTGTAATGATGGACAATCTTGCATTTATAGTAAATATTAAGAATAATACAGTTGTAACTGCCCTAGAACAGGGAGAGGATGGAAATGTATTTACTAACATTGATGGAGCAGTAATTGTTTAAAGCCGGACCTATAAGGAGGCTTATCTTCCCGGAATGACAGAAGGGAAAACATTTAACGAATTGGAGGTCAAAAGTTATGATGAGATCACTTTATTCTGGTGTTGCAGGTCTTAAGACTCACCAGACAAAAATGGACGTAATAGGTAACAATATAGCAAACGTTAACACAATCGGATTTAAGACATCTTCAGTTTTATTCCGAGATGTTTTATATCAAACTACAGCAACAGCTACAGGTGCCACTGATACAACTGGTGGTACAAATGCATCTCAGATTGGTCTTGGTACAAAGGTATCATCTATCGCAACTAATATTTCTGAGAGTGGAGCAGCACAAAGTACAAATAATCCATATGATTTAATGCTTAATGCAGAATCACTTTTCATTGTTAGCAGAGGTGCAGGAAACTACTTTACTAAGGTTGGTAACTTCCAGGTGGATGCTGCTGGATGTCTTGTTACAAGTAACGGTTATCAGGTTATGGGTTGGCAGGTAGACCCAGAGGATCCTTCACAGATTAGAAAGGATACAGTTTCTGCTCTTTATCCTGAGTCAGAGGAAAACAAAGTATCTGCACCAGAACAAACATCAGCTGCATATATGACAGGTAACGTTGATTTTACAGACCCAGAGCTTATATCAGCAGATGGTAAGGCTATTTCATTATCAGTATATGATTCATTAGGATATCCATATACAATTAAGTTTAAGCTTACAAAGGATACAGCTCAGGCTGATAGTTCTTTATACAATTTGGAGATACAGTCTGTTACTGATGCAAACAATGTTGAAATTCTTGGAACAGATGATGCTGCAACTCCTGATGTTACAGAGGGTGGTTACACTGCAACTATAGCAGGTGCAAACTCAATTCAGGTTAAGTTTAATGCAGATACTGGTGCATTTGAGTATGTTGGTACTGCAGGAAATGATACTGCATTGCTTCAGATTATGCCTAATAACGCAGACAAGGGTAATGTATTCCAGTCAGTTATAAATGGTGAGCCAGTAGAGGGTATTACAATTGACTTCTCAAATCTTACAAGATATGAGTCAGATGGAAATGCTACAGCTAAGATGGTTAGAGGTGCAACTGACGCTACAGGAGGCGGTCGTTCAATGGGTAAGCTCACTGATATAAGTATTGATACATCAGGTAAAATCTTTGGCGTATATACTAATGGTGAGACTAAACTTTTAGGACAGATTGCTGTTGCAAAGTTCAGCAACGTTATGGGTCTTGAGTCTGTTGGTAACAGTATGTATGCTGCAACTCAGAACTCTGGAGATTTTGATGGTATTGGTTCTGCTGTAGATGAAGATGGCGGAACAATGTCACAGGGTGTTCTTGAAATGTCAAACGTAGACCTTTCTTCTGAGTTTACAGAGATGATTACAACTCAGAGAGGTTTCCAGGCAAACTCAAGAATTATCACTACATCAGATTCAATGCTTGAAGAGCTTGTAAATCTTAAGAGATAGTACTAAAATTAATTAAAAATAGAAGATTCCAAAGTCAAAATTAGCCTTGGTTTTGGAATCTTCTTTCTTTTATTTTTTGTAGACATAAAAATACAGTTATGCTATAATATATCTAAATGTAAACTTGTGAGTGGTCTGTGCATTAAGGAGGGTATTACTATGATAGAAGTTACTAGATTAAAAGGTTCAACTGTTATAATTAATGCCGAACTTATTGAGATGATCGAAGAGACACCGGATACTGTTATAACCCTTACAAGTGGTAAGAAGTACATAGTAAGTGAATCCGGAAAAGATATAATTGATTTAGTAATTAACTACAAGAGAAAGATACATTCATTACAGTAATTTTGTATTCGAGGTGAAAAACGTGGATATAGCATCTATTATTGGCTTTTTAGGAGCATTTGCCCTTATGATATTTGGTATGGTTAATGGTAAAGGGTTCAGCGTTATAACTGACACATTCCTTGACCCTGCATCTGCACTTATAACGTTTGGTGGTTCATTCGGTGCTATTTTAGCCATGAATCCAATGAAGGATTTTGTGGCTGGACTTAAGTCTTTTGGACTTGTATTTAAAGTGCCAAAGGCAAATGAAACTGAGACAATTAAATCTATTATCGAATTATCTAATCTTGCAAGAAGAGAAGGCCTTCTCTCTCTTGAAGAATCTGCAAATGCCCTTGACAACGATTTTATGAAAAAGGGTGTTATGCTTATCGTGGATGGTACTGATCCAGAACTTGTTAGAAGTATTCTCGAAGCAGAACTTATTAATACTGACACAAGACACCAGGAAAATATAAGTTTCTGGAAGAATCTTGGCGCCATGGGTCCTGCTTGGGGTATGATTGGTACTCTTATCGGTCTTATCAACATGCTTAAGGATTTGTCTGATCCAGACTCAATCGGTCCTAACATGGCGGTAGCCCTTATTACAACTTTGTATGGTTCTGTTCTTGCTAACTGGATTTGTACCCCAGTAGCTAACAAACTTACAAAACAAAATGACGTAGAAATCAAACTTAAAGAAGTTATGATAGAAGGTATTCTCTCTATTCAGGCAGGAGAGAATCCAAGAGTAATTGAAGAAAAGCTTAAATCATTCCTTTCTCCAAAGGAAAGAGCAAGCTTTGGTGACGAAGGTGGTGGACAGTAATGGCTAAGAGAAAGGAACAACCACCAGAGGAAGGCTCTCCAGCGTGGATGGCCACTTTTAGTGATTTGATGAACCTTTTGCTTTGTTTCTTCGTTTTGCTTTTTGCTAGTTCAACTATGGATGAAGGCAAGATACAGCGTATCGCTGCATCTTTTGACAACATAACATTTAATGTACTTAATGATGGTTCTGTCTCTTTGGTTGATGGTGAGTTGATGTCTGGTGGAGTTACTCAATTGCCGGATATTAATAGTGTTCTCACTGAGGCTGGCAAGAATGTTGAAGGAACAACAGGAGATGAAGCTATTTCCTCATCTACAGATGCAGAAAAACTTTCTGATGAAGAGTTAAAAGAAGAATATGAAAAACGTGGAGAAGAACAGTCTGAAGAGATGTATAATGAGATTGTTCAGTCCGCCGAGTCATACTCTATAGATGACCAAATTATTATTGATTATAATGCTCAGTATGTAGAACTTAATCTAAACGGTTCCATTCTTTTTGATTCTGGTGATGCCGAAGTTAAGGATGAAGCAAAGTTATTCTTACAAAAGATTGCTAGTATATTAGTTAAGTACAAGTATTGTATTATTGAGATAGAAGGTCATACAGATAATGTGCCTATTTCTACCTCTCAATTTGAGAATAACAGAGAGCTTTCTGCTGAAAGAGCAAGAAATGTATATGAATACTTGATAGAACAGGAAAACTTTATAGATTCTAATCTTAAAATTGCAGGATATGGTGAAAGTAATCCTGTAGCATCAAATGCTACTGAGGAAGGTCGTGCAAAGAATAGAAGAGTAGTAATCAAGATATACAATCAACAGAATTCTTATAATTAAGGAGCAAAGATATGAAGAAAAACCTTATCACAGTCATAATTTTAGCTATATGTATTATTAATTTAATATTTAATATACTTATTGTGTTTGTGTTTATGCCTCAGGCAACAAAGACTAATAATCTTATAACAGATATTGCAAAAGCACTAGATTTAGAGATTGCATCTCTTAATTCAGGCGCATACCCAGGTCAGTTTGATGTAAGTAATCTTTCGCCATTTCAGTTAGAGCAGGGTAATCCTATTAATCTGGCATCAGATGGTTCGGGAGATACACATGTAGTACAGTATGGACTTACAATTAATCTTGACAAGACTGCAGCAGATTACAATAAGACATTAGATAATCTTACAGCTTCTACTGCTTTGATTTATGATACAACCAGAGATATTATTGGTAAGTATACATATGAGCAAGTAATTGATGTTGAAGTTCAAAGACAGATTAAAGAAGAAATTCTTGCATCTTTAAAGCAGACATTTAACACTGAATGTATATATTCAGTTAGCTTCTACAATTGGGTAGCACAATAATTTATATGAGCTAAGGGAGGTGAGAAGTGTGGCAGACGTACTCTCACAAAATGAAATAGACGCCTTATTAAAACAGCTGAGCTCAGGTGAATTAGATGTAGATAATATTGAAGATTCTAAGAGTGCAAAGGTTAAAGAGTACGATTTCTCACGACCAGCAAAGTTCTCAAAGGAGCATCTTAGAACTCTTGAAATTATATTTGAGCATTTTGGTAGATTGTTAAGTAGTAACTTGCCAGCTTATCTTAGAAAAAATGTTCAGGTTGAGGTTATGAATTCAGAGGCAGTTACATATTCTGAGTTTTCTAACGCACTTTCTAATCCTGTTTTACTTGGTGTTGTTAATATGGCACCACTAACAGGTAATATCATTATTGAGATGGCTACTAATGTAGGATATACTATCATAGATAGATTGTTAGGAGGCATAGGAGAGCCACTTGACAAAGTTAGAGATTTCTCGGAGATAGAATTATCTATACTTGAAAGAATTTTCAGTATTATAATTTCATTGTTGAGAGAACCATGGGCCAACGTAGTAGAGATAGAGCCTTATCTTGAACGTATAGAAACTAATTCACAGTTTGCTCAGATTATATCTCCTACAGAGATGATTGCTATTCTTACCATCAACATTAATATAGGTGGTGTTGAAGGTTTGATGAATATATGTTTACCATTCCTGACCTTAGAGGATGTTATGGATAAACTTAACACCAAGTATTGGTTTTCTACAATGCAGGATAAGGATGAACAAAGCTATGCGGAGGTTATTGAGACTGCTATTAATAAGGCTTTGATTCCTGTATCTGCTGAGTTAGGAAAGAGCAGTATTACGGTTATGGATTTTGCTAATTTACAGGTTGGCGATATAATAAAACTTAACAGAGATGTTTCTGAAGAATTAGATATTTATGTTGGAAACATTGTTAAGTTTAAAGCGTTACCTGGTTCATTTAGTGATAATTATGCAGTTAAAGTTACAGAAATATATAGAGAGGAGGAATAAAGAATATGGATGGAATGTTATCTCAGGAAGAAATAAATGCTTTGCTTAGTGGATTTACACCAGATAGTTCATCTAGTTCAGAAAGTACTAGTGAGTTATCTCCTGAGGAAAAAGATGCTATTGGAGAGATTTCCAACATATGTATGGGAACTGCGGCTACCACACTTTATTCCCTGGTTAATCAAAAGGTTGTTATTACAACTCCAGTAGTTGATATATCCAATTGGTCAGAGCTTACAGCAGATTATGCAAGACCATGTGTTTTTATTAATATCTACTATAAAGAGGGTATTGATGGAAACAATGTATTGATACTTAAGGAAGATGACGTAAAAATAATTACAGACTTGATGATGGGTGGGGATGGTCTTAATCCATCACCGGAGCTTACCGATTTACACCTTTCAGCAATTTGTGAAGCAATGAATCAGATGATGGGTTCTACTGCAACTTCTCTGTCATCTATGCTTAATTGTAAAATTGATATAAGTCCACCAGAAGCAGATCTTATGAATATGGACGCGGACGTAGTACCTGATAAAGTTACTGATTTTATGAAATCAAACTTTGTTAAGGTTACATTTAGAATGACTATAGGGGATTTAGTTGACAGTACAATAATGCAGCTTTATCCTATAGAATTTTCAAAGGAGTTATACAAGAGATTTTCTGGCGGAGATGAGCCAGCAAAAGAAGAAACTCCAGCTCCAGCACCTCAGACTCCACCACAGAGTGCTCCTACACCTAGCGCACCACAGAGTCAACCAGCTATGGAGCAACCAACTATGGGACAACCTATGATGGGACAGCCTATGATGGGTATGCCAATGATGGGACAGCCAATGATGGGACAACCTATGATGGGTATGCCAATGATGGGTATGCAACCGGATGTCAATGTTCAAAATGTACAGTTCCAAGCGTTTAATCCGATGGCTAATCTTGCAATGCAACAGGAAAATATAGAACTTATTATGGATGTTCCATTAGAGGTTTCTGTTGTATTGGGTAGAACAAGAAAATCAATTAAAGAGATTTTGGAATTTGGTCCTGGTACAATTATTGAATTGGACAAGCTTGCCGGAGAACCAATAGATGTTATGGTTAATCAGAAACTGGTTGCAAAAGGTGAGGTAGTAGTTATAGAAGAAAGTTTTGGTATTAGAATATCAGAAATTATCAAGGAAAAATTATAATAAAAGGAGTATGAATTATGGCGAAGAGTATACTTATATGTGATGATGCAGCTTTCATGAGAATGATGATTAAGGATATCCTTATAAAGAACGGATATTCTATAGCAGGAGAGGCAGAGAATGGATTAAAGGCAGTTGAGAAGTATATGGAGACAAAACCTGACTTAGTTCTCATGGATATAACAATGCCTGAGATGGATGGTATACAGGCTCTCAAGAAGATTAAATCATCAGATCCTAATGCAAGCGTAGTTATGTGTTCTGCTATGGGTCAGCAGGCTATGGTTATTGAATCAATTCAGTCAGGCGCAAGAGACTTTATTGTAAAGCCATTCCAGCCTGATAGAGTAATTGAGGCAGTTAAGAAGGCAGTTGAGTAGTGTATGTTGGCTGTACTTTCTGGTAAAAATTCAGGATTCTATTCCTTGTGGGATGTAGTTTCCTTGATTTTAATATTTGTATTTGTTATATTACTTGCATATTTTGCTACTAAAGTAGTGGCAAAATATCAAAGTAATATGGTTTATAACAAAAATAATATCAGGATTATTGAATCATTTAGAGTTGATTCAACTAAACTTATTCTTATTGTACAGATAGCAGGGGAGTATTATGCCCTTGCCTATTCAAGGGATAATGTTACATTAATTGATAAACTTAATCCTGATGAGATAAATAATTTGAAGGCAGAGAATTCTTCAAAATCAAATAACAAGTTGGATTTTAAAGAAATTTTATCTCAAATAAGAAATAAAAATTCAAAAGACGATAGTGATATAAAGTAGGTAGTGAGATGAAATACAAAAAACTGCGCAAATTCATATTATTATTTGTAATTGCAATTGTAGTAGGGCTTTCAGGTACTAGTTCTATGGCTACGGGTGTTGATCCTGATACTGAACCGGAGATAGGTATTCAAGAAGAATTAACGGATACAGATGATGGTGTATCCGTAGGTCTTACCATTGACTCTGATTCGGAGGAGACATCATTGGCTGGAACCCTGCAGATTTTATTGGTAATTACAGTAATTTCTTTGGCTCCGTCAATATTAGTTATGGTGACCTCCTTTACGAGGATTATAGTGGTACTGCATTTTGTAAGAACGGCAGTTGGAACCCAGTCCTCCCCACCAAATAATGTATTGATAGGGCTCTCGTTGTTTTTAACCCTATTTATTATGAGTCCTGTATTTGCAAAGATTAATACAGAGGCCATTGAACCTCTTACTGCAAATGAAATAACACAGGAAGAGGCCTTAGACAGAGGGTTGGAGCCTTTGAGAGAATTTATGTTTAATCAGGTTAGACAGGAAGACCTGAGACTTTTTATGGATATTGCAAAGATGGATACTGTTGAGACATTGGATGAAATTCCAATTACAGTACTTATTCCTGCATTTATAATTAGTGAATTAAGAGCCGCATTTATTATAGGCTTTTTAATATACATACCATTTATTATTTTAGACATGGTTGTTGCATCAGTACTTATGTCCATGGGTATGATGATGCTTCCACCGACCACTATTTCTATGCCATTTAAGATATTGTTATTTGTGTTGGCAGATGGATGGAGTTTGATAATAGGAGAATTGGTAAATTCTTTTAACTTTTGACGTTTAGATTATTTTGAGGTGAGTTACTATGAGTATAGGTGATGTAATAGATATAACTGCACAGGCTGTTTGGCTTATCCTTAAATGTAGTGCGCCTATGCTTCTTTCATCTATGGTTGTGGGTCTTGTAATAAGTATTTTTCAGACTGTTACATCTATTCAGGAGCAAACTCTCACTTTTGTACCAAAGCTTATTGTAATATTGGTTGTTGTACTTATATGTGGCGATTGGATAATGAACAATATCATTACATTTATGGAAGATTTGTTCAGTAGGTTCAATGATTACGTGGGGTAGTGTAGCATGGATTTAACGATATCAACATTAACCCTAGAAGCATTTTTATTAGTTGTTGTTAGAACAGGAGCTTTTTTTGCTGTAGCACCATTGTTTGGTAATAAAGCAGTCAATTCAAGAATTCGTGTACTGACAGCTGCATGTGTTTCGTTGACAATTTTTTCAGTATTGGATGTTTCTTTGCCAGAATATACAACTGTATGGGGATTTAGTGCCCTTATAATTAAAGAAGCTTTAGTTGGACTTGCTATGGGCTTTGTATCTAGCTTTGTTATGGCCACATTGGTTATGGCAGGAGAGTTTATTGATAGAGAAATTGGATTTACTATGTCGTCAAACTTTGACATGAATACTGGTGCGCTAGTTACCATAACAGCAGAGTTATATGACAGGATAGTCAGTGTAATAATTCTTATAACCAATATGCATTTTTTTATATTGACAGCTATAGTGCAATCATTTCAGCTTATTCCAGTAGGAGAAGTATTTCCTAATATACCAATTTTATATAGTACAGTGCTTGAGTTCATTGCACAATTTTTTATTATAGGCTTTAAAATTGCTATGCCTGTATTTTTGAGTGCAACTATGCTTAATATAATATTAGGAATTTTGGCAAAAAGTTCGCCACAGATGAATATGTTTGCTGTTGGTATACAGCTCAAGGTGTTTGTTGGTTTATTGGTTCTTGTAGTGACTATTATGTTTATTCCTAATATAGCTACATATCTTATGGAAAATATGCGTAGTATGTTAAACACCCTTATGGGAGGTCTTTAGTTTGACTTATAGTGATAGTTATATAATTAGATACAATCTTCAGCTTTTTGCGGATGATGGTGATAAAACTGAAGAGCCTACTGCCAAGAAGTTGCAGGATTCCCGTAAAGAGGGAAGTGTTGCAAAAAGTAAAGAATTATCAAATGCAGTGACACTTTTAGCTTTTTTTGTGTCACTAAAAATTTTTATTCCTTTTTTATCTAAAAGATTAATTAATATGTTTGATATCTTTTGGCGGGAAATGGATGAGCTGTCTACAGGTAATCTTACATCTGTTGCTATATGGCAGATAATGTTTGACGTTATTGTTTATATTGTTATTACAATATTACCATTTTTGCTTATAGCCCTTGTGATAGGTTTTTTGGTGGAAAGAGTTCAGATTAGTTGGTTGGTTACAACTAAGCCATTGCAACCAAAATTTAACAAACTTAATCCAATATCGGGCTTCAAGAGAATTTTTTCAAAAGAAGCCTTGTTTAATCTATTATTATCTGTATTAAAAATAATTGTGTTTGGTGCAGTTAGTATATCTGTTGTAAAGGATAATATAGGTGCCTTTATAACTGTGTATGATTTGAGTATTTATGATGGTTTAGGGATTCTGTTTGAGATAATCATGGATCTCGGTATAAAAATTTCAGTTGTATATCTTATTTTTGGCTTGGCAGATTGGATTTTTCAAAAGTGGAAACACAAAAAGGAACTTCGTATGTCAAAGCAAGAAGTTAAAGATGAGTACAAAAACCAAGAAGGAGATCCTAAGGTTAAGGGACAACAGAAACAACGTATGCAACAGGCTGCAAGAAGACGTATGATGAGCAGTATTCCAGAGGCGGATGTTGTAATTACAAATCCAACTCACTTCGCCGTTGCATTAAAATACGATAATACTATATCTCAAGCACCGGTTGTTACAGCAAAAGGTGCAGATTATCTTGCTATGAAGATTAAAGATATTGCAAGAGAAAATGATGTCGAGATAGTTGAAAATAAACCACTTGCCAGAATGCTATATTCCAACGTAGAAATTGGTAATGAAATACCTGGTGAACTTTATCAGGCAGTTGCAGAGGTTCTGGCATATGTATATAAACAGAAAAACAAAGTTAGTTAATAGGTAAAAGATATAAAGACATTAAGTACGAAAGGAGGTCAGGAAAGTGAAGAAAAATGATATATTTCTTGGTGCATATTTGCTTGCTGCAATTGTTTTCATGATTATTCCAATTCCTGCCACTTTGCTTGATATTCTTATATTATTTAATGTATCAATGTCACTTATAATTGTATTTAATTGTCTTTTTGCAAAGGAAACCCTTGATATGTCTGGTTTCCCTACATTGTTGCTTTTTACTACTGTATTTAGAATATCTCTTAACGTGTCATCAACAAGACTTATTCTTTCCACTGGTAACCCTGGTGAGGTTGTAGAAGTGTTTGGTAGCTTCGTTGGTGGTGGCAATCTTGTAATTGGTGCCATTGTTTTCATTGTTCTTATAATTGTTCAGATGATGATTATAAATAAAGGTTCTGAAAGAGTTTCAGAGGTAACTGCACGTTTCACACTTGATGCTATGCCTGGTAAACAGATGGCTATTGATGCGGATCTTAGTGCAGGCGCTATCACAGATCAGGAAGCTATTGTTCGAAGAGAAAAAATTCAGCAAGAATCAGCATTCTTTGGTTCAATGGACGGTGCTTCAAAGTACGTTAAGGGAGATGCGACAGCAGGTCTTATTATTACTTTGATTAATATTGTGGGTGGTTTGATTCTTGGTATGACTGAGATGGGACTTACACTTTCAGAGGCTCTTCAAAAGTTTACTATCCTTACAATTGGTGACGGTCTTGTATCTCAGATACCATCTATGCTTATTTCTCTTTCAACAGGTATTTTGGTTACTAAGGCATCAAAGAATGAAAATATTGGTGATATCTTAATTGGTCAGTTATTCAGTATCCCCAAGGTACTTTTGATGGTTGGAGCAACAATGATTGGCTTAGGTATACTTACACCTCTTAATATCGTATTTTGTGGAGCTTATGGTATATTATTCATAGTATTATCTCAGGCAATAAAAGGGAAGGAAGAAGAGGATGCCATTAAGGAAGAGGTTGAAGAAGAAGAGATTCAGGCTGATGAGGTTAGAAGACATGAAAATGTTAATTCCCTCCTTCAGGTTGACCCTATTGAATTGGAGTTTGGTTATGGTATAATACCATTAGCGGATGTTAATCAGGGTGGAGATCTTCTTGATAGAGTTGTTATGATTAGACGTCAGATAGCTCTTGAACTTGGAGCAGTAGTACCTATTATACGTCTTAGAGACAATATTCAGCTTAATCCCAATCAATATATTATCAAGATTAAGGGTATTCAGGTTAGTGAGGGCGAGATACTCTTTGACCATTATATGGCTATGAATCCTGGCTATGTTGAGGATGAGATTACAGGTATACCAACTATTGAACCTGCTTTTCATTTGGAGGCTATGTGGATTACTGAATCACAAAGAGAAAGAGCTGAGTCTCTTGGATATACCGTTGTAGATCCACCATCTATTATTGCAACTCATCTTACTGAGATTATAAAACAACATCTTGATGAGCTTCTCACTAGACAGGATGTTCAGAATCTCATTGATAATGTTAAAGAAAATCACAAAACTCTTGTGGATGATCTCGTGCCAAAACTTCTTGGTGTTGGTGACATTCAGAAGGTATTACAGAATCTCTTGAAAGAGGGTATATCAATAAGAGATCTTGTAACTATATTTGAAACACTTGCCGATTATGCATCTACAACAAGGGATACAGATATACTTACTGAGTATGCACGTCAAAGCTTAAAGCGTGCTATATCCAACAAGTATTTTGGTGATTCAGATATGACTACTGTGGTTACTCTTGATCCAAAGATAGAACAGGCGATTATGTCATCTATTAAGCAGACTGAGCAAGGAGCGTATATTTCCCTTGACCCTGCTGTTACAAAGAGTATATTGAAGTCCACAGAGATAGAAATTAAGAAATTAGAAGACAAGGGACAAACCCCAATTGTTATTACTTCTCCGATAGTAAGAATGTATTTCAAGAAGCTTACAAACGACTATTTCAGAGATTTAATAATAGTTTCATACAATGAAATTGATTCAAATATAGAATTAAAGTCAGTGGGAGTGATCACTATAAATGATAATTAAGAAGTACAAAGCAGCAACTGAAAAAGAAGCTATAATTATGGCAAAGGAAGATTTGGGTTCGGAAGCTATAGTTATGAATGTAAAAACTATAAAGCCAAATGGTATTTTGAAATTATTCAGAAAACCAAGGGTTGAGCTTACTGCGGCTATTGATGATAATATTTCACAGAATCCATCATCTACAGGAAGTGTTCTTTCTGCACCTAAAAAAGAAAGCTATAGATTTGGTGATGCATTTGACAAAAGTTCAAAAAATGATGGAAAAGAGCTATTGGGGGGCGAATTCGATTATTCTGCTACAAATAGTGCTATTGAAGAAAAAATCAATAGTATAGCAAAGCTTTTAGAAGCTCAGATGATTGTGGAAAAGAAAGTTGATAATGAAAAAAGCATCTTTGATGAGTCTAATATAGAAGAAAATAATACTCAGTTAAAAGAGGAAAAACCTAAAAAAGACAATAAAATAATTGATTTAATATATAGTCAATTATTAGACAATGAAGTAAAAAAAGAGTTCGTAGATAATATTGTAGGAGAATTGGATTATCTTAATGATAATCAGCATCTTGACAATGTGTTGTCTAGTGTATATCAAAAGATTGTTCTAAAGTTGGGTGAAATAAAACCACTTACACTTAGTGAAAATAAACCGAAGATTATATTTTTTGTAGGTAATACCGGTGTAGGTAAAACTACAACAGTTGCAAAACTTGCGTCAAAAAGCAAGATAGAAGATAAGCTTAAAGTGGCACTTTTTTCTGTTGATACATATAGAATTGCCGCTATTGAACAGTTGAAAACTTATGCAAATATTATAAATGCTCCAATGGAGGTTATATATACTCCTGAGGATATGGAAAAATACATTGAAAAGTATAATGATTATGATTACATATTTGTAGATACCGCTGGACGTTCCCATAAAGATGCTGAACAAAAGAAAGACCTTCAGGCTATAATTGATTCAGTTGGTGATAATGAAAAGGATGTATATCTTGTTGTTAGTGCTACTGTGAAATACAACGATTTAGTTAGTATTGCAAAAACATACGAAGATATACATGATTTTAAGCTTATATTTACAAAACTTGATGAAACAACCGGTATCGGTTCCATACTTAACCTAAAGATGGAGTTAAATAAGGATTTGTCTTATGTTACATGGGGACAGAACGTTCCTGATGATATAGGGGTTCTTAATCCACAGGTTATTGCGAAGAAACTCTTAGGAGGTGCAAAATAATCTATGGATCAGGCGACAAAATTAAGACAAATGATGGATACAAAAGAAAAACAGGATAAGGCTAGAGTAATTGCTGTAACTAGTGGAAAAGGTGGGGTTGGAAAGACAAGTCTTTCTGTTAATCTAGCCATAGAGATATCCAAGCTTGGAAAAAAGGTTGTTATCTTTGATGCGGATTTTGGTCTTGCTAACGTTGAGGTTATGCTTGGAATAAGGCCAAAGTATAATCTGTTAGACCTATTTCATAATAATATGAGCATAGAGGACATTATTACTAGTGGACCAAATGAAATTGGGTTTATATCCAGTGGTTCAGGTGTTTCTGAGCTTGCAAGTATGGATTATGACAGTATAAAGTTACTTATTAAGGAGATGGGGAAACTTGATAAACTTTATGATGTTGTAATTATTGATACTGGAGCTGGTATAACGGATTCGGTTATGGAGTTCGTTATGGTTAGTCCGGAGATATTGCTTGTTGTTACTCCTGAGCCAACATCTATAACAGATGCATATTCTTTACTTAAAGTATTACGAAGAAAAGAAGAATTTAATCCTATGTATAAGACTATAAACGTGGTTTCAAACAGGGTTACAAGTCAGGATGAAGGACAGGATATATATAGTAAGATGAATACTGTGTCGTCCAAATTCCTCAATACGAAATTACAATATCTTGGAGATATACCACAGGATAAAAGTGCATCTATGGCTATTATTGAGCAAAAACCTGTTTGTATAGCATATCCTAATAGTGTGGCTTCAAAGGGAATTTCCAATATAGCATCAAAACTTATGAATGAAGATGTGACAGAGTATACATCTAAAGAGGGTATAGCAAAGGTATTTTTTGATTTTCTAAAGTCAAGAAGAAAAAGTAAAAGATAAAAATGAGAGGTATGTATGGGTATAACTATTGGATGTAAAATTGAATTAGTCTCATTAGATGATATAGCAAAGAATGTGCAAAACAAGAAGGTTTATGTAAGTAAGGTATATGATGTGCTTGAGACAAATCTTCTTCAGATTGCTATGCCTATTTATGATGGAAAGATGGTTCCGCTCAGTGTGGGTTCATCTTATTCAGCATGTTTTTTTACAGATAAGGGGTTATATGAGTGTAATATATCAGTATCATCAAGATATAAGAGTGGTAATTTATTTTTCCTAGAAGTTATTCTTTTGACACAGTTAAAGAAAGTTCAAAGACGTGAATTTTTCAGATTTGATTGTTCTATAAACAGTAAGATTAGAATAATGACTGACGAAGAATATGAAACAGGCGTATATGATGAAAGTACATCTTGGGAAGATGCCAAAATAATAGATATAAGTGGTGGTGGAGTTAAGCTTATAAAACAGAAATTTATTGAGCCTAATGAGATGATTATATTACAATTTGAGCTTCCTATTGAAGGAAAGGTAATTCCTATGGAGTTAGTTGGAAGAATTCTCCGTAGTATACCGTTTCAAGGAAGAACTGATATATATGATGAACGTATAGAATTCATCAATATCACTAAAGAAAAAAGAGACATTATAGTAAAATATATATTTGAATGTCAAAGAATGATGAGAGCAAAGGAATCGGGTTTATCATAAAATGAAAAAAATTCTAGTTATAGATGACTCTGCACTTATGAGAAGAGCTATATCTGATATAATAGAAAGTACAAATGAATATTGTGTTGCATATAGCGCTAAAGATGGAGTTGAAGGCTTAGAAATAATTGAGAACAACCACGATATTGCAACGGTTTTTTGTGATATTAATATGCCAAGGATGAGTGGTTTGGAATTATTACAGGTTCTGAAAAGGAAAAATATTGATATTCCTATAGTTATATTTAGTTCCAGTGATGATACAGATGACACTATTACTGCGTTACAGCTTGGTGCAATTGAGTTTATAAAAAAACCGGAGAGGATATTGGGAAGGTCAAGCGTATATTTTGAAAAAAGAGTTATGAAAGCTCTGGATATAGCTTCTAATGTTCAAAAGGTGGCTCCGACTATTGATAATAAGAATGAATCCAAAAAAAAGAAGTCGGAAAAAACTAATTCTGAAAAAAAGAAATCTAAGAAAAAAACTTCAAAACTTATAGCTGTTTGTTGTTCAACAGGTGGTCCTAGAGCACTGCAAAGTGTTTTGCCTTATATACCGGCTAATATTGCAGCACCTATAGTTTTAGTTCAGCATATGCCAGTTGGTTTTACTGGTACTTTGGCAGAACGACTTAACGAGTTAAGTCAAATAACAGTTAAAGAAGCTGAAAATTATGAAACATTAAAAAATGGTGTATGTTATATAGCTAAGGGTGGCACACATCTCACAGTAGAAGAAAAAAATGGTGTTCCAAGGATTGTCTTTGATGACTCGCCAGCTGTAGTTGGTCTAAAACCATGTGGAAATATTATGTATAACAGCCTGTGTGACCTGTCTTATGACGAAATTGTTTGTGTTATCTTGACAGGTATGGGAGCGGATGGAACAAAAGGTATCTTAAAGTTATCACAACATAAAGATGTATATGTAATAGCTCAGGATGAGAAATCATCAACGGTATATGGTATGCCTAAGGCTATATATGAAAGAGGTCTAACAGACTGTGTATGCGACATAAATAGTATTGCAAAAGAAATCACTAAGAAAGTAGGGGTGTTATAAATGGATTTAAGTCAATATCTTGAGATTTTTATTGATGAAACAAAAGAACATTTACAGAATCTTAATGACCAGGTTCTTATATTAGAGGCTGAGCCTGAGAATATAGACACTGTAAATGAGATTTTCCGTGCAGCTCACTCTTTGAAGGGTATGGCTGGTACTATGGGATACAAGAGAATGCAACGTCTTACCCATGACATGGAAAATGTTTTCTCTGAGATTCGTAATGGAAAGCTTAATGTAGATGCTGACATGGTTGATATTGTGTTCAAGTGTCTTGATGCTATTGAAGGTTATCTTTCTAATATTATGGAGAGTTCTGATGAGGGAACTGAAGATAATGAGGAGTTAATTGGTCTTCTCAATGCTGCATTAGAGGGTAAGCATGATGAACCAGCACCTCAAGAAACTGCTGAACCTAAGGTAGATAAGCCGGCCGTTGGTTCAGAAGACAGAAAGAAATATTTATCAATTCCTGTTGCTGATTTTGAGCGAAACGCTATGCTTGAAGCAAAGACAAATGGTATGCATGTTTATGCGACAACTGTATATATTCAGGAGTCATGTCTTCTTAAAGCAGCTAGAGCATTTCTTGTTTTTAAAGGATTGGAGAACAAGGGAGAAATAATAAAGTCAGTTCCTAGTGTACAGGATATTGAAGATGAGAGATTTGATTTTGATTTCTCTATGTTTATTATATCTGAAAAGAGCTTAGAGGAAGTAAAGAAAGCGATTGAAAGCGTTTCTGAGATTGAGGAAGCTGTTATAGAGGAATTTGAGATTCCAGATACTGCTTCTGACAGTACAGTTAAGGTTGAAGAAAGTACCGATACAGCTAAGACTGCTGTAAAAGAAGAGAAGGCTGAAAAGAAGGAAGAAAAGAAAACTCAGAGCCAGGCAAAGAGTTCTAAGCCTGTTGTTAACCGTTCTGTAAGAGTTGATATAGAGAAGCTTGATGATTTGATGAATCTTGTGTCTGAGCTTATCATTGCAAAGAATGGTCTTGTTTCTGTTTCGGGTGTGAACAATAATCATGAGCAGGGATTCAATGAGCAGATTGAGTACTTAGAGAGAATTACAACTAATCTTCATGAGTCAGTTATGAAGGTTCGAATGGTGCCAATCGAGAGTGTTGTTAACAGATTCCCTCGTATGATTAGAGATCTTTCTAAGAAGCTTAACAAAGAGATGGAGCTTATTATGACTGGTGAGGATACTGAGCTTGATAGAACAGTTATTGATGAAATCGGTGATCCACTTATGCATATGCTTCGTAACTCTGCGGATCATGGTCTTGAACCAACTATTGATAGACTTAAGATTGGTAAGCCAAAGGTAGGTACAATTAGACTTGACGCTTATCAGGATGGTAATAACGTTACTATTGAAGTTTCAGATGATGGTGCGGGTATAGATGTAGAAAAGATTAAGAGAAAGGCAATTGAAAAGGGTACTATTACAGAGGAACAGGCTGAGTATATGTCTGATAAGGAAGCTGTAGACCTCTTGTTTATGCCAGCATTTTCAACAGCAGAGAAGATTTCTGATGTATCAGGTAGAGGTGTTGGTCTTGATGTAGTTAAGAACAAGATTGAAGGCCTTGGCGGTGATGTTGAAGTTATAACTAAGCTTGGTGAAGGTACTACATTTATTGTAAGACTTCCTCTTACGCTTGCAATTATTCAGGCACTTATGGTAGATGTGTCTGGCGAGAAATATGCATTGCCACTTAATTCAGTTGTTACTATTGAAGAGATAGTTCCAGATGATATTAAGTACGTACATACTAAAGAAGTAATTAACCTTAGAGGAACAGTTATACCTATAGTTAGACTTAACGAAGTACTTGATGTTGAGCCTGTTGTTGATGAGGATAATACTTTTGAAGATGAAGGCTTAATAGTTGTTATTGTTAAGAAGGGTGACAAGCAAGCAGGTCTTGTTATAGACAAGCTTTTAGGTCAGCAGGAAATTGTTATTAAACCTCTTGGCAAATATATTAAGGCACCAAAGCTTATCAGTGGAGCAACTATTCTTGGTAATGGTGAAGTTGCACTTATTATTGATTCAAATACATTAATATAATGGAGGTGTGAAGGAATGGATACAAATGTAGCAGTTAATGATTCAAAGCAGTACATAATTTTAAGATTTGACAGCGAGCAGTACGGTATTGATATATCTTATATTGATAATATCGTTAGATTACAGCCTATCACTAGAGTTCCTCACACTCAGCCATATTTTCTTGGTATAATCAACCTTCGTGGTGAGATTGTGCCTGTTATGAGTATGAGAAGAAAGTTTGAACTTCCTGAGAAGGATAATACTAATCTTTCAAGAATTCTTATAATTAAATTTGAGGGCAATGCAAAGATTGGTATGCTTGTTGATGAGGTTAGAGAAGTTGTTACTTTATCTGAAGATCAGATAGAGAAAATGTCCTCAGATTCCAGTGATTTTAGAGCATATTTAACTGGTGTAGGAAAGTATAACGACACACTTATTTCTCTTATTAATATTGGTGGCGTTATTGCTGATATTGATAATGATTAATTAAAGGGGTGAGACATATGAGCGATAAGATTGCGTTATCTGAAAATGTAACTAATGCACTTGGTGAGTTGGGTAATATTGGAGCTGGAAATGCAGCTACATCTTTGTCAGTTATACTCAAGTCTAAACTTACTATGTCTCCACCACATGTTGCAATACATGATTTTAATTCCCTTGAGAATATTTTAGGTGGCCCTGATGTTACAGTTGTGGGAGTTCTTAGTACTATTGAGGGTGATATGCAGGCCATGATTTTATTTGTGGTAGGCATAGAAGATGCCAAGAATATGATTAAGGCATTGCTTGATTATGATATTGACTGGCAGTCAGAGATGGGTATGTCAGCAGTAAAAGAGATAGGAAATATAATAATAGGTTCTTATGTAGCGTCTTTAGAAACCTTATCCGGCATGAAGATAAGATATTCTCAGCCAGAAAGCTGTGTAGATATGGCAGGAGCTATACTTAGTGTACCATGCATAGAGTTTGGCAAGATAAGTGACAAGGCTCTTCTTATCAATTCACATTTTAAGGCTGGAGAACAGGAAATTAACGGTTATATAATGATGGTTTCTGAGATACATTCATTTAATCTGCTTTTAAACAAGCTAGGAATTGGAGGCATAGATGAGTGATACTATCAGAGTGGGCATAGCTGATATGAACATTTGCCAGTCACCTGATAAGATTACTACCATTGGTCTTGGTTCCTGTATAGGAGCAGTTCTTTATGATAGCAATACAAGGATAGCCGGTCTTGTTCATATTATGTTGCCTGACAGCACAAAAATCAAAAACAATCAAAATAAAATGAAATTTGCTGATTCAGGTATAGAAGCCTTGGTGAGTGAGCTTGAAAAGAAGGGAATAAATAAAAAAACTTTAAAAGCAAAAATTGCCGGGGGCGCAAAAATGTTTAACTTTTCTTCTGATAAAACAGACCTTGGAAGTATAGGAGAAAAAAACATAATAGCTGTAAAGAGTAAGCTAAAAGAGCTTGGGATAAAGGTTGTATCTGAAGACGTGGGTCTTAGTTATGGTAGAACTATAATATTTGACCCTGATACAGAGGAGCTTACGGTTATTAAAGCTGGTAAACAGAAGAATATTATATAGCATTAGAGGTGTAATACATTGGATTACTATGACAAGTTGAGAAATGCAAGAGCATTTATTGTATTGTTAGCAGCATTGATAACATTGGTGTTAAATTTAAAATACAAGAGAGAGTTACTAGATTCTCTTATTATAATACTTATTGTAATTATTATATTCTTTGTGATTTCCACTGTAGCGTTAAAGCTTATTGATAAGATATTACATATGGAAGTTAACAAGGAAGAAGTTGGGGAAGAAGAAACTGAGGGAGACGAAGAATCGGAAGAAAGCGAAGAAACTACTGAAACTGAGTAGAATTAAGCTTAAATGAGGTGTTGCGATTATATGGGCGTATTAGACAACAAAGAACGACTCTGGATTGAATACAGTCATTCAAAAACCAGTGCCATTAGAGAACAAATTATAATTGAATACGTACCTTTGGTAAAGTTAGTTGCAGGTAGATTAAGTATATATCTTGGTTCTAATGTAGAATACGATGATTTGGTTGGTTATGGTATTTTTGGACTTATTGATGCTATAGATAAGTTTGATTATGGCAAGGGCAATAAGTTTGAAACCTATGCAAGTCTAAGAATTAGAGGTTCTATATTAGATCAGATTAGAAAGATGGATTGGATTCCTCGTTCTGTCAGACAAAAACAAAAATCTATAGATGCAGCTATCAAAAAGTTGGAGCTTGAAAAAGGGACAAGTTACACAGATGAGGACATCGCAAGAGAGCTGGGGATATCAGAAGATGAGTATATGAATTGGCTTACCCAGACTAATGTGGGTAATGTTTCATCTCTAGAAGATTTTATTGAGCAAGGTAACGAGGTGAAAAATTCTGCTAATCCATCATATATGAGGATAGAACCAGAAACTGTTGTTGAGGAAAAGGAATTAAAAGAATCCCTTGTTGAGGCAATGAATTCGCTTACTGAAAAGGAACGAATGGTTGTAGTGTTATATTATTATGAGGAGCTTACTTTGAAGGAGATTAGTCGTGTTATGGATGTTTCTGAATCACGAGTATCTCAATTGCATTCAAAGGCACTTAAAAAGATGAAAACATTTTTAGGTGAGGGCTTTTCACTTCTTATGGGGTAAAAGGAGTGTATTGGTAGATGAAGTATAAAAATTCTTTTTTTAGATTGGATATAAGGCAAGATGGAACCTATCTGATTGTTTATCCAGCTATAAGCGATGGAAAACCGTTGGAAATTAATGAGGTTCTTGGCTTTTTAGACAGTCATGCCTGTACCGACTATTCAAAAAAAGATTTGAAAGATTTAATAGATGGTATGGGACAATCCGCAGAAGAAATGAAGGTATGTAATGTGCCTATACCAGCTTTCAACGAAAGCGCAAAAGTATATATATCACCTGACAAAATGGTGGCGTATATGAGATTTTACCCACCATCTACTGGTGGAAAATTGATGACTAAGAAGGAAATTCTTACAGAACTTGAACCACATAATATTAGCTATGGAATTTCCGAAAAAGTAATTGATGTTTTTTTGATGGCCAGACAGTATTGTCTCAACATTCCTATTGCTAAGGGACAAAAACCTGTACTTGCGCAGGATACAGTTATAGAATATTGCTTTAACACAAAGCCACTTTCTAAACCTAAGATGTTAGAAGATGGAAGTGTTGATTTTCATGAGCTTAATTTGTTTACAAATATAAGCAAAGGTCAGGTATTGGCAAAGCTTATACCTCATACTATGGGTGAGCCAGGACGTAATATATTAGGAGAAGAGATACAACCTAATAAACCAAAGGTTAGAGCCTTAAAATATGGAAGAAACATATCTATTTCTGAGGATAAGACGGTTATTACAAGTAATGTAGATGGAAATGTAACACTTACTGATGATACGGTTTTCGTATCAGACACTTATAATGTTGCCGCAGATGTTGATGCATCTACAGGTGATATAAATTATGATGGTAGTGTTATGATACCTGGTAATGTAAGAACTGGTTTTACCGTTAAGGCAAAAGGTGATATACAGGTTAATGGTGTTGTAGAAGGAGCAACTCTTATAGCGGGTGGTAACATCGTTATAAAAAGAGGTGTTCAAGGCTTGGGAAAAGGAACCTTAGAAGCAGGCGGAGATATATGTGCTCAATTCTTTGAAAGTGCAAATGTGTCTGCTAAAGGTGATGTTATGGCTGGTTCAATACTTCACAGTAACGTTAATTCTGGTGGCAAAATAGTTGTTAGCGGCAGAAAAGGTTTCATTGTTGGTGGTGAGATAATCTGTCAATCTTATGTTGAGGTTAATAGCATAGGAAACAAGATGGAAACACAAACTATTATAAAGCTTGGCGTAAATCCTGAGCTCTATGAGGAGATGAAGGTCTTAGTCTCAGAAGCTAGTGAAATTAATGGACAGATTGAAGAGATAGAATCCTACATTAACGTATATAAAACAAAAGTGAATAATGGTGGTAAATTATCACCAGAAAATATAAAACTCCTCAAAGACTACAATACTAAGCTTGTTCCTTTAAAGGAAGAATATGACAAGCGTAACAACAGATTACAGGATATTAAAAAGGCTCTTGAATTTGGTAAAAAAGGTAGTATAAAGGTGTCTGGAAATACTTATAGAGGTGTAACTATGTATATAGCAAGTGCAATATATATAGTTAAAGATAAAGATGTTCACAGTTGGTATAAAATTGTAGATGGTGATATTAGACCTACAAGTTTTTAAGGGATTGTAGAAAGGATGAACGCATATGATACCACCAATTATAGCGGCACAGACGTCTAGTCCTGTGGCAAATGTTCAACAAAATGCAGAGTCTCAAGGTATGTTACACCATCAAGTTGCACAACATAGAAAACAAGAGAATGAAAGACAGATTAGAGAATCTGTTGTTCAAAAGGAAGAGGCTGTTTTTTATCAGCCAAGATATGATGCCAAAGAAGAAGGCAAAAACAAGTATGAGAATCTGTATAACAAAAAAAAGAAGAAAAAAGAAGATGCAGATGAAGAAGCACCTAAGCCAGCAGCTAGGGTAAATTTTGACATAAAAATATGATTTATTACGATAGGAGAATAATATGACAGCAACAGTAATTATATTGATTATACTTGGCATTGCTTTTATTTTTGCCAGTTATGCTTTTGCGGAGAAATTATCAAAAAAGGATGAGGATAGCGAAAGTGTTATTAAGATTCCAACAGAATTAACTGAGGAACAAAAAGCAAAGATAAAAAAACTCATTGATGACTATATGGATGAAAATGTTGATGGAAAGATGTCTGATATTGAGGCAAAGTTATCTGAGATAGTTAATAATAAAACCTTAGCGCTAGGAGATTATGCCGTTACTGTAAATGAGGAGATAGAGAGAAATCACAATGAAGTAATGTTCCTTTACAGCATGTTATCAGACAAGCAAAAGGAAATAATGAATACTGCAGTAGTTGTGGATGAATATCGCAAAGATGTTGAGGCGTTTGTAGAAAAGAATAATCTTACTAATGTACAGATAGAGCATCAAGAGGAACAGATTCTTGAAGAGGAGATAAATAACATAGAAGAGGAGTCTTCTAGTGATACTGAAGAAACACCTGTTGATAGCAATAAAGATATTATCCTTGAAATGCATAAATCAGGACTCAGTATATTGGAGATTGCCAAGCATTTAGGTTTAGGTGTAGGCGAAGTTAAGCTAGTTGTAGATTTATATCAAGGAGAGTCAAAATAATGAAGTTAAAATATTTTTTAAGAGGTCTAGGAGCCGGTATTATATTTGGTGCTTTAATTATGTTGGCTGCATATATGACATCGGACGCATATAAGATTTCGGATGAAGAGGTCATTGAAAGAGCTGAGGCACTTGGAATGACTATGGAGGATAATTCAATACTCACACCTTCAGATGAAGAAGATAGTGAAGAAGAGATAGCTTCAGAAGATAAAGTTGAGCCAGAAGTAAAAGAAGATACAGCGACTAAGGATACAACAGAAGATGCAGAATCTGATACCACAGAGGCAACAACAGAAGCTACTACAGAAGCAACAACAGAAGAAGCGACTACAGAAGAGGTTACTACTGAAGAAGTTACCGAGGAGGTTATAGCTACAGATAATAAGACTATAACAGTTAGACCAGGTATGAGTTCCTATGAAGTTTCAATTATACTTAGGGATGCAGGCATTATATCAGATGCAGATGATTTTGATGCATACTTAAATGCAAATGGATATTCAACAAAGATTGAAGTTGGTGACTTTTCTTGCAACTCAGATATGAGTTATGAGGAACTGGCAAAAATACTTACAAATACTGTAGAATAATGAAAAAAAGTGCTTGATTGCACTTTTTTTTTGTGATATAATCAACTTCGTGTGAAAAAACATGTGGAAGAATCAGTAGATTGGTGCCATAAACGCGATGGTTTCTACTCGTTTTTAGTAAATAATTATGCTAAGAATTGAATTCCACAGAAGCAAAAACCAGGAGGTATATTATGAGCGTTATTTCAATGAAACAGTTACTCGAGGCAGGTGTTCACTTTGGACATCAGACAAGAAGATGGAATCCTAAGATGGCTGAGTATATTTATACTGAGCGTAACGGAATCTACATCATCGACTTACAGAAGTCAGTAGGTAAGGTTGATGAGGCTTATAAGGCAATCTTTGATTGCGTTGCTGAAGGCGGCAAGGTATTATTTGTTGGTACTAAGAAGCAGGCTCAGGATTCAATCAAGTCAGAGGCTGAGAGATGTGGTATGTACTACGTTAACGAGAGATGGTTAGGTGGTATGCTCACAAACTTCAAGACAATTCAGACTAGAATTGCTAAGCTTAAGAAGTATGAGGCTATGGAGCAGGATGGTACATTTGATGTATTACCTAAGAAGGAAGTTATCGAGATTAAGAAGGAGATGGATAAGCTCCAGAAGAATCTTGGTGGTATCAAGGATATGAAGTCTATTCCTGATATGATTTTTGTTGTTGATCCTCGTAAGGAGAAGAACTGTATTCAGGAGGCACACTCACTTGGAATTCCACTTGTAGGTATTGCAGATACTAACTGTGACCCAGAAGAGCTTGATTATGTTATTCCAGGTAACGATGATGCAATCAGAGCTGTTAAGCTTATCGTTGCAAAGATGGCTGATGCAGTTATCGAAGCTAACCAGGGTGCTGATGTTGCAACAGAGGAAGAGGCTGAGTCTATGGCAGCTGATGCTGAGGAAGCAACTGAGGAGTAATAATTAGATATATAAAAGCCATGCTTGCTTGCTATTTGCAGGCATGGCTTAATTTATATAATTTGATTTGGCAAATTGTAATAATTTTTTAGAATAATTTTAGGAGGACTTTTAATATGGCAGCTATTACAGCAGGTATGGTAAAAGAGTTAAGAGAAATGTCAGGCGCCGGAATGATGGATTGTAAGAAGGCACTTGGTGCAACAGACGGCGATTTCGATAAGGCTATGGAGTGGCTTAGAGAGAAAGGTCTCGCTACAGCTCAGAAGAAGGCTGGTAGAATTGCAGCTGAAGGTATCGTTATGACTACTGTTATTAACGGTGGTAAGACAGCAGCTATCGTTGAGGTAAATGCTGAGACTGACTTCGTTGCTAAGAATGATGTATTCCAGGGATATGTAGCAGAAGTATTAGATCAGATAGTTAAGTCTTCAGCAGCTGATGTTGAAGCTCTTAAGGAAGAGAAGTGGGCTCTTGATGATTCTATGACAGTTGCAGAAAAGCACGCAGCTATGATCGCAAGAATCGGTGAGAACATGAATATCAGAAGATTTGAGAGAGTAAATACTGATGGTATGGTTGTATCATACATCCATGCTGGTGGTAAGATTGGTGTTCTTGTTGAGGCTGACACTGATGGTTCAGGTGCAGAGATTGAAGAGTGCTTAAAGAACGTAGCTATGCAGGTTGCAGCTATGAATCCTAAGTATGTTTCAACTGCTGATGTATCAGAGGAGTACAAGGCTCATGAGTTAGAGATTCTCGTAGCTCAGGCTAAGAATGATCCTAAGAACGCTAACAAGCCAGACAACATCATCGAGAAGATGGTACAGGGTAGACTTAACAAGGAGCTTAAGGAAGTTTGTCTTCTTGAGCAGGAGTACGTTAAGGCTGAGAACAAGGAGTCTGTATCACAGTATGTAGCATCTGTTGGTAAGGCAGTTGGATGTAACCTTGCAATCAAGAACTTTGTTCGTTTTGAGACTGGTGAAGGTCTTGAGAAGAAGAACGAGGACTTCGCTGCTGAGGTTGCTGCTCAGATGGCAGGAAACTAATTTAATAAAAATAATCACACGCCGATATATGTCGGCGTGTTTTTTTTATAGTCATTTGATGCAAATAATAGTCGTTTAGTGCATATCCTTAATTTCTTTTATAAAATATGTCGATAAATATATTGACTGATGAAAGAGAGCGAGGGTTTACATGAAGATAATAATTTGTGATGAAAAGGGTAAGGATAAAAACAATATTGTAGATTTGCTTAAAAACTATAAGCAGGATAATGATTGTAATATCCATATTATAGATTGCGAATCAGAGGTTAAACTTTATGAAGTGACAAAAGATAAAAAGGAAGTTGTTGAATTTCCGTTTGTTGAGGGAAAGACAAAACTTCACATAGATGATATAATATACATAGAGACATTTAAACACAAGAATATATTTCATACTACCACAAAGGATTATAGTATATATAGAAAGCTTAGTGATATAGAAAAGGATTTTGTTAATCAAGATTTTCTTCGTGCCCATATAAGTTATCTGGTAAATATGAAGTATATTAAGAAAATAAGTAGTTATGTGTTGACCTTGTCAAATGGGAAAGAGCTTTCTGTACCAAAATCTAGGTATCAGGATGTAAAAAGAAAGTTTCAGCAATTTATTGATATGAATAAGTAGCAAGGAGGTATAGTATGAGAATTACCAATCAGATGTTAAATGAATCGGCAAGAAAAGCAGGTCTCGATTTGAATAGGCCAACCTTGCTTGACTATATGAACAAAAACTCAAACAATACTCTTTATTCGGCATTAAGCAAGGCAAATCAGTCTACATCTGATTTGATGAAAAAAAGCAATTATGAAAAATTGGAAAAGTCTTCGAATGAGTTGGTAGATATATTAAATAGACTTTCTGATGATGGTGAAGAAGGTTTATTTTCTACAGCAAAAAAAGAAAATGACTATAAGGAAATATATAATACTATAGAGAAGCTTATTAATAGCTACAATAATATTATAGACAACTCAAAGTACATAACTGGAACCTTAGAAAGCTTCTACACGAAGATGTTAAAAGAGATTCCGTCAGAAGATAGCGAGTTACTTAATAGTGTAGGTATAACTGTAACAAAGGATGATAAGATAGAATTTAATAGTGAGAAACTTAAGTTGGTGGATACTGAAACATTGGAAAAAGTATTTGGAAATGATAGTGAGTTTATAACTAAGCTAGCTTATGTGACTAGTAAGATTGCTGATAACGCGGAGGCAAATGTAGAGAGCTTAAGTAGCTCATACAATCAAACCGGTAATATTTATTCCTCAGTAAAAAATAAGTATGATTTCTGGGGATAGTAAAGGGATTACTAATTTTAGTAAAAGAGGGAAAGCATAATGGATTTTTACACAAAAGTTGGTATTGTATGTTGTTCTAATGGTCAGCATATTTCATATAAAGATGATATTCATAAGTTGGATAAAATTCTTAGAAGTATGGGAATTGAACCGGTTTACAGTGACTATATTTATGAAAAAGATTCTGTATATAGTGGAACAGCCAGGGAAAGAGCAAATTCTCTTATGGATTTTTATATGGATGACAGTATAAGTGCAATATATGATATATCAGGTGGTGATATAGCCAACGAAATTTTGCCATATCTTGACTATGATGTAATTAAAAATAGTAATAAAGCCTTTTGGGGATATAGTGACATTACAACGATAATTAATGCTATATATACAAAAACAGGTAATCCAGGAGTATTATATCAGATTAAGAATCTTGTCTGGGATAAAAGCAAGGAACAGATAGGTAGATATTATGATTATGCAGAGTGTATATATATTGATAAAAAATATAATGACGGTATATTAAAAAATCTGGATTTGTTTAAGTTTAACTACGAGTTCCTTCAAGGTGATTCTATGGAAGGTGTTGTTATTGGCGGTAATGTACGGTGTTTTCTTAAACTTGCGGGAACAGAGTATTTTCCTGATACAAAAGACAAGGTATTACTATTGGAAAGCTTGGGTGGGGAAGTACCACAGATGATAACTTATCTTAATCAGTTAAAACAGATAGGTGTATTTAGTAAGATTAAAGGTCTTATTTTTGGTACTTTTACCACTATGGAGGAAAAAGCTTGTAAGCCAGATATTGTTGAACTTGTAAAGCAATATGTGAGTGAAGATTTACCCATTGTTAAGACTTATGAGATTGGGCATGGTTATAATTCTAAAGCAATTGTTATTGGTAAAAAAATATGTATTAAATCCTAGGATATACTATAAAATAAAAGCATATATCTAAGAATATTACTTAGATATATGCTTTTTATTTTTATTGTTTGTCTTTGTTTTCTTACTTGGAAGCTGGGCTAGTATAACAGCTACAAATATAAGTACACAGCCCATAAGCTCTTTAAAACTAAGCTTTTCTTTTAGTATTATCCATCCAGCTATGACTGAAAAAACAGATTCAAGACTCATTATAAGAGATGCTATAGTTGGATTAACACCTTTTTGACCGATTATCTGTAGGGTATAAGCTATACCACAGGAAAATATTCCGGCATATAAAAGTGGTATCCAAGCATCAAGACTTTCAAAACCACTAAGCCATGCAGATATATCCGTGGATTTTCTTATATCCACAAAAATCATAGGTATGGTTGTTATAATACCAACAGTTAAAAATTGGATACAGGACATCCTAAGTCCATCAACCTTTGGTGTAAAATAGTCAATAACCATTATGTGTATAGAAAAACAAAACGCGCATATCATAACCAGCAGGTCAGAAAGCTGTATATAAAATGCTCCATTTATACATAATAGGTAAAGGCCAATTAGTGCAATAAGTACACTAATCCATACATTTAGTCCACATTTCCTTTTTAAGAATATACCTAGAATAGGCACAAGGAGTATATAACAAGCGGTTAAAAAGCCTGCTTTTCCTGAAGGCGTACCAAGGTATATACCCATCTGTTGAAGGTTTGTGGCTATGCAAAGTACTATACCGCAACAAACTCCCCCAAGAAGGAGAGTTTGTTTTTTTTCTTTGGTATCAGGTTTTTTTGTGAGACCAAATTTGTCGGTAATAGAAATAATAATCACAAGGAAGATAGCTCCAATAAAGGATCTTATGCAGTTAAAGGAATAAGGTCCAATAGCTTGGCCACCTTCGCTTTGTGCTACAAAGGAAATACCCCATATAAATGATGTCAGTGCAAGTATTAGTGAATTACGTTTTACTAATGCGGTATTTTTATTGTCCATAATTTACTCCAATGTACTTTCTTTTTTATTAATAATAGATTTAATAACAAACATAGCTATAAGTAAAAGTACAATTACAACAGCAAGGCCAACAAGAGCCATTAGATTACCTGTTGAATAACCGATTACACCAGCTACGATATATCCTATAAAAGATATTGCTGCTACAAGCATAACATATGGAATCTGGGTTGACACGTGGTTAACATGGTCTGAGTGAGCACCTGCTGAAGCCATGATAGTTGTGTCTGAAATAGGAGAGCAATGGTCACCACAAACACCGCCTGAAAGACAAGCAGCGATGGAGATAACAAGCATCTCGTAATTATCAGGATTGCTGCCAAATACATTACATACAATAGGTATGAGAATACTGAAGGTACCCCAGCTTGTTCCTGTTGAGAATGCAAGGAATACTGCGACAATAAATATAATACAAGGTAAGAACATCTTTAGCACACCAGCAGAACCTTCGACTAACTGTCCAACATAGATATCTGCACCAAGTAATCCTGTCATACCTGAAAGTGTCCATGCCATTGTAAGGATAAGGATAGGGGCAACCATTGCCTTAAATCCTTCTGGGATGCAATCAGTAAATTCCTTGAATGATAATACTCCACGAATCATATAAAAACAGAATACGATTATGAGAGTAACTATACTACCAAATACAAGTCCCATTGAAGCATCAGCATTAGCAAAGGCATTTACAAAGGTTTCTCCGTCGAAGAAACCACCTGTATATACCATACCAATAATACAGCTTATAACAAGTACGATTACAGGGAATACAAGGTCTATAACCTTTCCGTTAGGCGTCTTAATCTCATCATCTGCATCTCCATATGGTCTTGCTGCAGTAGTAAAAAGGTCGCCTTTTAAAGCGTTATCCTCGTGCTTTTTCATAGGACCAAAATCAGCCTTTAAAAGAACAACAAGAATTATCATAAGTAATGTTGCAATAGCATAAAAGTTGTACGGAATTGTTCGAAGGAACATAGTAAATCCATTTATGTTTACATCCTCAGGTACAGATGATGTAACAGCTGCTGCCCAGCTTGATATAGGTGCTATAATACATACAGGAGCTGCTGTGGCATCAATAAGATATGCAAGCTTTGCTCTTGATACTTTATGTCTATCTGTAACAGGTCTCATAACTGAACCAACAGTAAGACAGTTGAAGTAGTCATCAACAAATATAAGTACACCAAGAACCATTGTTGCAAGCTGTGCTCCAGCGCGAGTCTTTATATGCTCTGATGCCCACTTACCGAATGCCGCGGAACCACCAACTTTGTTCATAAGAGCGACCATAATTCCAAGAATAACAAGGAATACCAATATACCTACGTTCCAGCTGTCAGCCAGCTTGGTAATCATACCACCGCCATTTTCACTTGAATCATAGAGCATAGTGTTAAGCATAAGCTCCATATTACCGTTTGCATATAGAAGGGCCCCTGCCACAATACCTACAAAAAGTGAAGAGTAAACTTCTTTTGTGATAAGGGCAAGAATAATTGCGATAATTGGAGGTAGCAATGCTCCCCATGTTGCATAAATTTTAGGTGTGTAGGTTTCTACATCCACACTGCCAGGTGTATTTACAGTAAATGCAATAAGAATACCAAGTATTACAAGCACTGCAAATAGAAAAATAGCACTTTTCTTTTTCATAATTCTTCTCATTTCTCCTTTGTTAAATTATGGATATAATTATAGTCTATAACCCTTTAATTAAGCAAGGAAATTGTGTATAAAAATCAGCAAATATGATATGATGTTATAGGAAGTTGTTAAGGAGATTTTTATGAGTAAAAATAAAGCTAAAAAGAATAACATAGGAATATTTAAAAAGCTTACTTTAATTATTATATTTTTACTTTGCTTTGTGGTTGCAATTGGTCTTATGTTTCATAGACAAATACTTGAAGCCTACAATAAGTTTAAGAAAGATAAGGATATAAGTGCCGAGCTTACTGAGTTAAATAATGGCGAGAACCCGGAAAAGCTATTACAAGTACATTTCATTGATGTGGGACAGGGGGATGCCACATTGATAACTTATGATGGACATGCCATGCTTATTGATGGGGGCGATAATTCTAAGGGAACTGCTATACAAAAATATCTTATGGATAATGGAATCGAAAAACTTGATTATGTTATTGGCACCCACCCTGATGCGGACCATATTGGTGGGTTGGATGTAATTATATATAAATTTAACTGTGATAATATCATAATGCCAGATGTTGGAAAGGATACAAAATCTTATGAGGATTTGATTATGTCCATTGAAGAAAAGGACTATGAGATAATAAATCCAAATAAAGATATGAAGTTTTATATGGGCGATGTGGAGTTCACAGTTCTTTCTCCTGATAAGGATAAATCATATGAGGATATAAACGATTATTCCATAGTTTTAAGGATGGAGTATAAGGATATAAGCTTTATATTTGCAGGAGATGCTGGAAAATTGGTTATGGAGGATATATTGACAAAGGATGTTGAACTTGATTGTGATGTGTATAAGGTGGCTCATCACGGCAGTGCAGATTCCTATTGTGAGGATTTTTATAATAAAATGTCTCCAGCATATATGATTATAAGCTGTGGAAAGGATAATGACTATAATCATCCCCATAAAGAAATTACGGACTACATAGATAAAAATAATATTATTACTTATAGAACTGACCAAAATGGAGACATTGTTGCATATACAGATGGAGAAAAAATTGCATGGATAACAGAATAGTTGAAAATTTTAAATCATATAATTAAAACAACCCTTTTTATGGTGGTAGTATGATTAGAAAAATAACATCTTTAATACTTACAATTATTCTTGTTATTACTGCATTTTTTATAGATTCTTACACAAAGGTCGATGCTATAGATAATACTGACAATATTAGAGCCTGTTGGATATCTTATCTTGATATAGAAAGCTATCTAAAGGATTTGAGTGAAGAAGAATTTACAATAAAGGTTTGTGATATGTATAGTAAAATCAAGGATAATAACCTTAATACAGTGATTGTTCAAGTGAGAACTATGGCTGATGCGATATATCCTTCTGATTATTTTCCTTGGTCTACATATATCACTTCGGATAGGGTGGCTCTTTCCTATGACCCTTTAGAGATAATGATAAAACTAGCTAAGGAATATGGTTTAAGGTTTGAGGCATGGGTAAATCCTTACAGGATTTCTTTGAATACAACAATCACAAATAATTATAAAGGTACAATATATTATGAAGAATATAAGGACTTTATAATGGAATATGAAAATCAGGCAGGCGAAATCTGCCTTTCCTTTGACCCGGCTAAGACGGATACAATAAGACTTATTGTTTCAGGAGTTAAGGAAATTGTACAAAAATATGATGTGGATGGAATACATTTCGATGATTATTTTTACGTATCAGGCATGGCGCCTGAGCTTTCCGCATCTTTGAGAAAAGAATATGTAAACAATATGGTTAAAACTGTATATGATACAGTTAAGTCTGTGGATAAAGAGTGTGAGTTTGGTATAAGTCCAGCAGGAAACTTAGATAATGCAAGAGCTCAAGGCGCGGATATTGACACCTGGCTATCAATGGAGGGCTATGTGGATTATATTATGCCACAGGTATATTGGACGGATACCTTTGTGACATCTGAGGGAAAAGTGAATTATTTTTTAGATAGATGTGAGGAGTGGTGTCAGGTAAATAAGTTAAATAAACCAATGTATCTTGGACTTGCTCTGTATCGTGTAGGAGAAGAATCAACAATAGATATGGGATGGTCCATAAAAACAGACAATCTTGCCGGTCAGTATAAATCAGCTTCGCATATGGGCTTCGATGGATATTGCCTTTTTAGATATCAGTGGTTAGAACTAGATATTGCAGAGGAAGAATTAGCAAATTTAAAGAGTGTTGTAGACTTATATTATAGCTATCCCTATGTGAGTGATTCGTATATTTCTTACAGTGTAAGGTCCTTGGGAAGCTGGGAAAATGCGAAAAAGGATGGTATAAGAGCTGGAAATGATAATGAAATAATAAGCACTGTATTTGCCCTTGGGAAAAGGGCTCCAGAAGGGAATGTATCATATAGAGTTATGTATCAGGATGGCCTTTGGTCTGACTGGTGTATGAATGGGGCCATCTGTGGAGGAGAAAACTCTATATTAAATATGCAAATAAAACTATCTGGAGGAATAGAGGATACATACGATGTATATTATAGATGTTATTTTACCAATATAGGATGGCTGCCTTGGGTAAAGAATGGCATGGATATAAATTCAGGAATAATAAATGAAAAAATGACGGGAATACAAGTAAAACTAGTAAAAAAATAGAAAAAAGTACTTGCATTTATTATTCAAAGTGATATAATTTATATGACTTAAATAATGACATTGCGGAGTGGGTTAAGAAAAACCCACTCTTTGTTTTTACTGAAAGGTGGAAATTCATGAAAAAAGTAGAAATTGAGCAGCATTGTACAGAGCTTGTAACACCTATAATAGAGGAAAACAGCTTTGAACTTGTGGACGTTGAGTATGTCAAGGAAGGCGCAGATTATTATCTTAGAGTTTACGCTGATAAGGAAGGTGGCATCAATATTGATGATTGTGTCCTTATAAGCAGAGCTCTCGAAGCAAAGCTTGACGAGGCAGACAAGATTAAGGAAGCCTATATTTTGGAGGTTAGTTCTCCGGGGCTTACAAGACCTTTGAAGAAGGAAAAGGATTTTGCAAGAAGTATTGGTAAATTAGTTGAAGTTAAGCTTTATAAAGCTATTAACAAGGCTAAAGAGTTTGAGGGTGTATTAGAAGCATATACTGAAGATACGGTTACCTTAAATGTTGATGATGAAACTATAGTGCTAAATAGAAGTGATATTTCTATGATAAGATTGGCATTTGTATAAAAATTAATATAGGAGGATAAAAAAATGTCAGAGATTATTGACGCATTAAACCAATTGGAGAAGGAAAAGAATATTAGCAAGGACAAAATTATGGACGCTATCGAAAAGTCTTTAGAGAAGGCTTGCGAGTTAGACCTTGGAAAGGATGCCATAATTGAGGTTTCTATGGATAGAGAGACTGGTGATATTGCTATTTTCCAGAAGAAGCTTGTTGTTGAGACTGTAGAGAATGAGACAAATCAGATTTCTCTTACTGAAGCAAAGGCTATGAATAAGAAAAATAAGTTAGATGATTATGTATTAATTGAGGTTCGCTCAAAGGAATTTGGTCGTATCGCTGCTCAGAATGCAAGAAATATTATTGTTCAGGAGATTAAAGAGGGCGAGAGAAATGCTATATTTAATCACTTTTCATGTAAAGAAAAGGATATTATCACAGGTGTAGTTCAAAGATATGTGGGCAATAATCTTAGCATTAGCCTTGATGAAAGAACTGACACTATATTAACTGAGCACGAGCAGGTTAAGGGCGAAGTATATAGAAGAGGGGACAGAATTAAGCTTTACGTTGTTAAGGTTAAGAAGAGTGATAGAAGCAAGGGCTTTGAGATTGTTGTTTCTAGAACACATCCAGATCTTGTAAAGAGACTTTTTGAGAAGGAAGTTACTGAGGTTGCGGATGGAACTGTTGAGATTAAGAGTATCTCAAGAGAAGCGGGTTCAAGATCTAAGATAGCTGTTTGGTCAAATGATCCAAATGTTGACCCGGTTGGCGCTTGTGTAGGTCTTAACGGAACACGTGTAAATAATATTGTTGATGATTTAAAGGGTGAGAAGATTGATATCATCACTTGGAGTGAGGATCCTGCAACATTTATTGAAAATGCACTTAGTCCATCAAAGGTTGTATCAGTAAGACTTGGTACAGAAATCGATGAGAAGACTGGAAAAGAAGTTAAGTGTGCTTATGTTGTTGTTCCAGATTATCAGTTATCTCTTGCTATTGGTAAAGAGGGTCAGAACGCTCGTCTTGCTGCTAAGCTTACAGGATATAAGATTGATATCAAAAGTGAGTCAAAGGCTAGAGAGCTTGGTATAGAGTTTGATTCATATGACGAGGAATATGATGAAGATTACGATGACTCATATGAGGATGAGGAGTAATAAAAAGTGGCAAAACAGATACCTAATAGACAATGTATTGGTTGCAGGGAGATGAAACCTAAGATTGAGTTGGTGCGAGTTATAAGAACTCCGGAGGGGGATATATGTCTTGATAAAACCGGTAAGAAAAACGGCAGAGGAGCATATATTTGTCAAAACAGTGAATGTTTTAATAAGGCAAAGAAATCCAAAGGAATTGAAAGAGCACTTAAGGTTAGTATTCCTGATGAGATATATGATGCAATTAGCAAGGAGCTGATATAATTGATAAATAAATATAACAAAGCTTTATCTATGTTATCCATAGCCACAAAGGCAGGAAAAGTTGTAAGCGGTGGATTTATGGTGGAAAATGCTATACAGCAGGGGATTGCACACCTTGTTATCATAGCTGAGGATGCATCAGGTAATACAAGAAAGAAATTTATTGATAAATGCACATATTACCATGTTCCATATAGGATATGTGCTGATAGTGAGTCCCTTGGAAGAACTATTGGAAAGCAGGACAGAAAGGTTGTTGCTGTAACAAATGAAGGTCTTGCAGAGTCAGTTTTAAACAAGTTGGACATTAGTAAAGAGATGGAGGTGTAATCTATGAGAGTACACGAATTAGCAAAACAGTTATCAACTGAACTTGGAAAAACAATACCAAGTAGTGAATTGCTTGTTAAACTTAGTAAGAAAAAGGAAGGATTAAAACCTCAGAGCAGTATAAGTGAGGATTTAATTCAGTACATCAAAGAGATTTATATAAAAGAAAAACCAGCTGCTCCTAAGGCAGAAAAGAAGGTTGAAAAGAAAGTTGAAAGTAAACCGGCAAAGAAGGCTCCTGTAAAAGAAGAGGCTAAAACAGAAAAAAAACCAGAAAAGAAAGCTGAAAGTAAGCCGGAAATCAAACCAGAAAAGAAGGCTCCTGTAAAGTCAGAGAAAAAGCCTGAAAATAAGTCTGATAATAAGCCAGCAGCAAAGCCTGAGGCTAGACCAGAGAAAAAGCAGGAAGTATCTAAAAACAAACCTCAAAATCAGGACAAAAAGCCTACTCAGAATAACAAAAATAATAAGAACAACAAGGGCAAGAATCAGCCTGAGATGAAAAAGCCAGAGCCAAAGAAGGTTGAGCCTGTTGAACCAGTGATAAAGACAGTAAAGCTTCCAGAATCTCTTACTGTAAATGAGCTTGCATCAAAGATTAAGGTGCCTGTGGCTCAGCTTATTAAGAAGATGTTTATGGCTGGTAAGATGTACAATGTAAATTCAGAGCTTGATTTTGATACAGCTGCTGATATTGCCTTAGAGTATAACTATATTGCTGAGGAAGAAGAAAAGGTTGATGTTATTGAGGAACTCCTTAAGGAGGGCGAAGAGGACGAAGCTACTATGACTTCAAGACCACCAGTTGTCTGTGTTATGGGTCACGTTGACCATGGTAAGACTTCCCTTCTTGATGCAATCAGAGATTCATCTGTAACTACAGGTGAGGCTGGTGGTATCACACAGCACATCGGTGCATCTGTTGTATCAATTAACGGGGAGAAGATTACATTCCTTGATACACCTGGACACGAAGCATTTACAGCTATGCGTATGCGTGGTGCTCAGTCTACAGATATTGCAATTCTTGTTGTTGCAGCTGATGATGGTGTTATGCCACAGACAGTTGAGGCCATAAACCATGCTAAGGCGGCTGGAATTGAGATTATTGTTGCTATTAATAAGATTGATAAGGAAAGTGCCAATATAGATAGAGTTAAGCAGGAGCTTATGGAGTATGAGCTTGTTCCAGAAGATTGGGGCGGTTCAACAATATTCTGTCCTGTTTCTGCACATACTAAGGAAGGTATTGATAATCTTCTTGAGATGATTATACTTACTGCTGAAATCTTAGAGCTTAAGGCTAACAAGAACAGAAAGGCAAGAGGTATAGTTATTGAGGCACAGCTTGATAAGGGACGTGGTTCAGTTGCTACAGTTCTTGTTCAGAAGGGTGTACTTCATGTGGGTGACTGTGTTGCAATTGGTAGCGTTCATGGTAAGGTTAGAGCTATGTTTGATGACAAGCATAGAAAGGTTAAGGAGGCTGGTCCTTCAACACCTGTAGAGATTCTCGGTTTAAATGGTGTGCCAAACTCAGGTGAAATCTGTATGGCAGTTGGAAATGAGAAGGAAGCAAGACAGATTTCTGAGGCATTTATCACTCGTGGTAAGGAAAAACTTATTGCTGACACTCGTTCAAGAATGTCTCTTGATGATTTGTTCAACAAGATGCAGGAGGGTAACCTTAAGGAACTTAATCTTATCATTAAGGCAGACGTACAGGGTTCGGTTGAGGCAGTTAAGGCAAGCTTACTTAAGCTTTCTAACGAGGAAGTTGTTGTTAAGTGTATCCACTCAGGCGTTGGTGCTATCAATGAATCTGACGTTATACTTGCATCTGCGTCAAGTGCTATTATCATTGGATTTAATATTCGTCCTGACAATCAGGCCAAGGATGTAGCTGAAAGAGAAAAGGTTGATATAAGATTATATAGAGTTATATACAATGCTATAGAAGATATCGAAGCTGCTATGAAGGGTATGCTTGATCCTATATTTGAAGAAAAAGTTATTGGTCATGCTCAGGTTAGACAGACTTATAAGGCTTCAGGTGTTGGTACAATCGCAGGTTCTTACGTTCTTGATGGTACAATCACAAGAAGTAGCAAGGTAAGAATCACTCGTGAAGGCGAGCAGATATTTGAAGGTGCTCTTGCATCTCTTAAGAGATTTAAGGATGATGTAAAAGAAGTTAAGACTGGCTTTGAATGTGGTATTGTCATCGAAGGCTTCAACGGTGTTATGGAAGATGATATTATCGAGGCTTATATTATGCAGGAAGTGCCAAGATAAGTGGCAGTTAGGAGCAAAATATGAAAAAAACAAGTCATAAAAATCAAAGAGTAAATGGAGAGGTTCAAAGAGAGTTAAGTCGTATAATCAGTATGGACATTAAAGATCCAAGAATCAATCCGATGACTTCTGTAACAGATGTTATAGTTACTCCTGATTTAAAATATTGTAAGGCATTTATAAGTGTACTTGGTGATGAGGAATCTGGAAAAGAGACTATTGAGGGACTTAAAAGTGCAACAGGATATATTAGAAGAGAATTAGCGAGAAGTATTAATCTTCGTAACACACCGGAGATTACATTTGTTCTTGATAATTCTATTGAGTATGGTATATCCATGTCTAAGAAGATTGATGAATTGATGAATTAAATAGACAGGAATATTTTATGAATAATTTTTTAGACAATATAAAGGAGGCAAAATGCATTGCCATCATAGGACATATTAATCCTGATGGCGACTGCGTTGGCTCTTGCCTAGGACTTTACAATTATATATGTGACAACTATGAAAATAAGCAGGTTGATGTATATCTTCAGCCTATTGCGACTAAGTTTAGATTTCTCAAAGGGGCAGATTTGATTAAAAATCAGTCCGAAGATAAGGTATATGATTTGGCCATATCCCTTGATTGTGGAGATACTGATAGACATGGTGAGTTTTCTGGTATATTTGCTAATGCAAAAGAAACTATATGTATAGACCATCACAGAAGTAACACTGGTTTTGGAAACTATTTTTATCTTGATGCAGATGCATCATCTACCTGTGAGTTTTTATATAGATTTATATGTTATGGTACAATTTCTACCGAATGTGCGGAGTGTCTATATCTTGGTATGGTTCATGATACAGGTGTATTTAAGTATCCGGCCACATCTGAGGAAACCATGACTATAGCTGGAAAGCTTATTTCAAAAGGTGTTAGGACACAGTATATAATTGATGAAACATTTTACAAAGTGAGTTATAACCAGAATCAGCTGACAGGAAAAGCCTTGCTTAACGCTAAGCTTCATCTTGATGGAAAGGTTATATCTACATGCATTACAACTGATATGTTCAAGGAATTCAATACAACCAAGGATGATACTGATGGTATCGTTGATAAACTTAGAGTAACAGATGGAGTGGAAGTAGCCATTCTTGCTTACCAAAAGGGTGAGGACTTGTTTAAGTTTAGTTTGCGTTCCATTAGCTACGTGGATGTAAGTAAGATTGCGATTGCTTTTGGTGGTGGTGGACATATAAGAGCTGCCGGAGTAGATATAAAAGGCGATTTTGATGTTACTTTAGATAAGATTCTTAAGATGATTGAAGAACAGCTATAAAAAGGAGATAATCTTTTGATAGATGGAATTATAAATGTATACAAGGAGCAAGGGTTCACCTCCTTTGACGTGGTAGCTAAGCTTCGAGGTATACTAAAACAAAAGAAAATAGGTCATACAGGAACCTTGGACCCTATGGCAGAAGGTGTACTTATGGTATGTCTTGGTAAGGCAACTAAGCTTGTAGATATGCTTACCTTTAGTGATAAAGAATATAGAACAACTATGAGATTAGGTATAATTACTGATACTGAGGACATATCTGGACAAGTTATATCCACTAAAGATATACCGGACTTTCTTGATAATAAGCTGATTTTAGATACAATAAACAGCTTCCTTGGTGAGTATAATCAGATTCCACCTATGTATTCAGCTATAAAAAAGGATGGAAAGAAGCTTTATGAGTATGCTAGAGCCGGTATTGAGATAGAGAGAACTCCAAGACCTGTTAATATTTTTAGCATAACCAATATTGAGATTAATCTTCCGGATATAAGTTTTGATGTTCATTGCTCAAAAGGAACATACATAAGAAGTTTATGTAGAGATATAGGAGATAAGCTTGGTACAGGAGCTACTATGACAGCCCTGACAAGAAGTGAGGTATGTGGGTTTACTATGGATAATTCCCTTAAACTTGAAAAAATAGAGGAATTACACAAGGAAGATATGCTAAATGCCTATATTTTACCAGTTGATGCACTTATTTCAGATTATGTAAGATACGATATAAAAGAGAAATTTTCAAAATATCTATACAATGGCAATAAGCTGTTTGTTAATCAGCTTACTCCTCATTTAGATAGCAGTGAAAAGCTACAAGATGGGGAAATAATAAGGGTTTATTTTAACGATGAATTCCTCGCCTTATATGAATATAAGGCAGATGAGGATATTCTCAAACCATACAAAATGTTTTTAGGGTAATTCCCTGCGAGGTACGACTTGGATATTTTACGCTATGAGAACGCTAATTTAAATAATACAGCTGTGGCACTTGGTAAATTTCAAGGTCTTCACAAAGGACATATGCTTCTGATTGGGGAAGTGTTACGCCTTTCTTACGAAGAAGATTTGAACAGTGTGGTATTTACCATAGATATGCCTCAGGAAAAGGCAATCAATCTACCTGTGGAGAGATATCATATATTAGAGGATTGTGGTATTGATTACAATGTATCCTGTGAGTTCTCAAAGGAATTTGCCTCTATGAGCCCAAGAGAGTTTGTAGAAAATATTCTAATTAATAAACTTGACGCAAAATATGTTGTGGTGGGAACAGACTTTAGATTCGGCAATAAAAGAGCTGGTGACGTAAGTCTGCTTAAATCTTATGGGGAAGAGTATGGTTTTTTTGTTGTAGCCATAGATAAACTGGCGATTGATGATATAATTGTAAGCTCCACATATATTAGAGAGTTAATTTCTGTTGGTAATATGAAGGCTGTTTCTAGATATATGGGTAGAGATTATTTTATAAATGGAAAGGTGATGAGAGGAAAGCAACTTGGAAGAACTATAGGTTTCCCAACTGCCAATATAATCCCAGATTCATCAAAGCTTTTACCGCCTTTTGGTGCATATTATACGGAAGTCGAAGTAGAAGGTTCTATATACAAGGCTATAACAAATGTTGGTAATAATCCAACCATAGACGAAAATAACCATATAACTGTGGAAGCAAATATCATCGAATTTTCTGATGACATATATGATAAAGATATAACTATATACTTTATAGATTTTATCCGTGGCGAGATGAAATTCACAGATATTGAGGAATTAAAAAAACAATTGGAAATTGACAGAACCGTTGTTTTGCATCAGTAGCTCAGTGGATAGAGCAATGGCCTCCGGAGCCATGTGGGGAGGTTCGATTCCTCTCTGGTGCATTTATAAAAAAATAGGGAGTTACTATTATGAAGAAAGATAAAGAAGAAATTGAAGAACTTGATATAGAAAAAGAAATAGATGATTCTGTGACAGATGAAAATCAGGAAGAAACTTCTGAATATGACGAAACAGAAAAAGAAACAGAAGTTGATGAAGATTTCAACGAAGAATATGAAGAAGAAACTGAATATGATGAGGATGAAGAATATGATGAAGACGATGAGGAGCCTAAGAAAAAAAGTAAGGTTGGCCTCATAATTGTCCTTATTTTTGGCTGGGCTGCCTTGGTTGGTCTTATAGTTGTATTTTATATGTTTTTCTTAGAAGACTTACCAATAATGAATAAGGATAAGGCTTCTACTACAGAGGAAATTGAGATTACCTATGAAGTAAATGCAAATGAAGCTATAAATGCGTTGATTCAAGAGTATTTCTTTGCTTTAGAAGAATGTAATCAGGAAAAACTCATGTCTCTTGTGATTGATTTTTCTGCATTTAGCGATATGAGCAAATATGAGAGAGTTGCATCGGTTATGGGTAATTATCAGAATTTTACAGTATATACACTTCCAGGATATTACGGTTCAGATGTGCTTGTATATGTGACCTGTAACTTTGATATAGGTGGAGTAAATACTAAGGGACTTAATATTAATCAGTTTTATATAGTTAATACAACAGAGGGATATAAGATTGATAATACAGATCCAGATGAGGCAGTGGCAAACTATATTAGTGAACAAAACGGTAAGCCAGATATTCAGGCACTTTATAAGGATGTATATGCTTATATTGAAGAAAGTGCAGCAAATGACCCTGCATTTAAGAAATTTGCAGAGGATTACGGAATATTACAATAATATTTTAAAGAGAGTTTAAAATGAGCGAAGGAATAAGATTAAATAAGTATTTAAGCGAAGCAGGTATATGCTCAAGAAGACAGGCAGATAAGCTTATAGAAAATGGGGAGATAATTATTGATGGAATGCCAGCGGACCTCGGAACAAGAGTTTTTGAGGATTCTAAGGTGTTTTATAAGGGTAAGCTTGTTGGAGAGAGAAAAAGAACTGTTATATATGCGTATAATAAGCCTATTGGGCAGGTGTGCACAGCAAAGGATGCGGATAAGGACAGTATGTTTGGTAAGGTGGAATTTCCTGTGAAGGTTAATTATGTGGGAAGACTTGATAAGGATTCCTCTGGACTTTTACTCCTTACTAATGATGGCGATTTGTCTAATAGTATTCAAAAAGCAAGAAACAATCATGAAAAAGAGTATCTTGTTCGCGTAAACCGTGATATTGATGAAGATTTTATAGAAAAGATGTCAAATGGAGTTCCTATTCTTGACACTGTAACAAAAAAGTGCAAGGTGGAAAAAACAGGTACTAGAACATTTAGGATAGTTCTTACTCAGGGATTAAATCGCCAGATTAGACGAATGTGTGATTACTGCGGTTTTAGAGTGGTAAACTTAAAAAGAGTTAGAGTTATGAATATCAAGTTAGGAGATTTGAGACCTGGAGCATTTAGGGAGCTTACTCCTAATGAAGAAGCAAAGCTTAGGAGCATGATTTCAGATGGACAAAACAGCTAGAATTAAAGAATTAGTCAATATATTAAACGAAGCCTCAAAGGCATATTATCAGGAGGACAGAGAGATTATGTCCAACTTTGAGTATGATGCCTTGTATGACGAGCTTATAGCCTTGGAGGAGGAAACTGGACTTGTATTTTCAAATAGTCCAACTGTTAAGGTTGGTTACGAGATACTTAGCGAGCTTCCAAAGGAAAAGCATGCAGCACCTATGCTTTCCCTTGATAAGACCAAGAGTGTTGATGATTTAAAGGAATGGCTTAAGGACAAGGAAGGAGTACTTTCCTGGAAGATGGATGGCCTTACAGTAGTTCTCACTTACAATGAAGGGGTGCTTGTTAAGGCAGTTACCAGAGGAAATGGAGAGATTGGTGAGGTTATCACCAATAATGCCAAGGTATTTGCCAATATTCCAAAGAAGATTCCTTTTAAACAGGAGCTTATTATAAGAGGCGAGGCAGTTATAAAATATTCTGATTTTGAGAAAATAAATGCCACAATCTCTGATGTGGATGCCAAGTATAAGAATCCTCGTAATCTTTGTAGTGGAAGCGTAAGACAGCTAAATAACGAGATAACTGCAAAGAGAAATGTACATTTCTTTGCATTTAATATGCTGGATTCAGGAGATGCTTTGGTTGATGCAACTGTTAATTCTAAGTTTAATTTCTTAGAAAGTCTTGGATTTGAGGTTGTTGAGCATAAAACTGTTACAGCCAATAATATAGCAGATGTTGTAAAATATTTTGCTGATAATATAACCACAAATGATTTTCCATCAGATGGATTAGTATTATCCTTTGATGATATTGCCTATGGTAAGAGTTTAGGCAGAACAGCTAAGTTTCCAAGGGATTCTATAGCCTTTAAGTGGGCTGACGAAGAGGCGGAGACAATTCTTCGTGAGGTGGAGTGGAGTCCATCCCGTACAGGACTTATAAATCCAGTAGCTATATTTGACTCTGTTTCCTTAGAAGGAACCTCCGTTAGTCGTGCCAGCATACACAATGTTAGTATTGTAAAGCAGCTTAAGCTTGGTATAGGAGATACTATTAAGGTATACAAGGCCAATATGATTATTCCTCAGATTAGTGAGAATCTTACTATGAGTGGTAATCTTTCCTTGCCAGACTGTTGTCCAGCTTGTGGAGGTAAGACAGTAATAAAAAGTGAAAATGATGTGGAGACCTTATATTGTCCAAATGAGGATTGTCCAGCTAAGGCGATTAAGCTATTTACACATTTTGTATCTAGAAATGCCATGAATATTGATGGTATGTCTGAGGCAACCTTAGAGAAGTTTATAGACAAGGGCTTTATAAGTGAGCTATATGACCTTTATCATCTTGAACAGTACCGTGAGGAGATTGTAGAGATGGAAGGCTTTGGAGCTAAGTCATATGACAATATTATTGACTCTGTAAATGCATCCAGAGATACTGACCTTACAAGAGTTTTATATGGTCTTGGTATCTTAAATGTAGGCCATGCCACAGCTAAGCTTATCGTAAAGCACTTTAAGGATGATATAGAAGCTATAATATCTGCTAAAGCAGAGGATTTCGCTGAGATTGATGGTATAGGTGGAGTTATTGCTCAGGGCATTGAAGATTACTTTGCAAATGAGAGCAATGTAAAAGCTTTAAGAGAGCTCTTAAAGGAACTTAATATCATAATAGAAGAAAATAATATGGAGCAGGATTTAGAAGGTCTTACCTTTGTAATTACTGGCTCTTTGGAGCATTTTGCAAATAGAGATGAATTAAAGAAGTTAATTGAGGATAGAGGTGGCAAGGTAGCAGGAAGTGTATCTGCCAAGACAAGTTACTTAATTAACAATGATGTGACTTCTGGTTCATCTAAAAATAAAAAAGCTAAATCCCTTAATGTTCCAATTATTTCCGAACAGGATTTCTTGAATTTGCAATTATAAGATAAATAACATAAATAAGAAAGGTTGATGAGTTATGCCAATTAAGATAGACAACGATTTACCTGTAAAAAAGATACTTGAAGAAGAAAATATATTTGTTATGGACGAAAATAGAGCCATAAGTCAGGATATAAGACCTCTTGATATTCTGATTCTTAACCTTATGCCTCTTAAGGAGGATACAGAGTTACAGCTCCTTAGAAGTCTTTCTAACACACCTCTTCAGGTTAATATTAGCTTTATAAGAACTATGTCCTATGAGTCAAAGCATGTGTCTGAGTCACATCTTGCAAGATTTTATACTACATTTGATAAGGTTAAGAGCAGAAAGTGGGATGGACTTATAATTACAGGTGCTCCAGTAGAGCAGATGGAGTTTGAAGAGGTTGAGTATTGGGATGAGCTTGTATCTATTATGGATTGGTCCAAGGAAAATGTAACCTCTACATTACATATATGCTGGGGAGCACAGGCTGGACTTTACTATAGATACGGGGTTAAAAAGATTAAGCTTGATAAGAAATTATCTGGTGTATATCCTCATTATCCAATTCACAAGAAAACACCACTTGTTAGAGGCTTTGACGATACATTTTATGTGCCACAGTCTCGTTACACTGGTGTGGATAGGGATGCTATAGTTGTAAACCCATTACTTGAGATAGTTTCAGAGTCTGATATTACAGGACCTTATCTTATCATCGGTGAAGATGGTAAGAATATATTTGTCACAGGACATCCAGAGTATGACACTGTAACTCTTGACCAAGAGTACAATCGTGACTTAGGAAAGGGTATTAATCCGGATATTCCGGTTAATTATTACCCAGACAATGACCCAAGCAAGAAACCAATCAAGTCTTGGAGATGTCATGCGAATACACTTTATAGCAATTGGCTCAATTATTACGTCTATCAGGTGACTCCATATGAGTTATAATTTTTTGTATGCTCTAAAACTGAATTAATCTGGAAAAAGAGGTTGATTATAAACTTAAAGTTACAAAAGCTAAACTGGAGTCTTTTGGCATAGTCACAGAGAGTCTTGATATGGTTTATTATGCTTTATTGCAATAATCATAAGGATATTAAGGGTTATATAGCTTGCCATCATTCCTATAACATAAGCATATATTCCGTATTTTGGTACCAAGGTTACAGTGAAACCGATTCTTATACATATATTTATTATGTTAAACATAAGGTTTAGAAAGGCTTTATCCAGACCATTTAAGATAGCGGACATATTTCCTGCCATATATATAAATGGACATATAATACACATTTTGGTAAGTAGTTCACCAGCAGTTTCGCTTTTAAAGGCAAAAATACAGGCCCACTTGCCGAAGAATGTGTATACAATACAGGTTGCCACACCAAGAGTAAAGCAAAACATAACAGAGTAGCTAATGGTCTTTGTTATTGTTTTGCTATTTTTTTGCGCATGGGCATAAGATACGGCGGGAAGTAGCATAGTAGATAGAGAAGTGGTAACGGTAGAGGGTAAAAGTAAAAATGGAATGACAATCCCGGTTACAATACCATACATCTCCAGTGCCATATCGTTATTATTGTAGAACTTAAATAGCATGGAAGGAAGAATTATAGCTTCTAAGCTTGAAAACATAGTAAGCATAAGGCCTGTTGAGGTTATAGGCAGGGCATCGGATAGAAATTTACGTCTGATTTGGATATTTGACGCTTGAATTTTCTTGCTTTTTGTATCATATTTCTTGTTATATCTAAAGTATAGGATGATTGAAAGAATTGAGGCAAATATTTCCCCAGATATAACAGCAACAACAGCAAGCTTTGCTCCAATTATGTTACCAACCCAAAGTATTGAAAGAAGATATGCAGTACCTATTCTTATAATTTGTTCTGTGAAATGAGATAATCCGTGGTATTCTGGTTTATCCATACCTACAAGATATGAATTTATACAAGTTTTTACTGCCACGAAGGGGATAGATAAGGAAATGATTTTTAACAAGGGGGAACAATCCCTGTTCTTTAGCAGGTATGTACTTATATAGTCTGAGAACAAATTCATTGTAAAAAAGGCGAGTATACTTAAGGAAAATGATAACAGTAGAGCAAGCTTAAATACAGATTTTGAATTTGCTTTTTCTTTTTTTCCTGTATAGTATGAAACTTGCTTTGTAAGAGAGGTTGCAATACCTTGACAACAAAAGGAAATGGCAAGGACATATACAGGGAAAATTAATTGATAAACTCCAAGCTCCTTTACACCTATGAGACGGGTTAAGAATATTCTATTATAGAATCCTAAAAGTTTTGTGGCTATGCCGGTGATGGTAAGTATTAAGGTTCCTTTAATTATTGTCTTTTTTGACAAAATACTCACCTCGAAAAAGAGTCTTTTTACAGTATATTAGCTTGGTTTTAAGCATATTACTGATAATATTTTTCAATAACACTGATTTGAGGTTTTGTCTTATTGACATTGGTAAATCATAGTGATAAGGTAGGCTAGCAGGAAGAATATTATAACCTGAATTTATAAAGGAGTATTTATCATGGATAAATTTATATATTTAGACCACGCAGCTACAACTGCAACCAGACCTGAAGTTGTAGAAGCTATGCTGCCATATTTTACAGATAAATTTGGTAACCCATCCAGTGTGTATGGTTTTTCCAATCAGAGCAAAGAAGCTATCGCAGATGCAAGAAAGATAATAGGAGAGTCTCTTAATACAGACCCTGCTAACATTTATTTTACTGCTGGAGGTTCAGAGTCAGATAACTGGGCCCTTAAGGAAACTGCTAGAACCTATGCAAATAAGGGTAAACACATAATTACAACAAAGATTGAGCATCACGCTATTCTTCATACCTGTGAATTTCTTGAAAAAGAGGGCTATGAGGTTACTTATGTTGGAGTAGATGAAAATGGTATAGTAAAGATGGATGAGCTTAAAAATGCTATTAGACCTGATACTATACTTATATCAGTTATGTTTGCCAATAACGAGATTGGAAGCATTCAGCCTATTAAGGAAATTGGTGCTATTGCAAAGGAAAAGGGAATTCTTTTCCACACAGATGCAGTTCAGGCCTATGGACAGATTCCAATCGATGTTGAAGAGATGAATATTGATATGCTTTCTGCTAGTGGACATAAGTTAAATGGACCAAAGGGCGTAGGATTCCTTTATATTAGAAAGGGAATTAAGATTAGAAATCTCGTTCACGGTGGTGGTCAGGAAAGAGCACGTCGTGCTGGAACTGAAAATGTACCTGGTATAGTAGGCTTAGGCAAGGCTGTTGAGATTGCTGTTAACACTATGAAGGAACGAGAAGCTTACGAGATGGAGCTTAGAGATTATCTTATTGAAAGAGTTATGGCTGAGATTCCATATACAAGATTAAATGGTCACAGAACAAAAAGATTGCCTAATAATGCTAATTTTAGTTTCCAGTTTATTGAAGGTGAGTCACTTCTTATTATGCTTGATATGGCAGGCATTTGTGGTTCTAGTGGTTCTGCTTGTACCTCAGGTTCTCTTGATCCTTCTCATGTACTTCTTGCCATTGGACTTCCTCACGAGATTGCCCATGGTTCCTTAAGACTTACTTTGGGACACGAGAACACAAAGGAAGATATTGATTATGTAATTGACAACTTAAAGCGTATTGTTGAAAGACTTCGTAATATGTCTCCTTTGTATGAGGATTTTATTAGAGCCAGCAAAAGATAACACTTGAATTTAGGAGGAAATATAGATATGTATAGCGAAAAAGTAATGGATCATTTTCAAAATCCTAGGAATGTAGGAGAGATTGAAAATGCCAGTGGTGTAGGTACAGTAGGTAATGCCAAATGTGGCGATATCATGAGAATATATTTTGATATTGATGATAATCAGGTTATTCAAGATGTTAAGTTTAAGACCTTCGGTTGTGGTGCTGCAGTTGCTACAAGTAGTATGGCTACAGAGCTTGTTAAGGGTAAGACTATCTATGAAGCTTTAGAAGTAACTAATAAAGCAGTTATGGATGCTCTTGATGGGCTTCCACCAGTAAAGGTTCATTGTTCTTTGCTTGCTGAGGAAGCTATTCACGCAGCTCTTTGGGATTATGCAGAGAAAAATGGTATCGTAATCGAGGGCTTAGAAAAGCCAAAGTCAGATATCGGTGAACACGAAGAAGAGGAAGAATATTAAAAAAATGTGGAAGAGTAATATCTTCCACATTTTTTTTGAAAAATAATCATAATCTAGACAATGGGTATAAAGGTAGGCTTTTGCAAAGAAAAGGTTGTGTAGTACTTAAATCCCTGCTCAAGAAGAATGGTTCTTGCCACATCAAAGCCATAGCCTATATGTTCAGGGAAATGTGCATCAGAACCAACGGTAATAATCTCACCACCAGCAGCCTTATATAGCTTCAATATGTCAGCATGTGGGTGTGGGAAAGCCATATTTTTATATAGGCTACCTGTATTAATTTCAATTCCCTTGCCATCATATACCATGATTTTAAATATCTCTTCGAATATATCCTGATAATCCTTGATTGAAAAATTATTGGCTTTATTTGGACCATATCGCAGAATATAATCTAAATGTCCATAGACATTGTAATCTTTAAAATGAGTAACATTAAAAAGAATTGTTTCAAAATAACGTCGATATGCTTCGATTTCAGTTTTTTCTTCAAAATATGAAGGGTAATATGGGTCCATATTGTCAACTAAGTGGGAGCTGGCAATGAAAAAATCGTACTCTTTATGAGACTTGGCGAATTCTGTCACATGTGAAATGTTTTCAGCTGTGATACCTAGCTCTATTCCTATTCGTAAATCAAAATCTGGCAAGAGAGAGTTTCTTAACTCAGATAAAGTAGGATAGTAGTGCTGGTAATCTAATTCAAATCTTATATCTGGGTTCTCTGGGAGAACAGGAAAATCCATATCATAGTGGTCTGTAATACAGATAGATGACAGAGCTTTATCCTTTGCGGATTTGATGATATCATTTATATTTGTGACACAATCTGCAGAGAAGTCAGAGTGTAAGTGATAATCCGGAAAAATCATATATTTTCTCCTATGTTAATGATAAATAATAAGAGTATTTATTAATACACCTAAATCATTATACAAAGTTTTTTGTTACTTTTCAATAATACACCGAGTAAATAAATGAATAGATTATTAAAAATCACAATATAATATACCTTGTCAAAAAAAAGAGCAAAATTTGCTAATTTAACACTTGAATTTTGTTCTAGAAAAAGGTATGATGTCTTTGTGTGAATATCACAGCTTAATTACTGCTTGCCGAGCAGTATTTATAAATCATTATTATTTCAAAACTTAGGAGGAATAAAAAATGGCAGTAAAAGTAGCAATTAATGGTTTTGGACGTATCGGTCGTCTTGCATTCAGACAGATGTTTGATGCTGAAGGATATGAGGTTGTAGCAATCAACGACTTAACAAAGCCTTCAATGCTTGCACACTTATTAAAGTATGATTCATCACAGGGTAAGTATCAGTACGCTGATCAGGTTTCAGCAGATGATGAGGCTGGTACAATTACAGTATGTGGTAAGACATTAAAGATTTACGCAATGGCTAATGCAGCTGAGCTTCCATGGGGCGAGCTTGACGTAGACGTAGTACTTGAGTGTACTGGTTTCTATGTATCAAAGGCTAAGTCACAGGCTCACATTGATGCAGGTGCTAAGAAGGTAGTTATTTCAGCTCCAGCTGGTAACGACCTCCCAACTATCGTATACAGCGTTAACGAGAAGACTTTAACAGCAGATGACACTATCATCTCAGCTGCTTCATGTACAACTAACTGTTTAGCTCCTATGGCTAAGGCTCTTAACGATTACGCTCCAATTCAGTCAGGTATCATGGCAACTATCCATGCTTACACTGGTGATCAGATGGTTCTTGATGGTCCACACAGAAAGGGTGACCTCAGAAGAGCAAGAGCTGCTGCAGTTAATATCGTTCCTAACTCAACTGGTGCTGCTAAGGCTATCGGTCTTGTTATCCCAGAGTTAAACGGAAAGCTTATCGGTTCTGCACAGAGAGTTCCAGTTCCAACTGGTTCAACTACAATCCTTACTGCAGTTGTTAAGGGTGCTAACGTAACTAAGGAAGGCATCAACGCTGCTATGAAGGCTGCTGCTTCAGAGTCATTTGGTTACACTGAGGAAGAGCTTGTATCTTCAGATGTTGTTGGTATGAGATTCGGTTCATTATTCGATGCTACTCAGACTATGGTAGCTCCAATCGCTGATGACCTTTACGAGGTTCAGGTTGTATCATGGTATGACAACGAGAACTCATACACTAGCCAGATGGTTAGAACTATTAAGTACTTCGCTGAGTTAGCTTAATTTATTTAAGTTTTTATTTCAGACCTAATGGGTCCGGTCTTTTGGACCGGACCTTTTTTTAGAAAAACAAACTAGGAGGACAAACATATGTCATTAAACAAAAAATCAGTAGATGATATCAATGTAAAGGGACTTCGTGTTCTTTGCAGATGTGATTTCAACGTACCATTAAAGGAAGGTAAGATTACAGATGAGAACCGTCTTGTAGCAGCTCTTCCAACTATCAAGAAGTTAATTGCTGATGGTGGTAAGGTTATCCTTTGCTCACACCTTGGAAAAGTTAAGACTGAAGAAGATAAGGTTACTAAGACTTTAGCTCCTGTAGCAGCTCGTCTTTCAGAGCTTCTTGGACAGGAAGTTAAGTTTGCAGCTGACCTTGAGGTTGTTGGTCCTAACGCTAAGGCTGCAGTTGAGGCTATGAATGATGGAGATGTTATTCTTCTTGAGAACACTCGTTTCAGAGCTGAGGAGACTAAGTGCGGAGAGGCTTTCTCTAAGGATTTAGCTTCAATCTGTGATGTATTTGTAAATGATGCTTTCGGTACTGCACATAGAGCACACTGCTCAAATGTTGGTGTTGCACAGCTTGTTGACACAGCAGTTGTTGGTTACTTAATGCAGAAGGAAATCGATTTCCTTGGCAATGCAGTAGAGAACCCAGTTAGACCTTTCGTTGCTATCCTTGGTGGTGCTAAGGTTGCTGACAAGCTCAACGTTATCTCTAACTTAATTGAGAAGTGTGATACACTTATCATTGGTGGTGGTATGGCTTACACATTCCTTAAGGCTAAGGGATATGAGATTGGTAAGTCACTTGTAGATGACACTAAGATTGATTACTGTAAGGAAATGATGGAGAAGGCTGAGAAGCTTGGTAAGAACCTTATGCTTCCAGTTGACTCAGTTATGATTGATGATTTCCCTAATCCAATTGATGCGCCAGTTGATACAGTTGTATGTGATGCTGATAAGATGGATGCAAACAAAGAGGGTTGTGATATCGGACCAAAGACTGTTGAGATGTTCTCAGAGGCTGTTAAGACAGCTAAGACAGTTGTTTGGAATGGACCTATGGGTGTATTTGAGAACCCAACACTTGCTGTAGGTACTAAGGCAGTTGCAGCAGCACTTGCTGAGACTGATGCTACAACAATCATCGGTGGTGGTGATTCAGCAGCAGCTGTTAACCAGCTTGGATATGGCGACAAGATGAGCCACATTTCAACTGGTGGTGGTGCTTCACTTGAGTTCCTTGAGGGTAAGGAGCTTCCTGGTGTAGCAGCAGCTAATGATAAATAAGACCTTAATGAGCAAGGTGCCGTAAGGTGCCTTGCGAATTTAGTTCGAATTTATGCAGCGAAAACTTAGCGACAAGCGAGTCGAAGACGTAGCTTGAGCTTAGTTGAAGTCGCATAAGTAAGAAATATAAGTGAATTAGGAGATAAAGATTATGGCAAGAAAGAAGATTATCGCAGGTAACTGGAAGATGAACATGACTCCAAGTGAGGCTGTTAAGCTTGTTGCAGAGCTTGAGCCACTTGTAAAGAACGATGATGTTGATGTTGTTTACTGTGTTCCTGCAATTGATATTGTTCCTGTAGTTGAGGCTGTTAAGGGCTCAAATGTACAGGTTGGTGCTGAGAATATGTACTTTGAGGAGAGCGGAGCTTATACTGGTGAGATTTCAGCAGCTATGCTTGTTGACGCTGGTGTTAAGTATGTAATCATCGGTCACTCAGAGAGAAGAGATTACTTCAAGGAAGACGATGCTTTACTTAACAAGAAGGTTAAGAAGGCAATTTCCGCAGGCCTTACTCCAATCCTTTGCTGTGGTGAGTCGCTTGAGCAGAGAGAGATGGGTGTAACTATGGACTGGATTAGATTCCAGATTAAGTCTGACCTTGTAGATGTTACAGCTGATCAGGTTAAGGATATTGTTATCGCTTACGAGCCAATCTGGGCTATCGGTACTGGTAAGACTGCTACAACTGAGCAGGCTGAGGAAGTATGTAAGGGTATCAGAGAGTGCATCGCCGAGATGTATGATCAGGCTACTGCAGATGCTGTTCGTATCCAGTACGGCGGTTCTGTTAATGCAGGTAACGCAGCTGAGTTATTTGCACAGCCAAACATTGATGGTGGTCTTGTTGGTGGAGCATCACTTAAGGCTGACTTTGGCAAGATTGTTTGCTACTAAAATTGCTATTTTACTATTTATATATACAGGCTGGTTTGTACCAGCCTGTTTTTCTTTTACACTTGTTTTGTGGGGTATAATATATTATAATTTTATTTGTAATTATATGTATTGTGGTGATAGATTTTATGGGTAGAGAACTAGTTTTCAATAAAATTATAAAGTCTGCAGTATGTTTTATGATAACGGGTGGTTTGTTTATTATTATTGGAGTTTTCCATTTTGTTATTTTTGCTTTTGGGAGTGCTTTTAATAATAGAAATTACTTGTTAATCGAAGAATGGTTTATTATAATACTTTTTTTATTAATTGGTGTATTATTATTAGTGTTTGGTAGTAGAAGCTTCGCTAATCCAATGAAAAATGGTATATTTAAGAGAAAACCACATTTACTTGAACAGGCAGATAATTTGATGGCTAACAAGATATATGAGGACGAATATATTATAATATCTGATAGATGTATTGCAAGTAAGAAATCAATTACAGATATATCATATCTTGAGGATGTATATCTTGTGTATATATCGAAGCGACATTTTGTTTTTATTCCAATTGAAAGAAATCTTATGGTATATACTGCAACAGGAGGTTTCAATGTAAAATTACATAGTTATAGTGAAATGGACATCAACGGCCTTTTTTCAAGAATATCTATGGCATGTCCAAATGCTTTACTTGGATATAGTAATGAGGGACTGGCGTACCTTAGACAGATGCGAGAGATATA
>JAGBBM010000110.1 GCA_017938485.1 Lachnospiraceae bacterium
CTTGGCAGATATGGAAACGTTGCCCAGGGAGTAGTAGAGCTTGTGGATGTGGGAGCCCATGCATCAGCAATAGTCTTTGCATCATGGGATGTAGGTACATATACAAACAAAATGTTGGAAAAGTACCTTGTGAATGGTGAGAAATTTACATGGGGAACAGTAGGGGAGGTAGCCATACTTGCCCTTGGTGGAACCCAGCTTGGAGCTACGGCACATTATACTAGCAAGATACCAGATACTCTGGATGAGGCAACTGAAATTATTCAAAAATCAGTTAAAGTTGAGATAGCCGACACAGATCCTTATGTAGTGGACGAGGCACTGAAGGGGTATGAGTTGAGTGTTGGTGAGGGTGGTACTAACCCTAGCACAAAACCATATACTAACAGTCGACCTTCGTTTAGGAAAGGTGTTGTTGAGGAAGTATGGGAGAATGCAAAGGGTCCAGATGGTCTAGTTAGAGATCCGAATACTGGTGAGGTTATTAATTGGACACCTGGAGAATCTAGAAAAGGAGTATGGGATATGGGGCATATTCCAGAGGCAAAGTATTCGGATGTTCATGATTTGTATATGAATGGCGAATTAACGACAAAAGAATTTGTTGATTGGTATAATGACCCTGATAATTATAGACCTGAATTGCCAAGTAATAATCGCAGTCATAAGTATGAATAAAGGAGAAAAAAATGGATGTCAGTTTAATAGCAAAAATGAAGAAATATGATGATTTTATTTTAAGTTATAATGAAGGTGATGAAAAAAAATTATATAAAGGTAAATCATTGTTATTTTATGCATTATCTAATAATGATGTTGAAAGTCGTTATTTGATAACAGATTTTTTAATTAATAAAGGTGCTGAAGTTGATGTAATAAATGAGAATCATGAAAATCTATTACATATTTTATTGTCAAGAACGCACCATAATATAAAGCAAACGGCAGAATTGAGCAAAAGATTAATTGATATGGGAGTAAATATAAATCAACTGGATGATAAAGGAAGAGTACCATTACAGTATTTGATTAATTTGAAATATAGTGATGATGAGCTTGAGCCAATATATCAAATCTGGTTTGCACAGAAAAACATTTTGGTTAATTGTAAGAATTCATGGGGAAAAACGCCGTTGGAACTTGCTGAACAAATGCCATACAGAACAAGTTTGCTAGAAAGGTTGAAAAAATATGAGTGAAATAGTTAATTTTATCTCAAATGCTGGAGGATGCATAGTTTCTAAAAACATATTAAATCACAAGGGAAAGTTAAAATGGTGTGTTAGGGAAGAATCATTAAATGAAGTTGATAACGGGTGGAGATTTCTTTCAGACATTGATACAGAGGAGTATTTGAATAAAGCTGAAAATATGTGTATATGTGATTTTAATACAGTAGCTAATATTGAGCCGGCAATTCTTGCAATATATAATTGTAAAGTGGGAACTGATGTGGAATTAGTAGAAAAGGATGGAAAGAAAAAATTCATAGACAACAAAACTGGAGACGAGCTGCAACGATAATATGTATTATAAGTTGACTTTAGTATGTCCTAGATTAGAAAGAGTATTCTTTCTTAGTGATTAGAACGCGTGTTGTTTTTATATCTAAGTAAATATTTAGACTTTAGAGAGCCAGCTGTAACAGCTGGCTCTTGGTAGTATATAAGATTTGAAAAAGCAACTTGTATTCGGGAATATTCCAGATAAATATATCCATGAGGGGTAATAAATTTACAAATTTTGCTTCCAAATAGGGAAAAACATCATAAGATTTTTAACTGATATGGGGAAGTAGGTATCCAGATTATTCGTAACCGTATCTTTATATTCTTCAAGTTATTATATTTCAAGCAGTTTTCAAAATTCAAAAACCAATTAAAAATAAAACCAGTTTTCCAATTTCCTATATTGTCAGATTGGTATGTGACAATGTCAGCTGGGGGTAGTATATATGGATGAGTAATGGGAATGGATAATGGGAAGGGAAGAAAGATGAACTTCGTAATTGTTCCAATTAAGGAAGTATTCTTATTTCATGCCATGCTCATTGGGGTAGTCTGAAACGATAGAAAGTTTCAATCGAAAAATTAGGAAGTAAGTATTAGGAAGGTGGGGGTATCATGAATAAAACTACAAGACCGATTGAAGACAATGAGTATGATGCTATTATTGAGACCATTAGAGATGGCTTTGAGTTTGGAGGTATCAGTCATAAGCCAAACCCAAGAATAGCTATGGCTTTACAGCTTGAGAGAAACTTGGGTTTGAGAATATCAGATGTACTGAGACTTACGCTTGATTCTTTTGTAAGGGTTGGTGACAAATACAGAATTAATATCTATGAGAAGAAGACTGGGAAGTACAGAGATTTCATAGTGCCAGTTGAGGTATATGCCATAATAGTTGAGTATGCCTGCAAATATGGGGTAGGCTCCAAAGCTAGGTTGTTTGCTATTACAGAGAGAATGGTATCAGAGCATCTGAAGTTAGCTTGTGAGTATCTGGGGTATAGGGGCATAGGTACACATTCATTGTAACTACGCAAAGGTACATAGGGGTAGAGAATACCATCCTCCACAGGCATCTACGGAAACGTAACAGGCTACAGCTATGATGATAACTACCACCTACGATCCGGCAGGAGACCCACTAACCATATCCACACAGGTGACAGATATCCTTACGGGAGAGGTAAAGACAGTAGGGGTAAGTTACGGATATGACAGTATGGGTAACGTAATATCCTACACAGATGAACTGGGTAACAAGACCTACTATGAGTATGACCTTATGAACCAGTTAATAAAAGTAACTAACGGAGAGGGCAATACTCAGGCAGAATACACCTATGACTGCATGGGAAGAATCTTGCAAGAAAAGACCAGTGATGGTATACTTACCACATACACCTATGATGTA
>JAGBBM010000111.1 GCA_017938485.1 Lachnospiraceae bacterium
GGAAAAATGATTGCCCTTGGGTACACCAACCAAGAAATTGCCGATGAGCTAAACTACTCCTACAACTATGTAAAAAAATTAGCTTACCGAATCTTCGATAAGCTAAATGTAAGCAAACGCCACGAACTAAGATGGTTTTTTGTAAACTAAACCCCTACGCAAACCTATCAAAATAAGGATAAGTCTGTGTAGGGGATATAAGTCTTACTTAATTTGTCTGCATAGCCCTCTTGGCTCTCATACGAAGAGTTGGATCAAGGATTTTCTTTCTGATACGGATGGTCTTTGGAGTAATCTCAAGAAGCTCATCTGTATCAATAAAGTCAAGGGCCTGTTCAAGACTAAGAATCTTAGGTGGGGTAAGCTTAAGGGCCTCATCTGAACCAGAAGCTCTTGTATTGGTAAGCTGCTTTCTCTTGCAGACATTTACTTCTATATCTTCTGAACGACCACACTGGCCTACAACCATACCACCATATACCTGCTCTCCTGCTCCAATAAATAAAGTTCCTCTTTCCTGAGCATTGAAGAGACCATAAGTGATGGACTCACCTGATTCGTAAGCTATAAGGGAGCCCTGACTTCTGTAATTCATATCCCCTTTGTATAAATCATAACCATCAAATATAGTATTTAGGATACCATTTCCCTTGGTTGCAGTCATAAAGTCGCCTCTAAAACCAATAAGGCCACGTGAAGGTATGCTAAATTCAAGACGGGTTGTTCCATTTCCCGTTGGAGCCATACCCTGAAGCTCTCCCTTACGATTATTAAGCATATTTATAACTGTACCTGAAAATTCATCTGGCACATCTATTACTGCTATCTCAAAAGGTTCAAGTTTCTTACCCTTCTCATCTTCCTTATAGATAACCTCTGCCTTACTTACGGCAAATTCATATCCCTCTCTTCTCATATTTTCAATAAGAACAGAAAGATGAAGCTCTCCTCTACCAGAAACCTTAAAGCTTTCTGTAGTGTCTGTCTCCTCAACTCTAAGAGATACATCTGTGTTAAGCTCTCTAAAAAGTCTGTCTCTTATATGTCTTGAAGTTACAAACTTACCTTCCTTACCTGCAAGCGGTGAATCATTTACCATGAAATGCATAGCTATTGTTGGCTCTGATATCTTCTGGAAAGGAATTGATTCAGGATTTTCAGGCGAACAAATTGTATCTCCTATGTGAAGGTCTGCAATACCTGATATAGCTACTATAGAACCGATACTAGCCTCAGTAACTTCTACCTTGTTAAGTCCTTCAAACTCATAGAGCTTACCTATCTTAACCTTAACCTTTTTGTCCGGTTCGTGGGCATTTACTATAACAGCCTCCTGATTGAGCTTAATAGTTCCATTGTCTACCTTTCCTACGCCGATTCTACCCACATATTCATTGTAATCTATAGTACTGATAAGAATCTGAGTACCTGCTTCAGGGTCACCAGTTGGGGCAGGAATATGTTCCAAGATTGTCTCAAATAATGGCTTCATGTCAGTGCCCGGTTCGTCTGCAGAATATGAAGCAATACCAGCTTTTGCAGATGCATATATAAATGGACTGTCAAGCTGCTTATCATTTGCATCAAGCTCAAGAAGAAGCTCCAATACTTCTTCCTCAACCTCTGCTGGACGTGCCTCAGGTCTGTCAATTTTATTGACACATACTATAACATTTAAATCTAATTCCAAAGCTTTCTTAAGAACGAACTTAGTCTGTGGCATAGCACCTTCAAATGCATCAACTACAAGAATTACACCATCAACCATCTTAAGAACACGCTCAACCTCGCCGCCAAAGTCCGCATGTCCAGGAGTATCAATGATATTAATCTTGGTTGTTCCATAAGTTACCGCAGTATTCTTAGCAAGAATCGTGATTCCTCTTTCTCTCTCGATATCATTTGAGTCCATTACTCTTTCTGCAACTTCCTGATTCTCACGAAAAACACCGCTTTGCTTAAGTAACTCGTCTACAAGTGTTGTCTTACCATGATCTACATGGGCAATTATTGCCACATTTCTAACGTCTTCTCTCTTTGTCTTCATAACTAAACCTCTTTTTCCAAACAAGCTAAATGCAACCCACCACAAGATGAATTGCATTATAATCTTTCAAACTGTGTTATTGTAGCACAGTGTTATGTAGTTTTCAATAAAAATTATTTTACTAAATATTTTACTGATTCCTATATAAGCTGATAATATGCCATATAATTGTTCCAAAAATAAGAACAAGTTCCACCGGTAAAAACCACACAGGCATACTCTTACAAAGGGCACTAAATATAGTCATCATTGTAAATGTCATTACTAAAACAACTTTTAATATAGCTAACATTCTTCTTATAATCCTATACACTCTAGCTGAATTTTCAGGTGTAACCTTCACACCAGTATTCCACGCCCCTGGTATATGCTCTACAAAAAACATAATACCATACATAAGAAAACTCATAATCGGAAGCATAATTATATCTTTTTTACTTGATGTCCTATCTATCTCCCCCGCCGCATTGTAGTGCATGGCTATCTCATCTGGCATATTGTCCCAATATATAATAAGCCATACCACTGTACCGATAAGAGTCAAAAGACAGATGATATCTATGATTCTATATACTATCTTATTACCCATAGCTTATACCCCCTATTCTTTATACTTTTTTTCTACAGATATATACATTACACATATAGCTATAGATAAAAACATAGCACCTAATATTGGTATGATAAACAAAGGAGAATTTTGTTTAGCAAAAATAAGTGGTAATCCTATAATAAACATACCTGTGGCAAAGAAAAACCATATCTTAGCTACAGCCCTATTATACGCCTTTACATCCTTTACCTTTGGTGGCTCGCTCTGGGCAAAAAAACCTACCGGTTCCTTAGCTCTAAGGGCAGCAATACCTATGAAAACAAATATCAAAGAACATATAAGCCATATGATAAATCCAATTATTCTTCCCATACAACCCCTCCTAATATAATAAAGATTATAACAAGAAAACCGCCGTGATACAATATCACGACGGTTAAAACATACATATTAACTAAACATATCCATAATCTTAGATACAGTCTCTATCTTGCTTGGCGCATCATTCTTTGCAACGGCTGAGCCTGTTCTACCTGAAGATGCATTTTGATTTGGTGCTGTTTCTCCAAGTGAACCCTGCCACTTAGGAACTACTGGGCACATCCAAATCTTACCTGTACCGCGATATACATTGACAAGACCCTCACCTGATACAGCTGAACCCATAAGACTCTTTCCTGACTTCTCTACTGTAAATTCAAGAGTATTTGACCAAGCAACAGCCATGTTGCCATCAATCTTCATAACATCATTCTGAAGATTAATCTCAATAAGCTCTTCCTTTGGAACCACACACTCTAAGGCTGCAATACCCTGGCCTGTGAGCATAGTGTTAAATAAGCCCTCTCCACCAAGTACTGCTGAGCTAAGGTTACTTCTAGCTGTAACCTGAACATTTACAGTGTTATCACAAGCAAGGAAAAGTCCATCATCAAGAACAACACTTCCGCCCCACTCTGCAAGGTCTGTGAGAAGTATGTGTCTATATGTAGGCTCAAGCATCATCTGACCATATCCAGAATACTGTGGCTTAACTGCTGACTCTCCTGTTACAGCTCCCTTAACCATACCGCCAAGGAATCCACCTACTCCCTTAACTCCTGATGACATCTGAATGTTACCACTCATCCACTGCATAGCACCTGCCTGTACAGTGTAACCATTGCCATTCATGTTAAGGAGTACCTGACGCTTGTTTATATTCATCTTAGCACAGTAATACTCTGTCTTAGATGAACCAGGAGTAACACTCATATCTTTTACATACTCTAAAACCTGAAAACCACCAAGCTGTGACTTTGTAGTTATATTTTCGTTATTCATCAAGCTGCTATATACCATATCCACTTACCTCCTTATTATGCAGTTGGTGCCATAAGGATAGTACCTGTACCACGATATACGTTTACAAGACCTTCACCAGATACAGCAGAACCGAGAAGGCTCTTTCCTGATTTTTCAACTGTAAATTCAAGGCTTCCTGACCATGCAATAGCCATATTACCATCAATCTTAACCACATCATCCTGAAGATTAAACTGAATAAGCTCATTCTGAGGAACTGGACTCTCAAGTACCGCAATACCCTGTCCTGTAAGCATTGTATTAAACAATCCTTCTCCACCAAGTACTGCAGAGCTAAGATTACTTCTTGCAGTTACCTTATTCTGTACTGTGCTGTCACAAGCAAGGAAAAGTCCATCATCAAGTACGATAGAACCCCACTGTGCTACATCTACCATAATAATGTGCTTATATGTAGGCTCAAGCATCATAATACCCTGTCCAAAGTATTCAGGCTTAACTGCTGACTCTCCTGTTACAGCTCCCTTAACCATACCGCCAAGGAATCCACCTACTCCCTTTACACCTGACTGCATTTGAAGATTACCTAGCATCCACTGCATAGCGCCTGCCTGAACTGTACATCCTGTATTGTTCATCTCTACAAGCACCTGACGCTTCTTAACATTCATCTCTGCTGAGAAATAAGCTGTCTCTGCAGCATATGGTGAAACTGATAAATCCTTCTGATGCTCAAAAACCTTGTACTGACCTAACTGGTTAATACATACCATATTGTTGTTGTCATAAAAATTGTTTAACTGAAACATAATTCCCCTCCTACATGTAAAAATTTAGTTCGTATATATATACGCCACATAAGCTAATTATATCACAGCTTATTTATTTTGTCATTTATGTTTTAACTTAATATTACGCTAAACCACCTATATAACATACTCCTCTTTTTCTTCTAATCATCATATGTATGTGATATTATAACTCGTTCCCCTATATCAGTGGCTTCTCCACGGACACCACAAAGTTTACAAAACTGTACTTCTTGTGTTATCTCGTACTCAATACGTTCTCCTTCTCCATCTCCTGCACAGTTCGCCCAGCCGTGACAGCACGCATAAAAATCAACATCTCCAGTATAGTCAGGCGATACTGATGTAACTCCATTTGAGCCATCATTCAAGTACACCATACCATGAACATTTGGAATATCCATATGAGCTCGAAGTTCTTCATAAGTGTCAAAATACCATCCGCTGTGACAGCAAAAATCTTCATCAGGAGTTATTTCTACACCTGTGTTAGTCTGAACAACGATTTTCCAGTCATGGGTGTGTGGTTCCCCACAAAGCATGCAATTAATTTCGCCATATCCATATGCATGACTACATGTAGATTGAGTCCCCTCTGAAGCAGATGGAGTCGTATAATCAGATGGCGTATATGTTTCATCAACGCCACTATCCACATGTGATGTTTCCACACTAGATTCTGATGATGTAACTGTTTCCGTAATAGGTTTTTCATTTGATGCCTGATTAGATTCTTCATTTACTTCATATGAAGAATCATCAATATTATCACTTACAATTACCTCTACCTCTTCTGGGTCTACCACAATAAAAGGCTTTTTCTCAGTACGATAAAAATTTAATATCTCCTCATGTTCATCTGGCAACTCGCCATCACCATATGCATAAAGGGTTCCGATAAATCCATCAATGTATACCAGTATGGTATTAACCTCATCCAATGGATAATACAATGCATAAAATGTAGTTTTATCGCCACCATCATAGACCATATCTACCTTATATGCAGTAATTCCATTGTCCCATTCTTCCGGTTCTCCAACCTCATAATTAAACCCAGACACTTCCCCTTCTATACAGTAATTAATAAAGGAGTAATCGTTAACTATTTCATAAGATACCCACGCTGTTGAAACTACATTTTCCGTATCCATGGAAAGATTTGTAATAAAGTAATTTATTGTATTATAGGCTTCTAAATTTGTACCATGCACAACATTTTTTCCATTGGGATAAAAATTAAGGTGTGGTGGAATTTTTACATATACCTGCTTGCCACTATGTTCCACATCATTCTTATCTAAGCTGATTGGGTAATCTACATAATATTCATCCGCAGATAACTCTAATATATCCTTCTCAGGCTCAGGCATTTCCGTAGAAGCTGTTTGGGTTGCATCTGTTGCACTGGCATCACTTTCTGTAGCAATATTTTCTCCTGTTGTACTTTCACCTTTTTTCCCACATCCGGTAAGGGCAAAAAATACTGCAAACATTGAAATTAATAACATAATGTTTTTGATTTGATATTCTATTTTTTTCATATTTTCACATATAATCCGATTATCCATTTTTTATGGCTATGGATTAATCTCCTTTCTCTTCGACTTATATTATTGATTAACTACTGTTGACATATCTATGAATTCAATATCGAGAGGTTTACTACCACCTGTAACCTCCGAAATCTTTGCTTCTAATTCCGCATTATCGTAATAAACCAAATCGGTAATACGATAATCTTCACCCAATATTTGCACATAATATATAACACCGTCTCCATCCTTATCATATAAAGCAAGATACTCTTCATCAGTTATGGAATCATTCCCATGATCATGATTCCATTGTATACTTCCAAAATCATAATATTGGAAAAACAATGATACTGAATCAATTTTTCGAACACGATTCTCGTGTCCATGTGTTATATAATATCCATTCTCATAGAAATCTATAGCTTCTACTGTGGTAGTATCTGGTTCCCAACTAAATTCCTCTTTAACCTGCATAGTGCTCTCATCATACTGGTAAATCTTTAAATATCTACCATATCTTATTATAAGCTCCTCAATGCCATCTCCGTCCACATCACAGATAGCATAGTCATAGATTTCAGCCCAACTCTGAACATTATCATTATGTTCGTAATAGTTACCAAATGGGTCGGTTTGATGGAGGTAAAAATCTTCTACAATCTTCATATACTGGTCATTGCCCATATCTGTCATATCTACATTTTCTGCAATTGTGTTTATATCAATAAATTCCAGTTCGACTTTCTTGCCACCTTGCATAACCTGATTAAGCTTTGTCTCATATTCTGCATTGTCATAATATGCTACAACAACTCTTTCATGGTTCTCAGTATACTCACACTCAATCCATATCTGACCATCGCCATCCTTGTCGTAAGTATTTAAAAGTTCTTCTTCCTGAGCTATATAATCAGGATTATTTAAATTTTCATAGAACATATATGAACCGATTTCTCCATATACAAAATACGTAATTCCAATACAGCTCCATATTTTCTCTTTTGCATTGTATACATCAGAACTCTCATCCCATTTAACTATGCTTGTAATACCATAATATTCACTCACTATATATCCTGTATCATAAAAATCATATGACTCACCAAGTACACCGCCACCAGACTTATATTCTTCCACAACTACCTGAGTATCAGGATTATAGCCATACACTATTTCCCCCTGATCATGTCTCACGATAAGTTCAACTAAACCATCACCATCTACATCATGAATTGCATATTGTTCAACCGAAACGGAAGTTTCTGACGCATAATCACCATAATATTCCAACTTGTTACCAAAAGGATCAGTATTATAGAGATAAAAATCCTGTAACACTCCCATATAATACTCTCTTACAATCTCATTTTTTGCATCCCACTGTGTTTGAATTTCAAGTGCTTCTTCCTCTAATGCATTCAATGTATTCTCATATTCTTCTTGATGCTCTGCAAATATATCCTCTACATTTTCTGGTGTTTCGCACTCACCGGTAATAATAATACTAGTTGAACCATCCGCACCATTTTCAACCTGAACATCTTCTACGTACAAGGTGAATTCTTCCTCATCTATAGTAAATTCAATTTCATCACCAAAAACATCTCCCAAATCTTCTGAAGGGGTATTAATTACATTTTCAAATTCTTCTTCATGAAGCTGTTCTAATTCTGGTGATAGAGCCTCATAATCTTGAATTCCATATTCGTATATGGCATCATCATAACCGATAGTTATCTCCTCATCATTATAAGTAACATTTATATACTCATAAGTATATGTATCATCAAAAATGTCTACAGTATCCGTATTTGGAACAGACTCCATATATATAACCATAGGTATTTTCTTTGGCTCCATGCCACCCTTTACAGCCTTATGTATGGCAACTCCGCCTGTTACTGCAAGTCCTGTTGCCACAACACCAGCAGCTATCTTTAAACCAAGACTTGCTCCAACCTTGCCTGCAACACCCTTTGCTACAGTTGATGCGGCAACTTCACCAACTGCGGTTGCACCACCACTGCTAGCCGCCATACCTGTAGCTTTTGCACCCTCACTTGCCTGTGCAGATGCACCTACAGCTGAAGCAGCAGTTGCATAACCTGCAAATGCAAACTGTGCCACAGTCTCTCTGAATACCACGTAGAACAATGGTAAAGCACTGAGACTGTAAAGAGGTGTATTCATATTCTCAGACATCTCAACCACGGCAACCTTCAAGGCTTTTCTCGCATAATTAAGTCTACTCATAACTGTGCCTCTAGAACAGCCCATAGCTTCTGCTATCTCCGTCACAGACATTTCCTCGTAATAAAAATACTGCACTGTAATCTTTTGTTCTACAGACAAGCCATCAACTATCTCTGCTATAATTCTTTGTTTTTCAGCATCCATCACTATATTCTCCGGAATAAATGCCTCGTTATCCTGAGCGGCTACCTCAAAGGCAAACTCTGATGCTCCATCCTCCGAATCTAGGGTAAGAAGTTCTCTATTATTTTTCTGGATATAACGCAATGTAAGATTAGTTGCTATTCTACCCGCCCAAGCATAAAACTTGCTAGGATCCTGCAAGGTATTAATCTTATTATATACTGTTAAGTATGTTTCCTGAACCAAATCTTCTGTAGTATGATAGTCCTTAACTATGTCATATATTATCTTGTATATGTATTTTACTGATAAATCGTACATAACATAGTAGCTATCCATATCTCCTGCTATAAGACTTGCCACTGACTGGTATAATTTCTGGTCTTCTTCGTAATAGTTTCTCATATTTTCCTCCTAGAATTTTCATCTACTTTTTTCGTTTTTCTTATTAATTTTTTCTTTTAATCTTAACTTTATTCTTTCAATAACTGTTGGAGATAACTTTATCTCTAATGCTTCATTTCTAAACACTTGCCACAACAAAGGAATTTTTACTCTATTTTCTTTTTGGTTTTGATTTGTCATAAAAACCACTTCCCTTCCTACTGTACATTCTTGAAATCAACTACCTCATATCAATAAACCAACCTATGAAATTACCTGCCGAATCAAAAACTGCATCTCGTTTTTCCTGAAAATCTCCCGGAAGTGGCAATATAGATACAATGCAAAGAATAATAAACATAGCTAAAAACATTAATCCAATAACAATTAAATGACAAGCCCCAAGAACAAATAGCGAACGCACAAACAATTGAATATTAGACCGTAAATAACCTTCCCCATTGCAAATAGCATAAAGTACAAGCCTTCCAATTGTTGCCACAACCAATAATGAAATCACCATAATTTCGTATGTTTTTTGATCTATGTTAAAAAATTGTTTTTGATCATACACAGGCACAATATTTAATGAATCTAAAGTAATTAATGCGACTCCCACTGCTCCAATCAGTGAAAAAATCGGAAGTAATATAGCCCTTATACCGCCGAAGTTAATCATATATGCCACTATATGCAATAGCTGTGCTACTATCAATAAAACACAAGCTATTTTAAACCATATAATATCATTAAAAAGCTCCATTGGTCTTTGTGGCAATGCTCGTGTTACATCCTCATATTCGTCCATTAAAAACAAAGCGTTGTACCATATAACCGATGCCCTACACAACTTAACAACTACAACAATATAATCAACAAATGTCAATACCACTGCCAATAACGTTGATATATGTGCTCCGATTCTTATTTTACTTATAACATCCATTTTTCTTTCCTCCTAAAAGTATTTTTTTGATTTATACTATATAGATACAAGATTTTGGGGTTTGATTTTATGATTTTTAAATTTTTTTAAAATTTTTATATTGGATGTATTATATTCGTTTTATCGAAGATATTCAAGTATATGAAGTGACTTTATCATTGACTTATCAATGTATTTTAGGAGAATTGTGTATGATAAGTTATGAACCATTTTGGAAAACTTTAGAATTATCTAATGAAAACTGGTACACCCTTACTACCAAACATAATATCAGCAATAGTACCTTACACCGTCTAAAACACAACAAGGATGTTAGCACAAAAACCTTAAACGACTTATGTAGAATTATAGGCTGTCGCATAGAGGATATTTTGGTATATTTACCAAGTGACTCTGACCAAGTCTTATAAGATGCAATGCACAAGTACTACAAGCAATTCCAGCACTTCGCAAGCTACGCTTGCTCAGTGTGGATAGCTCGCCAAATGGATTTTTATGTTAACATAAAAAGAGACAGAATAATGAAGAATATTTAGTAAACAAGTTTACAATATCCTTCATCATTCTGTCTTTTTTCATGCTTCGCATGAAATCCACTTGGCTCACTAGTGAGCAAACTGGGCATTATATAAGTTGTAATAAAATCCCTTCTGCTTGAGAAGTTCCTTATGAGAACCCTGTTCTATTATGTTTCCATCCTTCATAACAAGGATAACATCTGCTTCCTTGATAGTTGAAAGTCTGTGAGCAACTATAAAGCTGGTTCTTCCCTCCATCATCTTGTTAAATGCTTTTTGGATACGAATCTCTGTCATTGTATCTATAGATGAGGTTGCCTCATCGAGTATAAGCATCGGTGGAAGTAAAAGCATAACTCTGGTTATGCAGAGAAGCTGTTTTTGACCCTGAGACAGGTTTCCGCCATCTTCAGTAATTACAGTGTCGTAGCCCTGAGGAAGACGTTTGATAAAGCTGTGGGCATGGGCCTTCTTTGCGGCCTCAATTATTTCTTTATCAGTAGCATTTGGATTACCATAGGCAATATTTTCCTTGATGGTACCTGACTTAAGCCATGTTTCCTGAAGTACCATTCCATAGTTATCTCTTAGACTCTCTCTGGTAATATTTCTAATATCAGTGCCATCCACCTTGATGCTTCCCTCATTTACATCATAAAATCTCATCAGAAGATTGATAAGGGTACTCTTTCCACATCCGGTTGGTCCTACTATAGCTACCCTCATACCCGGCTTAACCTTTAGATTTAAATCCTTGATAAGCTCTTTTTCTGGCACATAGGAGAAATCAACATTTTCTATAGTAATCTCGCCTGTAGCCTCTGAAAGCACCTTCGCATCACCAGGCTCAGCCACCTCTGGTTCCTCATCAATAAGCTCAAATACTCTACCTGCACAGGCGAGGGCATTCTGAAGCTCTGTAATAACATTTGATATCTCGTTAAAGGGCTTAGTATACTGATTAGCATAGCTAAGGAAGCAGGTAAGCTGTCCAACAGTGAGCTTTCCCGATATAGCCGAAAAGGCACCTATAATACCTACTGCAGTATATACCACACTGTTTACAAATCTGGTGCAAGGATTAGTAAGGGATGAATAAAATGTTGCATTCATACTATCCTTTTCCAGAGTGTTATTAATTTTATCAAATCTATCTAAGGCGTCATCCTCATATCCAAAGGCCTGAACAATCTTTTGCTGACCAATCATCTCATCAACTAAAGCTGTAAGCTCACCACGAGATTCTGACTGACTCTGGAATAAGTTATAGGTTCTCTTTGCTATGAATGAAGCGACAAAGAGAGATATAGGTGTTAATACTACAACCACAAGAGCTATAGGTACATTGATGTAAAGCATGAAGCCAAGAGTACCTACTATGGTAACCACACCAGTGAAAAGCTGAGTAAAGCCCATAAGTAAACCATCAGCAAACTGGTCTATATCTGACACAATACGGCTTACAATATCACCGTGCTTGTGGGAATCTACATAGGAAAGTGGTAAGCTCTCCAAATGATTAAATGCCTCGATTCTTATATCTCTAACCACTGAATATGTTATATGATTGTTAAGCACATTCATAATCCACTGTGTTAAAACAGTAATACACATAGCAATTATAAATAAAGTTATATACCATTTTACATCGTAAAAGTTTATCTTGCCTGGGCCAATAAGTTCGTCAATTGCCTTACCGGTAAGAATTGGTCCTACAAGGGTTGTTATAACTGAAATTGTGGCACACACAAATGAAAGAATCACGAAAAACATATACTTTTTTATATATTTCATAATTCTACCAACAGTTGTTTTGTTCATAGTCTTACTCATTGTCGGTCACCTCCTCCTTATTTTGTGAGGAGCAAATCTCCTGATATACCTCACAGGACTTAAGTAACTCATCATGAGTACCAATACCTTCTATCTTACCATCCTCAAGAACTACTATCTGATCCGCATGCATAATAGATGAGGAGCGCTGTGATACTATAAACACTGTCATGTTGTCAGTTTTTTCTTTTATAGCCATACGAAGCTTTGCATCCGTAGCATAATCAAGAGCAGATGAACTGTCATCTAATATAAGTATCTCTGGTTTCTTAACCAAAGCTCTAGCTATAGTAAGACGTTGTTTCTGTCCTACTGAAAGATTCTTAGCACCCTGGTTAAGTCTAAACTTAATACCACCCTCTTTACCCTCGACAAATTCCTTTGCTTGAGCAATATCAAGAGCCATATCAATCTCTTCCTCTGTGGCATCAGCCTTTCCCCATCTCATATTGTCCTCAATAGTTCCTGAGAAAAGAACCGCCTTTTGAGGTACTATACCAATCTTATCTCTAAGCTGCTCCTTAGGATAATCCTTAACATCCACACCATCTATGAGAAGACTACCTTCGGTACAATCATAAAATCTAGGTATAAGATTGATAAATGAGGACTTACCAGAACCTGTTCCACCTATTATACCTATGGTATCTCCCCTATTTACAGTGAGGTTAATTCCCTCAATAGAAGCTTCCTTAGCATCCTTGTAACAAAGTCCTGCTCCAACAAACTGTAATTTAGGAGCACCGCTAACTGGAGCAACTTTTTCCTCCTTATACACCTGAGAACTCTTCTTATCAAAAACCGAAGCAAGTCTATTTGCGCAGGCAACTGCCTTTGTCTCAATAATAATAAGATTAGCCAGTTTTACAAGCTCCACAAGAATCTGGGACATATAATTTACAAGCGCATATACATCACCCTGTAAAAGAATACCATCGTCTACCTGTCCTGCCCCCTTCCAGATAAGAACTGCGATAGAAAGGTTCACAACTGCATAGGTAAGTGGGTTTAAGAATGTGGATATACCACCTACCACAAGCTGCCATTTTGTAAGTTCTGTTGTTGCCTCTGCAAAATCTTCCTTCTCATTTTCTTCCTGACCAAATGCACGAATAACTCTTGCTCCCGCAAGGTTTTCTCTGGTCTGTAAAAGCACCTTATCAAGTCTTCCCTGAACCTTCTTATAAAGAGGTATGGAAATAAGCATAATACCAAATACAATTACAATAAGTACTGGAAGGGTAATAAAAAATACCTTCGCTGATTCCACATCCACAGTAAAAGCCATAATAGTTGCACCAAAAACTATAAATGGAGAACGCATAAAAAGTCTAAGAAACATATTTATACCAGTCTGAACCTGATTTACATCACTGGTCATACGGGTTATAAGGGTTGAGCTACCCATCTCGTCAATTTCAGTATAGGAAAGAGATTCAATGTGCTTAAACAAATCATATCTAAGCTCCTTTCCCACTCCCATAGCTGTCTTAGCTGAAAAATACTGGGCTGTGATGGAACAGGCAAGTCCAATCAGACCAAGCAGTACCATAATAATACCCATCTTTATAATATAAGGCTTATCTCCATTTTTGATACCATTATCGATAATTGCTGCCATAACAAGTGGCACCAAAAGTTCAAAGCTTGCCTCTAGCATCTTGAACAATGGGGCAAGAATAGCTTTAACTTTGTAGTTTTTGAAATACTTTAATACTTGTTTCATTATTCCTCTCCATGTTTTTCATATTTAAATTATTTTTACCGTAATCTAATATTATATTTTGGAAATATGTTGACCGAATTTCCTTTTTACATTAAACTATCATATAATGAATAGGTATTTTTTTCAAGGAGGAATAATAAATGGATAATAATTTTGAAAATGAAGAATTTGAAGAAGCAACCGTTTCTATGACTTTAGATGATGGTACAGAGCTTGAATGTGATGTGGTAGCTATCTTTCCTGTTGGAGACCAGGATTACATTGCACTTCTCCCTAACAAACCAGTTGAGGGTTATGATGAAAACGAAGTATTCTTGTATCGATTCAAAGAACTTGATGGTGAAAACATCGACCTTTCTCAGATTGAATCAGAGGAAGAATACGAGGCTGTTGCAGACGCTTTCGATGAGCTTCTTGACGAGGAAGAATTTAATGAATTAGCTGGTGAAACTGAATAAATCATTTCAATCAAACAAAAAATCCCAGAGCTGCCACTCTGGGATTTTCGTATAATTTCATACATTTAATACAACCACAAGAAATTATTATCTGTACTTAAAAAGTCTAAATTGTTTATAAATAAGATATCCTCTATCCCTTCTGCCTTGGCTAGTTCACTTACACTATCATGATAATATCTCAAATCCACCACATATATCTCACTGTAGTTATCTGCAAGAAGAGGAAGTAAACTATGTGCATAGGAATCCTTCACTACTAAAAGCTTTCCATTATCTCCAGTAGGGGCATTACCACTTATCTTTAATATCGAATGATTACCGTCAAGGTATGTGGTATACTTATCCTTTATGTTTAGATTATCAAGATTATAGAGACTATCAGAATTCACTCCCTCATCCAGATATTCTACAGTATACTGTCCTGCTAAATTGTTATAAAGCAATACCTCATCAGGTTTCTGATTAAATGTAGGTGCATTGGAATAAAGTGTTCCATAAAACTCATCACTTCCTACAATCACCTCATAATCCGACATAGGTGTAGCAGCTATACCCATTTCTTCACATAGCTTATAATATCCAATATAAGCTCCCTTCATAGTCCAGTGATGGTCCGTTTTATAATATATATAATCTTCTTTTGCCTGCATTAAATCATCACTACAATTAATAAGTTTTATATCTTCAGATACATTACCTAGTATATATGCCATAACCTCTTTCTGGTCGTAATTTGTTGCATAAGCAGGAAGTCTATCTTCATACACATAACAGGCATTTGGTATAACTAGCCAAGATATATTTAACTCATCATTAGACTCTGCAAATTCATTTACATAGTTAAGATTAGTAGTAAGCTGATTATATGGATTATAGTACTTTGCAATAAGCATATCCCCTTCTGCAAAGTAAGTATCATTGATAAGTGTCTGACCTAAAACCCTATTCTCAAGCACCTTAATTCTAACCAAAGTGTCTTTAAGTATAATCTGGTCGCTCATATATTTTTCAAACTCGTCTGAAAACTCACCAGACATGATAGCTTCCTTAGAAACCTCTGGAAACTGTACAAGATTGCGATTTTCCATGGAAGAAAAGCCTCTATCCCTTACAATTATTGAACCCACAGCAAAAAAGATAAGGTAAGCTATAAACATAAATGCAATTATCTTATTCTTCATATATAGCCTCCTAAAATCTAAAATACAAAAATGGGTTAAAGGAATCACTAGCCAAAAAGGCTGTTGATAGAACCATAGCTAAAAACAAAAGCACAACTTCTACTATCTCCATAACCTTTACCTTATTGGCTAATTTATTCCATAGTTTCTTTGGAACAGGTGTTGCAGCCACAAATGCAATAAGAAAGAACAATCCATAAGAAAGAACTGTAAACATAGTAAGCTCATTTACAAAATCTATCCCGCCAAGTCCGAACATGTTTGATATAGTTTTCCCAAGCTTTCCTAGGTTATCATAGGCAAATATCACCCAACCTAAATTGATGAAAAACAATGCGTAAATCCGTGAAATTATACTCGGTAATCTCTGAAGTAACTTACCCAACCATAATTTTTCAACCATTAAAATAACAAAATAATATAGTCCCCATATGATAAAGTTCCAATCAGCGCCATGCCAAAGTCCAGTAAGAAACCATACTATAAAGATATTTCTTATGGTTTTAAACTTACCGGTGCGATTTCCACCTAATGGAATATACACATAATCTCTAAACCAAGTGCTTAAAGA
>JAGBBM010000112.1 GCA_017938485.1 Lachnospiraceae bacterium
CATTCCCACTAGATTCGGAACAGCTATGTTTCCATCATCTGGTTCCACCTGTATAGGTGGCTCAGTAGTGGTTGGCGTGTTGTTATTCTCCTCATCCCCATTAACATTAGTATCCTCATCAGCATCATTTGCTGGTGATTCAGTACTAGTTGTTGTATTTGAACTAGTATTGCTTTCTGTATTAGTTGATGGTTGATAAGTTGGCGCATTATCTGCTGCTGGATTACCTTTGCTTACATAAATTGTAATTACAGTCTGAGGTGCAACCTCTGTTCCAGCTGTAGTTCCCTGACTGATAACATGGTCTTTTGCCACAGTACTGCTGTCCTGATATACCACACTATACTTAAGATTACTTCCAGAAAGTATCTGCTTTGCTTCTGAAAGAGACTTATACTGTACATCTGGTACTCTCACCATCTCCTTGCCTGCACTGACAATAACACCTATTTCTGTTCCCTGATTAACCTCGCTACCTGCAGCAACATTTTGAGATATAATCTCGCCCTTTGGCACAGTATTGCTATATTCTGTTGATAATACATATATGTACAACTTGGCATCAAGCATTATACTTCTAGCATTAGTTAAGGTTTCACCTTCCACGTTTGGTACAGTTGTCATAGCATTCTCGTCTATATCATCCATACCTATAGATACATATATTGTAATAGTTGTACCCTTTTCTACCGGTTCTCCTTCCGCTACATTCTGATCAAATACATAACCTGGTGCCATCTCATTTTTCTCTTCAGTTTTAATTCCGACAAGTCCCATGGCATTTAGGGCAGTCTCTGCCTCTTCCCACTTCATACCAGTAAGGTCCGGCATATAAACGATCTCTCCACCGGCACTTATAACCAGTTCAAGAACAGTTCCCTCCTGAACAACCTCTCCGTCTATTATGTTTTGTGAAAGTACCATATCTTTTGGAATCACATCAGAATTCTGCTTGTCTACTATCTGTAACACAAGCTTACTGTCTGTAATCTTCTTTTCCGCATCTGGAAGTTCATAGTTTACCACATTTGGCACATATACTTTTCCCGCTTCCAACTCGCCTTTATCAAAGATATTGATTGAACCAAGATTTATTACTCCTGTTAAAAGCAAAACTACAAAAGCCACTATAGCTGTTGCTAATGTTCCTGAAGTTATCTTTAACCATAATGGCCACTTACCAATATCTGCCTTCTTCATCTTAATTTTATTTCTTTTTACAGTATTGTCAGTTGTTAAATCTGTCTCAAATGCCTCTGCAGTCTGGGTTCTATCCTCAATCTTAAGATTTAAGGCATTCATTATGGCATTTTCTTTATTTTTATCTATCTTTATGCCATGCTTTGACGGTGGAACTAGGGTATCCTTGTTACCTCTTTCCATAGAGTCCTCTGGAGTTACTCCTGTTATCATCTTGTATAAAGTTGCCGCACAGGCATACACATCAGTCCAGCTTCCCTGGTCTCCCCTACTTCTATACTGCTCCTGTGGTGCATATCCAGGCTTAACTATAACCGACAAACTTTTACTGTGCGTAGTTGTGGCATATCTTGCTGCACCAAAGTCAAGCAGCTTTACTTCTCCCTCATTGGTTATAAATATATTGTCAGGAGAGATGTCACGATGAAGTATCCCTTCTTTATGAACCTGTTTCAATGCGCTTAAAACTGGCATTATTATGTTGAGAGAATCTTCTACTGACAGTTTCCCTTCTCGTTTAAGTTTTTCCTTTAGTGTTTCTCCCTCAAGATACTCCATAACTATGTATGCAGTCTTATTGGCTGTAAAACTGTCATGAATACTTACAATTCCTGGAGTATTCTTAAATTTTGCAAGTCTTCTGGCTTCTTCTATGTACTTTACAATACCATCCGCAAACTGTTCTTCACTTTCGCCAGAGAAGATAGTTACCTGTGATTCACCACTGCATCTGGTTGCAAACTCTCCAGGAAGGTATTCTTTTATAGCCACCTTTTGTTCAAGGAGCATATTGTATCCAATATAGGTTACTCCAAACCCACCATAACCAACGACACGTCCGACTATGTACTTATCCTGCAAAATAGTTCCCGGAGCAAGATGATATGCCTCCTTAGGCGCAGTTCCTTCCACATACCCACAGTGAGGGCATACTTCAAACTGTTTTCCATATTTTTCCATACATCCAAGACATAATTTTAGTTCCATCGTTTTTTCACTCCTCATACATAGACTAAACCTATAATTATATTTTTACTTACCTAAATCAAGCTTATCGATATATCCATTTATTATCTCAAACTTTCCATTGTTACTAATAAATTGGTCATATGCTGCCTTATTGAGTGGTATTGTGTTTTTATTTGATATGTGATATATCTTCTGTGGTCCCTCTGCCAACATATAGCTAAGCAGAACCTTAGATGCCTGTATCTCATCTTCATTTCCTTCACTGCTTATACTCCACTTATTAGCAAATTCCCCACTTATAGAATCTGTGACTATAGGTCTCATTTCATACAAACCTACAACTTCTTCATTAAATCTTCTAAATTCATATAAAGATGCCACATAATATGTAATATCACCTGATGCAAACATAGACATAGCGGTATCATCATCCATAGTCTGCAAACTCTCATCTAACTGACATGAAAACGTATTGTTAACCATATCTGCATACATAGGTGATACGTAACAGTCTTCCCCTTGAATCTGTTCATAGCTTTCTACTTCAATGGTGGATATATCAATATCATTGCTACGTCTTACATAAACCACAGGAACATTAAATCCCATCGGCATCTGTTTGCCCTTTGATATATCCTTTTTGTATTCTTTTAGATAATAATATTCATCAGTATCGATGTAGTCATATACATCCTCCACTTTAATCGTATATTCAAGAATATCTGCGTCTAATCCATCCGATTCAAACAAATCCGGCATATCTTTAGTTCCAGCAACTTCTTTGAGTTTATCTACATATTCATCTTCCGAAAATGCATACACTTCTATAGATACGGCACTTTGGTCTTCAAGAAACTTTTCTGACATATCCTTTACCATCTGTATCTGCTCTTCTTCTGTTTCATTATCATCCACTGAAACCCATATAGTTACTGTTGCCTCATCTAATACCACTGCTTTTTTCTTTGAATTATATATTCCAAAAGCCGTAATGCAGCCTGCAACCAGAATAACCGATGCCAAAGCTATTCCCCATATTCTCTTTCTTTTTCTCTTTTTTAGTTCTACATGAACATCCAATACCTTTTTCTGATTTAAAAGTGCTTTCTTAAAATCTTCCACATTTCTAAATCGCATATCTTGATTTAATGCAAGACCCTTCATAATACTGGTACTTAAATACTCTGGTATACTTGCATCAATCTTATTGGGTGCTTCCACAATATCTTCCACAACGCGATTTACAGATTCATCTGGAATTACTCCTGTTACGCATCTGTATAATGTTGCTGCTAAAGCATATATATCTGTCCATGGTCCCTGTTTGCTTTTACTTTGATATTGCTCTGGTGGTGCAAATCCTGGTTTCAATATGATGGAACGAGTTATTTCCTTTTCCTCGTCCGAAAATCTTGCCGCACCAAAATCTATAAGTTTTACGGCACCACCTTGGCAAAGAAAAATATTATCAGGGCTTATATCTCTATGTAGAATAGAAGAAGCATGGATATCCTTTAGTGCGTCAATAATAGATACAATTATCTCTACCGCCAATTCACACTCTATCTTACCTTTTTCTTGCTTCAAATATCCTTTAAGTGATATACCATCAAGATATTCCATAACTATATATGCGGTATTGTTCTCCTCGAAGAAGTCTTCCACATGGACTATATTGGGATTACTATGAAATTTTGCCATATTTCTGGCTTCATCTAAGAATCTGGACAATCCTGAAAAAAACTCTTTTCTTCTATTCCCCTCATACACTATTACATTTTTATCGCCTGGCACTCTTTGTACCAATCCTGTTGGATAATACTCTTTAACCGCAACTACCATTCCCAGAGTCTTGTCCCATGCCTTATATGTAATTCCAAAACCACCAAAACCCAAAACAGTTCCGACTATATATCTGTTCTGTAATGTCACTCCCGGATATAAGTGATAAATTTCCTTAGGAGGTGTTCCTTCCATATGTCCACAAAAAGGGCAACAAAATGCTTCATTCTCATAACCTGTTGGAACCTGAAATACTTCCATGCAATTCAGACATCTTCTGTTCATAATATTCTCCTAACCTAATCTAAAGGTATCTCCCTTTTTTCCAATTCTAATTATCGTTCCTTTATCAAGCTCTGTTGGTACATTTTCGTCCAACCTCTTTCCACCTAAAATATATGTACCATTACTTGAATAATCAGTAATCATATACTTTCCTGTTTGCTTATTATAGTCCACCTTACAATGTTTCCTACTAACCTGTTCACCTGACAAAATAAGCTGACTCACATTGGCATCTCTACCAATTACAATTCCATCTCCAATTTCTACTACAGCACCGTCATACATACCAGAAAGTCCAGTTATCTTTGCTCCAAGTAAACTTTTGGCATCACCTTTTTTACAAGCTATTATTAAACCGTATATCGATACTGCAAGTGCTAATGTTGAACATATTACAAATAACCAATAGCCAATATTTAATGAGTTATTAAGTAACAGTCTTGCGAAATCTCCCAACTTATCTACAACTGTATCTTTTAGCGTGTCAGCCACAACAACTTCTGCTATATCGCCGTCATCCACAAGACTTTCTTCGACACTAACGATAATTGCATTCCCTGCCATTCTTGGAAGAAAAACAAATACCGAAAACATCATAAGAAGCGCTAAGGTTGAAAAAATTACGGATAAAATATGCTTAACTTTTTTGTTACCAAGCCAACATACAACTATAGTTGATAATGCAAATGTCCATGCTATAATTAGTGCAACAATAACAAATATCTTAACATTGTGTATTTTTTTGAAATTCTTATCCACCGATATATCGCACAAATCTTTTACTATCTTTGCTCCCGATTGGGGTTTCAACCAAGTCTTTATATTGTCCCCTGCATCATTTTCATCAATGTTTTCTTCTGTTCCTTCATCAGTCTCAAAATCTTCAAACACCTCATTAAACGCATCAGCTATATCCTCGCTTGTAACACTTATGTACGGCATAAACATAGTCGCCAACGCAACAACCATAAATATAGTAATCAATATTTTTATTATTAAATTCTTTTTCTTCATACTTATACCTCCACCCACACAGCAATTGCAGAATTATTATCCATATCTACATTTTTTCCATTTTCATTAACTACATCTATCATCTGTTCCATCCACTCATCTACATTCTTAGATTTCTTTAATGTCTGAACCATTTGTTTTTCATCTATTAA
>JAGBBM010000113.1 GCA_017938485.1 Lachnospiraceae bacterium
CCAAATAAATTTTTCAGTATAATAGCTATTCCGGTTACTCCTCCCACAACAACTCCCGTGGCATCAAAAAACATAACCACCGCCACTGCCATAGCCAATGTTCCAAGGAGGACACATATATATTGTTTTACCTTTTCCCTAACAAAAAAACTCTTCATATCTTAAGTATGAAGAGTTTTTAGTAAAATATACATATACTTTTTATTATTGGTCTATATCATTTGTTCCAAGTATGATAACAATATCATAGCCATCCAAGTTCTCATAAGCTCCATCAGGAACCTCGCCAACAAGATATGTTGGATCATTGAAGTATGGAAGCAAGTCTTGTCCCACGCCTTCTTCTTTTACAACTATTATAGTCTGCTCCTGAGTATTGCTAAAGTCTGATGCATAGGTATTAACAAAGCCATCTGCATTTAATTTTTCACACCATCTTCCTGCAAGTCCACCAGTAGTTGTACTGTTGAGCACTGCTATCATCATATTGTGAGATGTAACTGGTTCAGGTGCTTCTGTAGCCTCAGTTGCCTCAGTAGAATTGTCAAGCAAATCATCTCTTACTCCCGGGTCCTGCAATACATTTTCATCTACTGTTGTAACAGGTACTTTCTTTTCGCCCTCTCCCTCATTTTTAATTACCTGAGTGAGAAATACTATTCCAAATATTATTATTCCAATTCCTAATATAATAACTGTCGCTTTCAAAAACATTGAGAAGAACAGACCAACTGCACTTTGTCTTTTCATTATGGTTTCCTCCGAATTTAATCACTATATTTGGTAAGTATATCAAATCCATAATTTTTTTTCAACTATTTCTAGGATATTATGGGGTTTCGTGTTATTATTCTATTTGAGGTGATATTATATGAAAACTGCAATTATAACCGGAGCATCAAGAGGTATCGGCAAAGAAACTGCCCTCCTTCTTGCTCCACATTTTGAATATATGGCAATTTGTTGCAGCAACAGTAAGGACGAGCTTTTCGAGGTGAAATCTCTTATAGAAAGTGCTGGTTGCAAATGTGATGCCTTTGTAGGAGACATCGGGGATTATTCCTTTGTTTCCAATATGGTTACTCAGGTCATTAATGTTTCTGGACGTATTGATGTCCTTATCAATAATGCCGGTATCTCTATGGTTGGGCTTTTTACGGATATGACCCCTTCTCAGTGGAATCAAATCCTAAATACCAATTTAACTTCCGTTTACAACACCTGCCACTTAGTAGTTCCTCATATGGTTCACGAAAAGTCAGGTCACATTATCAATATTTCTTCTGTATGGGGATTATGTGGTGCCTCCTGCGAGGTGGCTTACTCTGCAACAAAGGGTGCCATCAACAGTTTCACAAAGGCTCTTGCCAAGGAGCTTGCCCCAAGCAACATCTCAGTAAATGCCATAGCCTTTGGAGCTATCGACACTTCTATGAACGGGCATCTCTCCCAAGATGAGCTTGCTGCCCTCTCCGAAGAAATCCCAGCAGGTCGCATGGCAACAGCAAGGGAAGCAGCTTCCTTTATAAGCTCCCTCCTTTCCATGCCAACCTACCTTACCGGAGAAGTCCTAAA
>JAGBBM010000114.1 GCA_017938485.1 Lachnospiraceae bacterium
AGAAGGTACTTCTGCATTGTCAAAAGGCACATTTGAAGGTGCTGTGTTGCGAAGTACAATAAGCTCCGCATTGAGCTTGTTTAAAGTTGAAACTAAATCTTTGTAAGTGTTAGTAAGCTCGTTTGAAGCCTCTGTACTAGATTCAATAAGCTTATTGTTATTAAGCTGGTTGTACTTAACGGAAAGCTTAACAGCCTTGTTGATAGATTCGGAAATTAAATTCTGGGTGTTGTTGCTAGAGGCATTGTGGTCCTCAGCCATCTGAGAGAGAATGGTGTTGGACTTTCTAAGCTGAACATAAAGGGCTTTTGAAAGACGCTCAAGCTCTTCGTTGTCATTTTTACTTATGCTTGAAAGCATACTGCTTAAGGTGTTGCTTATGTATTGCTCCATCTGAGAATCCTTGGAAACTTTGATGTTGTAGGCCGCCATAAAAAGGGCGTAAACGGAGACAACTAAAACAAGAGAGATAATAGCTATGTATATAGGCTTATCCCTAAATTCAAAAAGACAGTAAATCCATGCTAAAAGAGCAGAAATACTAATCATACACATTGTGACGAATCGTTTATATAAACTGTTCATAGATTACCCCCGAAAAAAATTTTAAGTAAACACATAAAATGACAAATATATTTTAGCATAATATTAAGTATATTACTAGCAAAAATATTGCTATTATCCACATAAAAACGTATAATATAATATAAGAAAATGTAAGGTATCAAAATCACCATAGGGTGAATTTTGGTGTGGCACAAAGATGAAAGATGGGGTTTTATGGAACGAACAAAAGTATTGGTAGAATTTTATTCAGAAGAACCACTAGAAAACATTATGGCCATGATAAAATATAGGCCAGAGAAGATTATATTTTTAGGACATAAGTATAATATGATTACTAAAAAGATAAATGATATCAAACAGTTTAGGGATCATAAATGTCCGGATGTGGAGCTGGAGTTTATTGAAGTTCCAAAAGATGATTTGGATGGAGCTATCGAGCTTCTTACAGGTATTATACGAGATAATCCTGGCGTAAGATTTGAACTTACTGGTGGAAGTGAGCTTATACTTATAGCTCTTGGATGTATAGCAGCTCGTATGAATATAAGTAAGCTTAGAATTGACCCTTTTACTGGCAAGGAGATAGATATAAGGGGTAATCAGGTTGTGACATCGGATTACCATTTTAGCATATCCATCGAGGAGGATATAATTCTTCACGGAGGTGTGCTCACTTCTCATACAGGAAGCTTTTGTGAATGGAAGTTTACTCCTGAATTTAGAGAAGACATCAGGATTATGTGGGATATCTGTAAGAGATACAGAGGCAATTGGAACAAATATTGTGCTACTATAGATGAGCTTCGCAAGAACACACCTAACCAGAGAGAAGGCTGGGTAGAGATATATAAGAACCCCCTTGGAGATGCCATAGGTCTTATCAGAGATTTGGAGGAGGAAGGATTAGTAAAGGACTATACTGAGTTTGGCAAAAAGATAAGCTTCCGCTTCAAGAACAATATGATCAGAAAGGTGATAGGCAAGGCTGGTAATATATTAGAGCTTCATGTATATGAGGTAGCAACTAGGGATGGATACTTATTCTCAGATGCCATAATTGGAGCACATATTGACTGGGATGGAGAGATACATGATGCAGATAATCCTGGTTATGATACCTTAAATGAGATAGATGTTATACTTATGAAGGATGTATGTCCTATATTTATATCCTGTAAGAGTGGAAAGGCTGGAGGTCATGCTCTTCATGAGCTAGAAACCGTATCTCGTAAATTTGGAGGAAAGTATGCTCGTAAAGCGCTTATCCTGGCAAAGGCTTGTGATGATACAACAGGAACTAAGTTCTTTAAACAAAGAGCTAAGGATATGCATATATGGATAATAGATGATGTGTATCGCTTAAGTGACGAGCAATTACTTAACAAATTAAAAAGAATTTAAAAAGAGTAGTGACATTTCAGAAAAATTTGGTATAATATATATCATACAAGAGGGAGTAGTTGGCATCGCCTACAGGTGGTGTTTATCATATCGTCAGTACGATTCATTAGAATATGAATCCGGTATAGTAACTAAGCAGCGAGACTTTTGTTGCAATTATTTGATTGCAGCAAGAGTTTCGCTGTTTTTTTGTTTTTAAGATTCTTGTGCAGTCGTTATGAAAAAGGAGGATTTAAAAAATGGAAATGTTGTTACAATGTGGACTTTTGGCATTAGGATTTTTAATGCTGGTAAAAGGTGCAGATTGGTTTGTTGATGGTGCAGCAGGAATAGCAGACAAATTTGGCGTGCCGCAAATAGTTATCGGACTTACTATCGTTGCTATGGGTACCAGTGCACCAGAAGCTGCCGTAAGTATAACTGCAGCCCTAAAAGGCAACGCAGACATAACGATAGGTAATATAGTTGGAAGTAATATCCTTAATATTTTTATTATACTGGGAATAGTATCAGTAATTATTGCGACTGCAGTGGCAGATACAACTATAAAGGTTGATATTCCATTTATGCTTGTTATAACTTTATTGTTGCTTATTCTTGGATACACTGGAAATGAAGTTACACGAATTGAAGGTGTGATACTTCTCTTACTTTTTATTGGATATATGGTATATCTCTTTATTATGGCATTTAAGAATAGAAATGTGGAAGAGGAAGAGACAAAGACCAAACCGGTATGGCAACTTATTATATTTGCAGTGGTTGGCTTAGTGCTTATTGTATGGGGAAGTAATGTATCTGTAGATGCTGCAACGAAGATTGCCACAGAGCTTGGAATGAGTACTAGATTTATCGGTCTTACAATAGTTGCTCTTGGAACCTCTCTTCCAGAGCTTTGTACCTCAGTTGCAGCAGCTCTTAAGGGTAAGTCAGATATTGCTATTGGAAATATAGTCGGTAGCAATATATTCAATATTCTTTTCGTTGTCAGCATTTCGGCTATTATTACGCCAGTTGCCTTTGCACCTAATTTTGTAATAGATACTACCGTAGCAATTGTGGCGGGAATTGTACTCTTCTTAGCTACATTTAAGAAAAAACTTCTTACCAGACCAGCTGGTATAATTATGCTCGTGGGATATGTGGCATATTTTGCATATCTTATGATGAGTTAATAACGCTTCTCATTTTTTCATAATATAACAAGGGAGCAGCCTCTTCTTTTAAAAAGTCGCAGGCTGCTCTTATTGTATGTCTTCATTCTACTTTGCTTCTTCCCTTCCCGATTTACTATTACCCCTTTTTTCGCCACTATATGAATAGAAATCATAAATACAACTGACCATAGAGTGTTTATTTTACCTTTGAAAAATTTTTATGAAATAACCATAAAGATAAGCACGGGATGAATCTCTCGAGTTTCAACTGTTTGAGTAATGAGCAAAATATAGGGGAGCTGGGAGAATAAGTATATATGTTGTGCAAACACACTTTCGTTCTTTACTCACGCAAGGGTGCTAAGGCTCGAAGAGCCTAAGGACCCGCGTTCGTAAACGGTTTGCTAACATATATACTTATTCTCCCAGCTCCCCTATATTTTGGTGATTACGAGTTTTGAAACTCGAGAGAAAATCAAACATCCTGTGCTTTCTTTATGAGATATTTCAAAAATTTTTCAAGAGTAAAATAAACATTCTATGGTCAGTTGTATTTACGATGTCTATTCATATACAGCGGAAGGGGGAGTTAATAGTAAATTTGGGAGGGGAAAAGAATCAAAGTAGGATGGGAAGATAACACTTTGGTGGGATGGGAATATACTAAGGATAAGGGGGTGGATTATGGCAGAGATTAGCTGTGAGGATATTATATATTCTGAGGAGTATGGAAGTTATCTTATAAAGTATGACAATGATTTGGAGGGGGTTTATGATACTGTAAATCCGGATTGTGTTACTATTATAAATAATCAGTTTTTGGTGGCATATAAAAGAATAGATGGAGAGAGGAACATTTATGAATTTGGATATAATTCTGTTCCAAAATGTTATGGCCTTATGGACACTACTGCAGTGGAGGCTATGGGCGTAGAGCAAGTTAGAAATTTGCCAGGCCTTTCCCTAACTGGAAAAGAAGTGCTTATAGGTTTCGTGGATACGGGAATAGATTATACAAACCCACTTTTTATCGATAGGAGTGGAAGAAGTAGGATAGAGTACATATGGGATCAGAATAAGCCACAAATAAGCGGTGGAAGAACGGTATTTAATTATGGAATCGAATATAGTAGAGAAGAAATAGATGAGGCACTTAGCTCTGAGAATCCATACAGTGTTGTCCCAAGTGCTGATGAAAATGGGCATGGAACATTTCTTGCTTCCCTGGCAGCAGGGGGTGTTGATGAGGAAGAACCCTTCACAGGGGTTGCACCGGAGGCTAGGATACTTGCGGTGAAGCTAAGGCAGGCAAAGCAAAATTTGAAAGACTATATGCTTATAAATGATAATGCTTTGTGCTACAGCGAGGATGACATAATTTTAGGAGTGAAATATCTCATAAATAAAGCCATAGAGCTGGATAGACCTATAGTGATTTGTCTAGGGATTGGCACCAGTCAGGGAGACCATAATGGAAACACTAATCTTGAATTATATATAAACACATTGTCAAATCTAAGAGGAGTGTGTGTTGTTGCTCCGGTGGGGAACGAATTAGGATTCGGGGGACATTTTTCAGGAAACAATCAAATTAACCAAATAGAGTCAGAAGAAAGCGTAGAAATAACAGTAGGAGAAAATAACAAAGGCTTCGTTTTAGAACTGTGGGGAAATGCACCTGGAATTCTTGAGGTTAATGTGTTATCCCCTACGGGAGAAAGGTTAGGAAACATATCTCCAATCAGAAATGATAGAAGAGAAATTACTTTTGTGTATGAGGGGACAAGAGTGTATGTTGATAATTTTGTTGTGGACACATACTCGGGAGACCAGCTGTATGTTTTTAGATTCCTTAATCCCACAAGAGGAATATGGAACATAAATGTGAAGGAGACTACGGGAATAATGGGAAGAGGATTTGATGTGTGGCTTCCTATAAATGAATTTCTTAATGGGGATGTAAAGTTTGTAAGACCAGACCCTAATGTTACCATATGCGCTCCGGGTAATGGAAGGGGAGTCATAACAGTGGCAGGGTATAATCACACAAATAATGCACTGTATGTAAATTCAAGTAGAGGTTTTGCCAGAAATGGAAGGATAAAACCGGACATTACTGCTCCAGCTGTAGATATATATGGAGCCTTTTCAAAGACCACACAAAATAGGGAAAGCTTATATACAAGACGTAGTGGGAGCAGTCTGGGCTGTGCTCTTACTGCGGGAGTTATAGCCCTTATAATGGAATGGGCACTGATAAAAGGTAACAATTATGGAATTACCACTGAAGTTATAAGGCAAATGCTTATAAGGGGAGCTAATCAGGTGGCGGATGTAGAGTATCCTAATCCATCCTGGGGATGGGGTGTTACGGACATATATAAGACATTTAACGTCATTAGAAGTATGTAATGTATGTGATTTCGAACTATTTTTGCTTGACATAATTTTTTTTTCAAGTATATTAGTAATTAGTATTATAAAATACATTAATATGGAGGTATAGCGATGATTTGCAAAGAGTGCAATTTTGAAAACAAAGATGGTGCAGCATTTTGTGCTAACTGTGGTAAGCCACTTCCAGCAGAAAGTGCCAGTGCTATGGAACCAATGAAGGACGAAGATGAAAAAACAACTATTATTGAACCAGAAGTAAAGGCTGAGGAAAAAGCAGCAGATGACAGTGAGGCTAATACAACAGTTCTCACAAGCAATACACCTATGGGTGGTGTGGCACCAATGGGAGCGCCAGCTCCATCACCAGCACCACAGGGCTTTAATCAGGGACCAAAGCCAGGTACTCCAGCACCAGGAGCACCAATGAAGCCAATGGGAGCTCCAACTCCAATGGGAGCACCAGCACCAATGGGAGCACCTATGAATAAGCCACCAATGGGTCAGGCACCTATGAACAAGCCAGCTCAGGCACCTGCTGGAAAGCCAGCTCAACCTGTAAAAGCTAAGAAGTCAAAGGGAACTATAGCATACATAGTTATATCTATAATTCTTATACTTGGATTAACTGGTGTAGGTGTATGGGGATATTTCCACTATACAGATGAGATTGATAAGGTAAAAGAAGAAAAGGCTACTTTAGAGGCAGACCTTACCGCACAGTATGAGGGAGAGATTGCTACTTTACAGTCAGACATATCAACTCTTGAGACTACAGTATCAGATTATGAGACAACTTTTGCACTTTATGATGAAGAGATTTCATCACTTGAGGCTCAGATTGAGGATCATGCTCAGTATGATGATCTTATTGCTGCTGCAGATTTATGTACAACACAGGGTTCAACTACCTTCTTCGCAAGTAATAACTTTATTCACCTTGCAAGTGGAGAATCTGCAGAGATTAAGGTTTTCTATGAGAACTTAGATGGAACAGTTTACTATGAGCTTCAGGATTCATCTGTTGCTACTTGTGAGTGGGGTGATACTTGGGAGAATAATGAAACTACAGCTACTCTTACTGTAACAGGAGTAAGCTCTGGTTACACTACTATCGAGATTACAAATACAACTGATGACCAGCTTATTGAGATAGTTGTTTATGTAGATTAATTTTAATGAGAGACTGTTGAGATTTTTCAACAGTCTCTTTTTTTATTTTTATATATAGTGTATAATTATTATAGATAGTTGTCGGTTTGTTTATATGGGGGATTATGCTATGGAAAAGGATTGGGTAATACTAAAAATCGATGACCAACGTATGTGGGCTAGTTTAACAATTAAAAAGCCAGAAGGAGAAGAAAATTCCTACTTTTCACCTGATTTTATTGAAAAGTATTTAAAGGAAAATGGTATAACTGCGGGTATTTTGAGGGATAATATAGAAGCTCTTGCCAATTGTGTATGCTATGGTCAAGAGGTTGTGGTTGCGGAAGGAAAGTATCCGGTTAAAGGAAGAGATGGGGTATATTCTTATACGGTGACATTAGAAGACTCCAAGAATAAGCCTACCATTAATCCGGATGGTTCGGTAGATTACTATAATTCTCTTAAACTTGCTATGGTGGAAGAGGGAGATGTTTTTGCGGTTTACGAACCGCCAACTCCAGGCGAGTATGGCTACACTATATTTTCAGAGATGTTGCCTCCTATAAAGGGAAGGGAACTTCGTCCTCTTAGGGGAAAAGGCTTTACCATAAGCGAGGATAAAAGAACCTATACTGCAAGTTACGGCGGAAGAATTTTTAGACAAGCAGAACGCATAATTATAGAGAAAATCTATGTTGTAAAGGGCGATCTTGACATAGAACAGGGAAACATCAAGTTTAACGGAGATGTGGAGATAAAAGGAGACGTTAGAAGCGGTCTTACTATAGAGACAGATGGAGACATCTTTGTCCATGGACATGTTGGTGGTTGCAAGCTTGTTGCAGGAGGTAACATAACCATTCAACGAGGTATACAAGGAAGAGATAAGTGCTTTATCACTGCTAAGGGCAATGTGGCTTGTAGCTTTGTTGAAAGATGCCACATAGAGGCTGGGGGCAATGTATACGCAGATTCTATTTTGGATGCGGATGTTCTTGCCAGACAGATGGTTGTAGTAAGTTCTAGAAAAGGTCTTATAGTAGGTGCCAATGTAACAGGTATTCAAGGTGTTGTTGCTAAGACTGCAGGTAATGAAGCTTGTATACTTACATCCATTACCGCGGGAGTTATGCATGAGGACATAATTAAGCTTTCTGAGCAATCGGAAAAGATTATGAAGATAAAAGCTAATGTAGAGCTGTTGGAGCGTAATCTAAAAAACATAGATTCTATGGATGGTTCAAAGGTAACAAAAGAGATAGAAGCTATGAGGATGAAGATAATTAGAGCAAAGGTTCTCCTTGCGGCAGAGTTAAAGACCTTACAGGATGAACATATCTTTTTAAATGAAGAGGTAAATAAGGCAAAGAAGGAAGCAAGAATTCATATTACGGGTATATCCTACGGCGAGGTTAAGATTACCATTGGAAGAGGAACATATCTTACCAAGGAAGCCTTGAAGGATATAGTTTATAAAAATGTAAATGACGAGATAGTGGCGATACCGGGAAGTGAGGCATAATATGTATGATATTATTATAATAGGTGCAGGAACGGCTGGTCTTTCTGCAGCTATATATGGACTTAGAGCAGGAAAAACAGTTTTAGTGTTAGAGGAAAAAAACTATGGTGGTCAGATAATTAATACTCCTGAAGTGGAAAACTATCCAGGAATCAAGAATATATCTGGCTTCGAATTTGCTACTAATTTATACGAGCAGGCAATTGCCTTGGGAGCTAAGGTTGTTTATGAAAAAGCAGAAGGAATTGTTAATTCTGTAGATACAAAGAAAGTTATAACTTCATCGAAAGAGTACGAGGGACGCAGTGTGATTATTGCCACCGGTGCAAAGAATAGACCTCTTGGACTCCCTAGAGAAAAAGAACTAATAGGTGCAGGAGTGTCCTACTGTGCAACCTGTGACGGAGCATTTTTTAGGGGAAAGGATGTTGCAGTAGTTGGCGGAGGTAATACAGCCCTAGAGGATGCGTCATTTTTATCTAATTATTGCAATAAGGTATATCTAATTCACAGAAGAAATGAGTTCCGTGGAGAAAATAAACTGGTAGAAAAATTATCTGCAAAAGACAATGTGGAATTTGTTATGGACAGTAAGGTTGTGGCACTTCACGGAGATAATCGTCTTGAGGCGATTACTGTGGAGAATGTTAAGACAGGAGCAAGCAAGTCCTTAGAGGTAAGTGGAATATTTGTAGCCATCGGACAGATGCCGTCAAACGAGGCTTTTGGAGAGCTTATTGATTTGGATGACCTTGGTTATGTGTGTGCCACAGAGGATTGCACAACCAAAGTTGATGGTATATTTACTGCTGGAGATTGTAGAACTAAGGCAGTTCGTCAGCTTACTACTGCGGCAGCAGATGGAGCAGTGGCTGGTCTACGTGCCAGTGAATATGTAGGTTAAAGGATGAGTTTATGCAGTATATAATTTCTTTTTTAGAGGGTGTAATTACATTTATATCACCTTGCATATTGCCTATGATACCTATCTATATTTCGTATTTTGCAAGCGGTGGAGAAGATAAGAAAAACACACTGAAAAATGCTTTGGGATTTGTCTTAGGCTTTTCCACTGTATTTGTGTGCCTTGGTGCCTTTGCAGGAACCATAGGCAGTTTTTTGAAACGATATGCAACAGGAGTAAATATAACAACAGGTATAATTGTAATTATATTCGGACTTAATTTTATAGGTATTATCAACATTCCGTTTCTTAATATTTCCAGAAAAGCCAATATGGAAGTAAGGGCAAATAATTTTTTTAGTTCCATATTGTTTGGTGTAGTATTTTCTATAGGGTGGACACCTTGCGTGGGAGCATTTTTAGGCTCAGCTCTTATGATGGCTTCTCAGCAGGGAACTATGCTTAGTGGTATACTTATGCTGGTTTCGTATTCCGTGGGACTTGGAATTCCATTTGTGATAAGTGCTATGCTGATTGATAAGCTAAAGGGAACCTTTGATTTTATAAAGAAAAATTACAAGCTGATTAATATTATATCCGGTGGTTTTCTTATCCTAGTGGGAATTCTTATGATGACGGGAACTATGGGGTATATGATTTCCTTTTTAAGTTAACGGGCAAGGAGATATGGGATGAACAAATATTTGAAGTTTACTATTGCTATTATTAGTTTTGCTCTGGTTATAGTTTTAGCCAATGTTTTATATAATAAGCTTGCTAAGGATTATGATATGGGTGATGGCCTTGTTACAGAAGATACTACAGTATCTACTGAGAAAGACACCCAATCAGAAAGTGACACAGAAAAAAATATAGCACCGGATTTTACAGTGGTTGATAAAGACAATAGGGAAGTGAATCTGGAATCCTTTTTTGGCAAACCTATAGTGCTAAACTTTTGGGCTAGTTGGTGTGGACCTTGTAAGAGTGAGTTTCCAGAATTTCAAACTGCCTATGAGGAGTATGGTGAAGAGATAGAATTTCTTATGGTCAATATGACGGATGGTAGAAGAGAGACCAAAGAATTGGCAGATGCTTTTATACAATCTGAGGGGTATAGCCTTCCTGTGTATTATGATGTAAATCAGGATGGGGCGTATACCTATGGAGTATATTCTCTGCCTACAACTTATTTTATAGATAGTCAGGGCAATTTGGTGGCTTATGCCCAGGGGGCAATTGATATGGACACTTTGAAGAAGGGGATTGATATGATAAGATAGGAAAAGAACTATCATATTCCCTTAAAAAAGAGCATACCTTGTAAAAAGACAGTACAAGGTATGCTTTTTTATGAGAAAATATATTGAGGAAAGAGCTATAGATATAGCAGAGTACATAGTGGCAAATAATGTCACAGTTAGACAGGCAGCGAAAAAATTTGGAGTGAGCAAGTCAACCGTGCACAAGGATATAACAGAAAGGCTCGAGGATATAGACAAAAGCCTTGCAAAAAGAGCAAGAAAGATACTGGACAAAAACAAGTCAGAACGACATATAAGAGGTGGTCTTGCAACGAAGAAAAAATATGAAACATTGCATATATAAGAAATTCGTATTATAATAGAGAAGATATGGTTAAATAATGCTCATATTATAATGATTGAGGTGTAAGGATGAAATTTATACATATAGCTGATGTACATTTGGGAGTAAAACCGGATAGAGGTAAGTTATGGAGCAATGATAGAGCTCAGGAGATAGTAGATAGTTTTGACAACATACTTGCTATTTGTCAGGAGCAGGAGATAGATATGCTTCTTATAGCAGGAGATTTGTATCACACCCCTCCTACAGAAAAAGAGCTGAAAGATTTGGATTATAAGCTCAGAAAGCTAGACAAGACAAAGACTATTATTATAGCTGGTAATCATGACTATATAGAGGAGAATTCTCCCTGGGAGACATATGAGTTTACTTCAGATACAGTGGTGTTCCCTAGAGATAGAGCAGCCAAGCTATACTATGAAGATATAAATGTATGTGTAACTGGATATAGTTACGGCAGACAAGAGTATAAGGAGAGAATCCTTGAGAAGTTAAGACCAGGTAAGGAAGGTGCTTATAACATTCTTCTGGGTCATGGTGGTGATAAAAATCATATGCCATTTTCCAAAGAAAAGCTTGCAAGACTTGGATTTGACTATGTGGCGCTAGGTCACATTCATAAGCCTGCACACATCCTGAAGAATAAGATGGCGTTTTCTGGTTCTTTGGAGCCTATTGATTATACAGATACAGGAAAAAGAGGATACATATATGGTGAGGTAAATGAGGAAAATGTTACCCGCATCAAATGGATTCCTTGCAATAAGAGAAGCTACATCAATATGGCTTTGGAACTTGAACCTGATTACACCAATTCAGAGATAATAAGCGTTGTAGAAGATAATATCAAGGAATTAGGTGTAGAAAACATATACAGAATTATGCTTAAGGGTAAGGTTGATAGTAACCTAGAAATTAACTTAAGCGGTTTAGTCAGAAGATACAATATAAATGAAGTAATCAACAAGACCGAGAGTGACTACGACATAAATGAGCTCCTTGAGGGCAATGAAAACAATCTTCTTGGAAGATTTATAAAGTCACTTTCCAATAAATCTAGTATAAAGGACGAAGAAATCAGAACAAAAGCTTTGCGTTATGGTGTGGAAGCTTTGTTAGGAACTGGAGATAAATAATGTATCTTAACAAATTATTACTAAAAGACTTTGGAAAATTTAATAATAAACAAATTGAACTTAAGTCTGGACTTAATCTTATATATGGTGAGAATGAAGCGGGCAAAACTACTGTAAAAGAGTTTATTGTAGGTATGCTTTACGGTATAGAAAAGTCTAGAGGACTTGGGGCTCGCCTTGATAATTACGAACTTAGAAAACCACTAAATGGTAGAGGCTTTTCAGGCAAGGCATACATTAAGCACAATGGCAAGAATTATCTCATAGAAAGAAGCTTTCTTAGACATAACAGAAAAGTAAGCGCTATGGATGTACAGTCCGGAAGAGAGCTTCGCCTTGAAAATAAGAACAGTCTCCACAAAACCATGTTTGATTTGGACAAGAATACCTATGTCAATACTCTTTGTATTGGGGAGCATGGAGCTGCACCAGGTAAAGAGCTTGCCAATGAGATGAGCAATTATCTTGCCAATTTATCTACAACAGGTTCTGCGGATATCGACAAAAAAGAAGCTATAGATAGACTTAAAAAAGAGCGTAGTAATCACGATTTAAGACCGATACAGAAGAAGTTAGATGACATTTCAGCGGAGATAGATACATTTTCTGATGTGGAGGATGGCTTAAAGGCCATAAGAGCTGATATAGCAAAGCTTGACGAAGAATTTGTAATGGAAACAGCAAAGAGAAAACGTGAAGCCAGAAAGATAATAGAGTCAGAGGATGGGGAGGTAACCTATGAGGATGACGAAGAAATTAACGCTAAGTTAGATAGCCTTGTAGAAAGCGGTATCGAACCTACTGAGGAAGAAGAAACCGGGGAGCCGGAAGACAAGCTTTCAGATAAGATATGGTTTATAATACTGACAGGATTATTTGTTGTTGGTGTTATAGCAGCTATGGTATATATACTTCCATTTAGTGAGGGAGTAAGACAGCTTTTCATCGTATGTACGGCATTATTTGTTGTTGTAACCATAGTAGAAGGTTTATATGCAAAAGGTGTATTCCAAGATGATATAACTACACCGTCGGAAGAAGAGTTTAAAAAGATTATTAAAGAGTTGGGCGGAACTGCCACCCCGCTTATAAAGCCAGATGAAAGTGAAGTCGAGATTGATATGACCTTTGCCAAAGAGTTCGCAGATAAGAAGGCAGAACTTAAGGTTGTGGAAAAAGAATTCCTTGACCGTCGTAATAAACGTTTGGAATTAGAAGATGAGTACAACACTATAGCTAAGCAAAAAACAGTTGTTGAACGTGAATTACAGGCAATTGACTTGGCGATAGAGACAATTAACAAAATGTCAGCTCAGATTCATAACGACTTGGGATTCCTTATAAATGATAATATTTCAGATATTGTTTCAAAGATTACCGATGGCAAATATCAGGATGTTCGCTTAGACGAAAATCTTCATGTTATGGTTAGAGATGGCGACAGCTACATAGGAATAGAGTACCTGAGTGCAGGAACTATGGAGCAGATATATCTTGCAGTTCGTCTTAGTGTTGCAAGACTTCTTTGCAGGGACAAGATGCCTCTCATCATAGATGATATCTTTACCAACTATGATGAACCACGTCTCATCAATACATTAGATTGTCTTAAGACCATTGATACAGAGCAGATAATCCTTATGACTTCAAATCCACACATAGGGGATATGCTAGACGACTTAGATATGGACTACAACTACGTAGAACTAGGTATGTAGGCCAATAATTCCCGTGCTAGAGCAAAAACCTATAACTCCTAGCCACCTATAAATAGAGGCATAAGAAAACCGTTTGAACACGCGAGTCCTTAGGTTCTTGGCTGGATAATATATGGGGCATAGTGAAAACACGCTTTCGCTCGTCTCACTACGCAAGGGTACTAAGCAAAAAAGATATGGAACAGATTTTTTGACTAAAGTCATAATCTGTTCCATATCTTTTTTAGCTAAGTGCCCGCGTGTTCAAACGGTTTTCTTATGCCCCATATATTATCCAGCCAAGAACCTTAGTACTCCTGCGTAGTGAGACGAGCGAGAGCGTGTTTTCACTATGCCTCTATTTATAGGTGGCTAGGAGTTATAGGTTTTTGCTGTGGCAAGGGAATTACTAGCATATATATTACTTAGTCAAGTGTAGGTGCTTTGTAATTGTCTGATATGGTGCCTTTTTCTTTGTACTCTTTGATGCGAGCCTGAATACGCTCAGTTTGGTCTATAAGTGAGCTTATAGAAGCGTTGTGGTTCAAGTGGTCAATAAGGGTTGCAATGTACTTGCTAAGGTCTGCACTTTCGTACCAAGGTCTAGTAAAGAGCTCTGGTAACTGGTAAGTAAGGTTAGTAGTGATAACTTTTTCAATGATGCCTTCTTCGTGAGCCTTGTCAAAAATATCAAGACCTGCAGTGAAAAGACCAAATGTAGCAAGAGCGTAAACACGTCTAGCCTTGCGATCCTTAAGCTGTCTTGCAACATCAAGCATACTTTCGCCGGATGCAATCATATCGTCCACAATGATAACGTCCTTGCCCTCAACATCGTCACCTAAGAATTCGTGAGCAACAATAGGGTTCTTACCATTGACAATTGTTGTGTAATCTCTTCTCTTATAGAACATACCAACATCTACACCTAAGTGGTTAGCAAAATAGATTGCTCTGTTCATAGCACCTTCGTCAGGGCTTATAACCATCATGTGATCACTGTCTAACTCTAAATCAGGAGTAGAGCGAAGAAGTGTTTTGATGAACTGATATGTTGGCATAATATTTTCAAAACCGCTGCTTGGAATTGCGTTCTGTACACGTGGGTCATGAGCATCAAAAGTGATGATGTTGTCAACACCCATAGAAACTAATTCCTGAAGAGCCATAGCACAGTCTAGGGATTCTCTTCCTGAACGCTTATGCTGTCTGCTCTCATAAAGGAATGGCATAATAACAGTAAGGTGATTACACTTGCCACCGATAGCTGCGATTATTCTCTTTAAATCTGAGTAGTGGTCATCTGGAGACATCATATTAGTCTGACCACAAATTTTGTATGTGATGCTGTGGTTTACAACATCAACAAGAAGATAAAGGTCGGTTCCTCTAACAGATTCTGAGAGGGTTCCCTTTGCCTCTCCTGAACCAAAACGAGGACATTCTGACTTAAGAATATAAGAATCCTTTTCGTAACCAGTAAAAGTTATGCTACCTTTGTGTTCGTTGTGTCTTTCCGCTCTCCAACGAGCAATGTAGCTATCAACTTTCTCCCCTAGTTGTCTGCTACTTTCCAATGGGATGATTCCTAGTTTTCCTACAGGTACATCAATAAGTTTACTTGAATCCGGCATGATTTTTCCTCCATAGCTTAAGTGATTGAATTAATAGCTTTTTTTCTTTTTTGGTATCTTATATTATCACCATATATGTTGAATACGGTGTAATTAGCAACAATCCTTGACATAATTCTCTCTGAGTATTTGTCTCGTAATTGTAACATAGAAAGGTTAGTTGATATGAGGGTGGATAGTCCACTTAGTTCACGCTTGTTGATAATTTCAAATAACTGTGACTGAACAAAAGAGTTGGTAAGCTCTGTTCCTAAATCATCAATTATCAACAATTCGCAATTATATATGTATTTGTATAAATCTTCAAGTTCAATTTTTTGTTGCATAAGATATCCGCCTAGGATATTCTCAAATAATTCATTTGAGGAAAGATAAAGTACGGAATGTTTTTTATCTAGGAGTTCTTTTGCAATACAGTTTGTTAAAAAGGTTTTTCCAAGTCCGGTTTCACCATATATAAGGAGATTTCCCCGTTCCTTTTTTTGCTCCTCAAAGCGCTTAATAAACTGGTGAGATTTTTGAACTATGTTGTACATATTATCGTAAGGCGAGAATTGACGACCATCCATAAGTTCTTTGCTATAGTATTCCATAGAAAAGGTATCAAAATTCTCTTTGGATAAAACATTTTTAAGGTTGGACTGTAGATACAGAGAATTAATCATCTGATCGATAAAACAGTTGCATTTGTCTGTTCCTACATAACCTGTATCCTGACATAGCTTGCAGTTATATATAGGCTCCAAATAGTTTTCTGGATAGCCATGTTCTTTTAGAAGAGTACGCTTTTTTTCTTCAAGCCTACGGTTGGATGAAGCAGTGTCCTCATAGGAGGATGGGGCAAGCTTCATAACCTTTTTTCTTGCGTAATCAAGATATGACAGGGCGGAAGACTTGTCTATTTCTTCAATCTCAGGTATCTTAGAATATACTTCTTCCTTTCTATCCTGCAATAAGCGCTTGTTGTTAAGGCGTTTTCTTTCGTATCCATGTAATATATCTTCAATACTTAAAGTGTTAAATGTCATTAGTTGTTAACCTCTCTTAAGAAAAGCTCTTCCATTTCAGCTAATTGGCTATCCAATCTAGTCTGCTTGAAATTACTAAAGCTACTAACATTTCCTACATTTTTAAGATTTCTGGTAGCAGTTTTTGCCATATGTTCCTTGTCCAGTCTTGCCACGTCTTCAAGAGTCTTAACGCCACTCTTGTTCCAGTTTTCCAGGATGGCATTGACATAGGAGAAGTTGGCTGAATCAGGATGAGTAAGCATAGCCTTGTCACAGGCAGTTTTAATTAGCTCATTTGAAAAGCCGAAATCTTTGCTCCAAGTATTGATAAAAGCTGTTTCAGTATCTGTTGGAATACGCTGTCTTATTCCAAGAGATTTGAATACCATATTGCAAAGAGCCTTGGATGAGCTTGCCTGAGCTTTTGCATCCTTACGAGTCTTGATACCATCGTTGTACCAGGCAATAGCAACAGCTTCCATATATCTAAAGTTAGTCTTTTTCATCTCTACACAGTATTCTACCAGATATTCAAAAAGGTCTGGGCTAAACTCTAGAGAATCATATATGTACAAAACAGTGGCGCAGTTAGTAGGTGTGAGAGGCTTGCCAAAAAGAGTCTCTATGAGATACTGTATATCTGCAAGGTCTGTATCCTCGAAAGCATTTGCCAACTGATTCTTGGTGTAGTTAGGCTTGGTAGGAGCAACACTTACGTCTTCTACTACCTCCTCTTCAACATCAGGAACAACAATCTGTTTCTTAGGTGTGTTATCAGATACCACCTTGAGAATAGATACAGCATCGCTGTTCATCTTAAGTCCCATAGTAGGGGCATGTAGTGGTAATAAAACTATTCCACTTAATCTGCCGTTACCATCATAGTTAAGGCGCAGTACATCCTTTGAAATCCAATATTTAATTGCTCTGCATATATCGTTTTCTGTGAGATTAAAATGGTCTGCTATAGCGGCTACAGTAACAGCCTGATTGCTGTTAAGGAGTCTGACCAGATAAAGATATACCTTAACAAATTCACCGTTTGCTTCTGTCATATAGTAGTCTATGAAGAAGTTGGAAATGGATGAATATGTCTCACTATTTTCCGTTGAAATTGTGATTGTTTTCATAGTAACTCGTCCCCTTTTTTGCTAATGCAAAATGAATTATAACACACAAAAAATATAATTCAACCGAACATCTTTTCTGTGTGGGGAATTGGAAAAATTGTGGAAAATGTGGATAATGTGGATAGTCGGTTACCATAATTTATTACCTCACAATTATGCCTTGTAAAATCGTCAAAACTATAAAAATTATGTAAACTGCATAACTAAAGCCTACCTGCCAAATCTTTGGCAAATAGGCTTGTGGATAATGTGGATAATTATTTTTTTAGGAGGGAATCTCCAATAGAATCAACGTTTCCCGCTCCCATAGTTATCAACAAATCATTTTTTTTGCAATTTTTTTCAACAAATTTTTCTATTGACAAAAAGTCTCCGATATGCTCTGCATTTCCACCTAGTTCATTTATCTTGATTTCAAGGTCTTTTGAGGAAATCATACCTGTATCTTTTTCTCTTGCAGCGTAGATATCTGCGAGAATAACGTGGTCACATGTGGATAAGGCCTGGGCAAATTTGTCTAAAAGAGCATAGGTTCTTGTATATGTATGTGGCTGGAATACACACCAGAGCTCATTGTGAGGGGTGTTCTTTGCAGCCTTAAGAGTTGCCTCTATCTCTGTTGGATGGTGGGCATAGTCGTCAAGGATTATGACGCCGTTTTTAGTGACACCCTTATGCTCAAAACGTCTCTTTGCACTAGTGCAATCAAAAAGACCAGCCTTTACGGATTCTCTGTCAAGCTTGAGGAAATCACAAACTGCGATAACTGATAAAGAGTTAACCACATTGTGGATTCCTGTTGAGTGAAGAGAAATGGTGTCTGTTTTTTCACCGTCAACAACTAGGGTATAAGTTGGGTGTCCTTCACTGTCAAAGGTAATATCTGTTGCGCTGTATTTGTTTTCTGGATTAAGACCAAAAGTAACTATGTTGCAATCCAAGTTTGAAACTATGCGAGCCTTGTGTTCCATATCGCCGTTAATTACCAACAAACCATCCTTTGGTAAAATCTCGGCGAAGGTTTTGAAGGATTCTACAATCTCATCAATTCCACTGAAGAAATCTAAGTGGTCCTCGTCTACATTTAATATGATACTTATGTATGGATTAAATGAATGGTAGCTGTTAGTGTACTCGCAGGCTTCAGTTACAAAGTAATCTGACTGACCAACACGGATGTTACCGCCGATTACATCAAGCATACCACCGATGGATATGGTAGGGTCTGTGTCCGCCTTAAGAAGTACGTGGGACATCATAGAGGTAGTAGTGGTTTTGCCGTGGGTTCCACTTATGGCAATTCCGTACTTGTAGTTGTTCATAATCTGTCCGAGAAGTTCAGCTCTGGTAAGCATAGGGATTTCTCTTTTTTGAACCTCTAAGAATTCTTCGTTATCTTTGCTTATGGCAGCAGTGTAAACCACCAAATCTATATCATCTGTTATATTTGAAGCTACCTGCCCGATATTAATGGTTGCTCCACAAGCTTTAAGCGTAGCTGTTATATCTGAGTCCTTAATATCTGAACCGGAAACAGTAAATCCTGCCTTAAGCAAAATCTCAGCAAGACCGCTCATACTGATACCGCCTATTCCCATAAAATAAACCTTACATGGTTTAGAAAAATCTACTTTATACATAGTAATCACCTTTCAAATTTATCTGTAAAGTAGTATAGCACAATTCGTTGACATTACAACCACTTTGTGCCATTATTATATAGAATATTTTGCTAAAAATCACGAAAAAATATAGTACAAAGAAGAGGAAATTATGGACGAGAATTTACATATTTCGACAAAATATGATGTCATAATTGTTGGAACTGGAGTGGCAGGCCTTTTCACGGCCCTTTCCATATCACCAAAATACAAGATTCTTATGATATCAAAGGACAAAATTAAAAATAGTGATTCATATCTTGCTCAGGGTGGAATCTGTACCCTGAAGGAGCCGTCAGATTTTGATAGTTTCTTTGAGGACACCTTAAAGGCGGGCAGATATGAAAACAAAGAGGATTCTGTAAAGGTTATGATAGAGAATTCTCCTATGATAATGGATAGACTCATAGAGTACGGAGTTTGCTTTGATGTAAATGAGGACGGAAGCTTTGAGTATACCAGAGAGGGCGCACACTCTACCTATCGAATTCTTCATCATAAGGATGTGACTGGCAAGGAGATAACTAACAAGCTCCTCAACAATGTAAGGGAAAGAGATAACATTACCCTCTGCGAATTTACTAAGATGTTGGATTTAATCGTAAGGGACAACACTTGTCAGGGCATAGTTCTCAGCCATGAGGGTGTATCTAAGGCAGTTTATGCCAAGGAGGTTGTTCTTGCCACTGGTGGTATAGGAGGTCTTTTTGCCCACTCCACTAACTTTAGACATATAACAGGTGATAGTTTTGCACTGGCTTTAAGACACGGTATAGAGCTAGAAAATATTAATTATATCCAGATTCATCCAACCTCTCTATATGAGAAGGATGCAAAGAGAAAGTTCCTTATATCTGAGTCTGTAAGAGGTGAGGGAGGGATACTCTTAAATAAGGATGGAGAAAGATTTGTGGATGAGCTACTTCCTAGAGATGTGGTAACGGAAGCAATCAGAAAGCAGATGGCCATAGATGGAAGACCATATGTGATGCTTTCTATCAAGCATATGCCGAAGGAAGAGATATTAAGAAGATTTCCTAATATATATAGACACTGTATGGAAGTGGGATATGACCTTAGTGTAGAGGATATTCCTGTAACCCCAGCCCAGCATTATCTTATGGGTGGAATTAAAGCGGATACCTATGGTAGAACCTCAGTTAAGAATTTATTTGCAGTGGGAGAGACTGCCTGCAATGGAGTTCACGGAGCCAATAGACTTGCAAGTAACTCTCTTCTTGAAAGTCTTGTTTTTGCTGAAAGAGCAGGCTGGATTATAACTGAGGAGATAGATGATATTAAGCTTCATACCCCTAGTGTGGATATAAGGCTTTATGATGACGCGGCTGCTTGGGATGAGAGCAATCGCAAGATTATTTTAGAAGAAATAAAAAGAAGGGACGAAGATTTTTATGATAAATGGTGTAACAAACAGAGTTAATATTGATGAGTACATACTTAATGCATTAAAGGAAGATATAACTAGTGAGGATGTAACTACCAATGCCATCATGCCTGAGGCTCGTCAGGGAAAGGCTGACCTTATCTGTAAGGAGGATGGTATAATCTGTGGCCTTCCTGTATTCCAAAGAACCTTTGAGCTTCTTGACGATACTGCAGTGTTTGAGACAGATGTAAAAGATGGTGACTTCGTTAAGAAGGGACAGGTTATGGGTGTTATAAAGGGTGATATAAGAGCCCTTCTTTCAGGAGAGAGAACAGCCCTTAACTACTTACAGCGAATGAGCGGTATAGCTACCTTTACAAGAGAGCTTGCAAAGGAGTTAGAAGGCAAGAAAACAAAGCTTCTTGATACTCGTAAGACTACACCTAATATGCGTCCTTTTGAAAAGTATGCTGTTAAGGTGGGTGGTGGCACAAACCACAGATACAATCTTTCAGATGGAATTCTCATAAAGGATAACCATATCGGAGCAGCGGGAAGTATCACAAAGGCTGTGGCTATGGCAAAGGAGTATGCTCCATTTGTAAGAAAAATAGAAGTAGAGGTTGAAACCTTAGAGCAGTTAGATGAAGCCATAGCTGCCGGGGCGGACATCATCATGCTCGACAATATGGATAATGCAACTATGAAAGAGGCAGTTCGCCGTGTAGCTGGAAAGGCTGAGACAGAGTGTTCAGGAAATGTAACCAAGGAACGTCTCGCAGAGATAGCAGAGGTAGGGGTGGACTATGTATCCTCAGGAGCCCTCACTCACTCCGCTCCAATTATGGATATAAGCTTAAAGAATCTTGTTCCTGTAGAGTAGGCATATAGCTAGCTTCACTCCAAGTTGGATGATTTTTAATTGAGAGTGAAGGGGAGGTAAGCACATGGAGAGTAAGAAAAATAACAAAAAGAAACTCGTCATTTTAATGGTGGTTATCCTTATTCTCGTGGGAATACTTTTAGTTGTACTAGTGCTTGCAAGCAAAAAAAAGGATGATAACAAATATGTAGATTTAACTACAACTGAAGTAACCACAGAAGAGTTAGAGGATGCAACTGATGAAGATGTTGCAACTAGTGAAACCACAGAAGAACTTACGGAAGATACAACAGAGATTGAAACAGAGGCTATGGATGACATAGTTCAAGAAGGAATGGAAATTACCGATGAAGACCTTGAAGGAACGGATTATGAATATACGTCTTCGGCGGGTAATGGTTCTGCATCAGGAAGCTCATCAGGAGGTACAAGTAATCAGCAGCAGACTAATAATCAGACCACTAACCAAACCACAAGTAATCAGACATCTACTAATTACGGTGGTTCTGCATCAGGAGGCTATGGGGGAGTATACTATATCCCACCAGTCGAAGAAGAAACCACAGAGGCAACCACAGAGGAAGAACTTGAAGCTGTATGGGTGGTGGATGTACCAGAGCAGGTCAATACTTATCCGGTGTATGATACGGTTTATCATGATGTGTGTAATGAATGTCATGCTATAATTGATGAATGTGCATTAGAACATATGCAAGGTCCTTGTTCAAGTTGGACTGGTGACGTGCCATTCCAGGTACAAGTTGATACCTATACAGAGATTATCCCGGAACAAGGACACTGGGAGTATAGATAATTGAATATATGTAACAAGTAGACCAAAGGAACGTATTTGATTACGTTCCTTTTTTGATGGGAAGGATGTATGGGTTTTAGATTATATGACTATTTAAGTCAATTAACACCAGAAGAATTATTTGTATTGTTGGTGGTATGTGTATCGATATCGGTTGGTGTTGGTATTGTTGTAATAATATGTGAGTCGGTGAAAAAAGTTGGGCATATAGAGAAAAGTCGACCACTACTGCCCAGAAAAATCAAGAAAAAGCAGAAAGTAAGAAAAAAATCGGGCATATAGAGAAAAGTCAATTACCACTGCCCAGAAAAATCAAGAAAAAGCAGAAAGTAAGAAAAAAGTCGGGCATATAAAGAAAAGTCGACCACTACTGCCCAGAAAAACCAAAAGAAAGCAGAAAACCAAAAAAATCGGGAATATAAAGAAAACCCTTGCTTCAATATATGTGAAGCAAGGGTGATGTTAGCTTTACTTAATTGTTATAGAGTCAGCCCACTTTAGGATTTGGTCTTCTAGGTCTTTGTAGTCCTTGGTTTTGCATACGAATTCGCAAATCCAATAGGAATTGTGGCCTTCAAACATACAGTGGACATAAGTGTATTTGGCACCATTCTTTACGGCGGTGTGAGTGAAGTAGTAATAGTCACCTCTCTGGGAGAGGGCATCTACAGAAACACCATTCTGGTTTAAGATTTCGAGACAGTAGCCTTTTAAGTTAGCAATCTCATAACCTGCATACTGGAGTTCTTCTTCGGTTTCTTCCACGGCGGAGAAAAGAACTCGCTCACTGTTGTAGTAGGCATCAAAGCCAGTCATCTCTTTTTCAATAAAGTCATCGGTTAAAGTAATAGTTAAATCTCTGCAGGTAAAGTTCTTTGGGTTTGCACCACAGGCTGTAAGCCCCATCAATAAACCTACCATTGTGAAAATAAGTAGTAATTTTTTAGTTAAGGATTTATTCAATATAAAAACCTCCTGTTCTATAAATTATGCTGTCTTGCATATTCTTTTGCTGCATCGATTTCAGCCTGCTTTTTGGCTTCGTCCTCTGCAGCTTCTTTGTTAAGTCTATCCATAATCTCCTGAGCACGTTTTAATACATCGTCGGATGCTTCTGGTGCAGGAGTTTCATCTGCAACTGAATCCCTGCTTGCCATACCCTCATTAATGTATTGGGAAATGTCACGCTGGGTTGATTTGAGGATAGAAGCAAGCTTTGCATCCTCCTCGGCCTTTCGTCTTGCTGCATCGATTTCAGCTTGTTTTCTAGCTTCGTCAGCGGCAGCTTCCTTATTGAGTCTATCTAAAATTTCCTGAGCACGTTTTGCGGCATCATCTGAAGTTTGGGATGGTGAAGCATCATTGGTTGATACAGGAGTGTTAGGTGATTTGCTATCAGTAGTATCTTCCAAACTTAAAGAAATATCCTCTGGTTTTACGTCAGGGTTTATGGCAGGTGTTACACTCTCCTTAGGCGGAACATAATAAGGCTCTTTTTCGTCAGGCCAATAACCATGGTGAGTGAGTTTGTAAACTGGTTTGTAGATGACACACCACCATTTGTAAACAGTCTGTTTTGCGCGGTAGAAAAAACTATCGTTCATAAAAAACACCTTCCAATCAGATAAAATCATCTTTGAAATATAATAACATTTTTGAGCCCTAAGAGGAAGTGAAAAAATAAAAAAATATATAAAAAATATTGTAAATTATAAATTATTTTGTGTAATTATACGTTTGCTTTTCCCCACGTAAATGTTATACTAAACAGTGTGGGTTAACATACCTTTAACAAATATTTTAAAATATGTTGATACGAAAAGATTTTGGGTATGCTAACATATATATGAAAAATGGGAATGAGAGAGAATTTTATATAGAGGAAGGAACTAGTTATGAGAAAGACAAAGATAGTTTGTACTATGGGTCCGGCAACGGAAAAGGAAGAGGTCTTAAAGAGTTTAATAGAGGCGGGTATGGATGTAGCCAGACTTAACTTTTCTCATGGAACTCATGAGGAGCAGTTAAAAAGAATGGAGATGGTTAAGAAGGTTAGAAAGGAATGTGGTAAGCACATAGCTATTCTTCTTGACACAAAGGGTCCTGAGATAAGAACAGGTAACTTTGAGGGTGGTAAGGTAGAGATAGTGGCAGGTCAGACCTTTACCCTTACAACAAGAGATATATTAGGTGACAATACCATATCATCTATAACCTACAAGGATTTGTATAAGGACGTGGAGATTGGCACTAAGATTCTTGTGGATGATGGACTTATAGAGATGGTGGTTAAGGGTATCAATGATGAGGACCTTATCTGTGAAGTTATCAACGGTGGATATATATCCAATCACAAGGGTATAAATGTACCTAGCGTTCACCTCAATATGCCATACATGAGTCAGAAGGATGTGGATGACATATTGTTTGGTATTAAGCAGGATGTAGATTTTATCGCTGCATCATTTGTTAGAAGTGCAAAGGATGTTCTTGAGATTAGACAGCTTCTCGATGAAAATGGCGGTAAGAACATCAACATCATATCTAAGATTGAGAATGCAGAAGGCGTTAAGCACATAGATGATATTATATATGTTTCTGATGGAATTATGGTTGCCCGTGGTGATATGGGTGTTGAGATTCCAGGAGAGGAAGTACCAGTTATCCAGAAGATGATTATCAGAAAGGTATACAACGCAGGTAAGCAGGTCATCACAGCTACACAGATGCTTGATTCTATGATGAAGAATCCTCGTCCAACCAGAGCGGAGACTACAGATGTTGCCAATGCAATCTACGATGGAACAAGTGCAATTATGCTTTCAGGAGAGACTGCAGCAGGCCTTTATCCTCTTGAGTCAGTACAGACTATGGTTAGAATTGCAGAAAGAACAGAAGAGGATATTAATTATCGAAACAGATTTTTCAACTATGAGAGACGTGCTAACCGCAATGTAACAGATGCTGTTTGCCATGCAACCTGTACAACTGCTATGGATTTAAATGCCAGCGCAATAGTAACAGTAACTAAGTCAGGAACTTCTGCTAGAAATATATCTAAGTATAGACCGGAGTGTCCTATCATTGCAGGAACTACCAGCGACAAGGTATGTAGACAGCTCAATATGTCCTGGGGTGTTGTACCAGTACACCTTGATGAGAAGAACGAGATTTTCGAGCTCTTTGACCACGCGGTAGAGGTTGGTAAGAAGCAGGAACTCTTAAAAGAAGGGGAAACAGTAGTAGTAACAGCAGGTGTACCTCTTGGAGTATCAGGTAACACCAACATGATAAAGGTTCAGGTAGTGGAGTAATATATGATAATAACCTACGAAGATATTAAGAAGAACAGCACAATTAACACATATATAGAAAAGGCTGATGAGACACTTCTAGCCTTGGGATTTACAGAGCACAGCTTTCCTCATGTCTGTAAGGTTGCGGATATGGCTGGCAGGATTCTTACGGAGCTTGGTTTTGATGAACATACCATAGAGCTTGGTAAGATTGCAGGTTATATGCACGACATTGGCAATGTAGTAAACCGTATAGACCATGCTCAAAGTGGTGCCATTATGGCTTTTAGAATCCTTGATAAGATGGGCGTGAATGATGAGGATATCGCAACCATTGTGTCTGCCATAGGTAACCATGATGAGTCTACCGCATTTCCTGTAAATGTTGTGGCAGCAGCCCTCATCATAGCAGACAAGTCAGATGTTAGAGAATCAAGAGTTCGTTCTGCAGCAGATATAACAGCGGATATACACGACAGAGTTAATTATGCAGTTAAAAAGCAATATTTTGATATTGATACAGTAAACAAGCGTATGACCCTTTTCCTGGAGGTAGATACAGGGATTAGCGAGGTTATGGAATACTTTGAGATATTCCTTGGTCGTATGAAGCTGTGCAAAAAGGCAGCTAAAAAGCTTGGTTATGAGTATAAGCTCAACATCAATCATCAGGAGATGGCATAATACACTATAGAAAAGGGGACATTAAAATGTACAATCCTAAATCATTAAAAGCTGAAGAGTTTATAAGTGACGTGGAGATTCGAGATACACTGGCGTATGCAGATGCCAACAAGGATAATCTTGAACTTGTGGATGAGATACTTAAAAAGGCGGCTCTCAGAAAGGGGCTTAACCATCGTGAGGCATCAGTTCTTCTTGCCTGTGATAACAAGGAAAAGATTGAAGAGATGTATGCCCTTGCTGAGCAGATTAAGAAGGATTTTTATGGCAATCGTATAGTTATGTTTGCTCCGCTATATCTTTCAAATTACTGTATAAATGGATGTGTATATTGTCCTTATCACATCAAGAATAAGCATATAGCAAGAAAGAAGCTTACTCAGGAAGAGATAGTAAAAGAGGTTGTGGCTCTTCAGGATATGGGACACAAGAGACTTGCCCTTGAAGCAGGTGAAGATCCTAAGAACAATCCTATTGAATATATATTAGAGTGTATCAAAACCATATACAGCATCAAACACAAAAATGGTGCCATAAGAAGAGTCAATGTTAATATTGCAGCAACCTCTGTGGAAGAGTATCGTATGCTTAAGGAAGCAGGTATCGGTACCTATATTCTTTTCCAAGAAACCTACAACAAGAAGAGCTATGAGGAGCTTCATCCTTATGGCCCAAAGAGTAACTATGCATATCACACTGAAGCCATGGATAGAGCTATGGAGGGTGGTATAGATGATGTAGGCTTAGGCGTATTATTTGGACTTGAACTTTACAGATATGAGTTTGCGGGACTTCTTATGCATGCGGAGCATCTTGAGGCAGTTCACGGAGTTGGCCCACATACCATAAGTGTGCCACGTCTTAAGAGAGCAGATGACATAGACCCAGATACCTTTGACAATGGTATAGATGATGAAACCTTTGCAAAGATATGTGCACTTATAAGAATCAGTGTGCCATACACAGGTATGATTATATCTACCAGAGAAAGTCAGGCGGTTAGAGAAAAGGTTATTAAACTTGGAGTATCCCAGATAAGTGGAGCTTCAAGAACCAGCGTTGGTGGATACTGTGAACCAGAACCAGAGGAAGAAAATTCAGAGCAGTTTGACGTGAGTGACAAGCGTACCCTAGACGAGGTGGTTAAATGGCTTATGGAGATGGGATATATTCCAAGCTTTTGTACAGCCTGCTATAGAGAGGGAAGAACAGGAGACAGATTTATGAGTCTTTGCAAGTCTGGACAGATACAGAACTGCTGCCATCCTAACGCCCTTATGACCCTTAAGGAATATCTTATAGACTATGCTTCTGAGGATACAAAGGCTATTGGAGAAGCACTTATAGAAGCAGAACTCAACAATATCCCTAAGGAAAAGGTAAGAGAGATATGTAAGGAAAATCTGGCTAAGATTGAAAAAGGAATTAGGGATTTTAGATTTTAGACAATCGTCGCATTTATCTGATTGTCAAAAAAACTAATATGTGATACTATCAAAAAAGAGAGTAATGATATTACTTATATAATGTATTGATTAGGAGGAACTCATATGAGCGAAAAGGAAAAGGACTTAATCGAAGAAGTAGAAGACGATGTTGAAACTGATGAGCGTGGATACCAAAAACACAAATTCTCATTATTTGATTCAGCTATCGAGATTTTGCTTGTGATTTTTATAGTTGCATTTGTGGGATATAGAGTATTTGATTTCTTTTTTTTGTATCCAGATGGAACAGATATGGAAACTATTGTAAGATACATATTTGCTCTTCTTGTTGATGTACTTCCAGCAGTATGTCTTATCGCAATCTTAGAGTTACATGAGAAGATAGATAAGATGTCATTTAACAATGAGCTTACTGCAGAGTATATGGCAAGATATCAGAGTGATTTACTTGAGAGAATTGACGATATAGAGGACATTCTTATCGAGGATATCGATGATGATGACGACGAGGAAGAAGAGAAAGTAACAGAATAGTGATTATATAAAAGGGACTTTTGCAAGAGATATATTTTGCATAGGTTCCTTTTGTGTTATAATTAACCTAGTGCTTTGTAGGTGATGGGGGTGAGCTGACGTTGTATAATTTTTTATTGTTATTATTGGAACTGATTTTTGGATTATTTTCCATGGGGAATTCTTATGAATATAATGATAGTTCTGATTATAGTTCCAACAACCAACAGGTTGTGGAGGTCTTTGAAGAGGAAAAGCCAGCTATGGTTATGGCTATGCTCTTAGGAGATACGAAAGATTATAGTATCGCCAACACATACCATATAGATTATTTGTCAAATGGGGTTGTGGGACAGGTGGGAGTTCCTATATGTGTTAGCTCGTCTGGAAATGGTATAGACGACGATGACAACCTCACACTTGTATTTGTATATGATGAAGATAAACTTGATTGTGATGAGACAGAACTAGGAATACTTTGGTATAATGAAGAAGCAAACTGGTATGATACTTTGATAAATTATGAAGCTGATTATGAGAATAATCAGATAATTGTTCCTGTGAAAAATGAAGGGACATATATACTTGAAAATATGACAACTTGGGTTGCAGTTTGGGATGGAACATATGTGTATGAGGACACTATGATGGAACCAGATGCTGATTGGCACAATGAATTCTATACAGATGATATTGAGAAACTTGCAGATACAAGTATATATGATGAGTCTGGCGAGTACCACATTTACACTATAGAGGAGCTTGCGGGACTTGTTAAGCTTGTAAATGAGGGTAGAAGTTTTGAAGGATGTAGTATCTATCTCGAAAATGATTTGGATTTGGCGGGATATCAATGGGCCCCTATAGGTTGGTATCACCCTGCCAATGACGGATATTTGTGGAAGGATTTTCCTTTTGCGGCTAAGTTTTATGGCAATGGACATATAATATACAATCTTACCCTTGATTATCCTGAGGGCTCAGATATAGCACTTTTTGGAAGGACAGTTCATGGTTTTGAGGTCCATGACCTAGGTCTTGTGGATTGCTATATTCAGGGGAATTATTGTGTTGGAGCCTTTTTGGGAGATAATATTAATCCGGGAGAAACCTATGATATTACAAATTGTTTTGTTACTGGAACCATAACTGGTTTATCGGATGAAGGTGTGTTTGTTGGTTCGAGTACCTATATTAAGATAAAAGATTGTTATGCTTATGTAAATAATGGAGAAGAAATTTTGGCGGCAGGTGATTTACGAGGAGGGGAAATTGTAGATTGTCATGTGAATGACGAGGAAGCATATGAATCATTAGCGCCATATCTTCAGTAAGGAGGTTTACTATGAACACTACACCAGCGGGAAATAGAATACATATAGGTTTTTTTGGCAGAAGAAATGCAGGTAAATCCAGTGTGGTTAACGCGGTGACAGGACAGGAGCTCTCTGTGGTTTCAGATGTGAAGGGAACTACTACAGACCCAGTAACCAAGGCTATGGAACTTCTGCCTATGGGTCCTGTGCTTATTATAGATACACCAGGTTTTGACGATGAGGGTAGTCTAGGCGAGCTTCGCGTCAGAAAAACTAAGCAGATACTCAACAAGACAGATGTGGCAATTTTAGTTGTGGATGCAACAGAAGGTCTTTCCGCAGTGGATGAGGAACTAATCAGGATATTTAAGGAAAAGAAGCTTAACTATATCATTGTCTACAACAAGTGTGACCTTATAGATGTAAAGACTATGATTAAGCTATCCTCAGAAGAAAATGCAGTTTTGGTCAGTGCCACCGACAGAAAAAATATTGACCAGTTAAAGGAAAAAATCAGCCTTATGGCGGATGTTGGTGAAGAAAGATTCTTGGTAAGAGATTTGGTGAAAGCAAAGGATATAGTGGTACTTGTTACACCTATAGATGCTTCCGCCCCTAAGGGTAGACTTATTCTTCCTCAGCAACAGGTTATAAGAGATTTGCTTGAGGCAGATGCAGTTACAGTAGTTATTAAGGAAAATGAGGTGGCGGATACCCTTGCTATGCTTGGGAAGAAACCTCGTATGGTTATAACTGATAGTCAGGCATTTAAGATAGTGGCGGAGAGTACACCAAAGGATATACCCCTTACTTCCTTTTCTATACTTATGGCTAGGTACAAAGGCTTCCTTGACACAGCTGTAAATGGAGCTATGTCTATAGATATGCTAGAAGAAGGAGATAAGATTCTCATAAGTGAGGGATGCACTCACCACAGACAATGTGAGGATATAGGAACTGTGAAGCTTCCAAGATGGTTGGAAACTTACACTGGCAAGAAATTCAGCTATGAATTTACTTCCGGGGGAACCTTCCCAGAGGATTTGTCACCGTACAAAGTCATTATTCACTGTGGAGGATGTACACTTACAGAAAGAGAACTTACCTACCGCATGAAGTGTGCCGTAGACCAGGGAGTACCATTTACAAATTATGGTACAGTTATTGCACTTACTCAGGGGATACTTGCCAGGTCAGTGGAAATGTTTAGATAATATAATTTTTAGAGGAGGTTATAAGTGTAATGAAGATTAAAAGAACATTAAAGAAAGGAATATGCTATGTGGCAACCTTTGCTATGGTGCTTGCCATGTCTCTTGGTATGGGAACTATAGATGCAAAGGCGGGTGGGGCTAGAACCATTTCCATTAACGGGTATGCCCTAACTGTATCCGAGTCTTCGCCTACCGCCTACTATTTAAATGGTGGAAGTGCAGGAAGTGAATCAAATTATAATGCTAAGCTTGAGTATGATGCAGACGAAAGTATTCTTACGTTAAATGGATTAGATATAATCTTAAATACTACTACAAACAAAAATGGTATAGACGTAAGTGATTTATCTGCTAATGATTTTAAGATAGTACTTGAAGGAGATAACAAGATTACAGATGTGGTAAGTAATAGTAGCTATTTCTTTTTTTATACACCATACTCTGATGTTACTATAGGTGGAGATGGTACGTTAACTATTATTGATAATGAATTTGGGATTTCTAAAGGAGTTAATGTAGATAGTTTGTATATAACTGACAGTGCTACTATGGTTATTGACATAGCTCAAGCTAAAAACTATTCATGTGTAATAAATGCAGGTAATGGATTTAAGATGGATGGTTCATCATTTTTAAAGATTACAGTAGATGATTCTTCTAATGATTGTTATGGTATTTATGTATCAGGTGCTAATAAGGAGTGTGCTGTTACCGACAGTGCTAGCATAGATATAGATATATTGGATGCAAATTCTCTTAATTCCAATCAGACTGCAAGAGGAATATATACAAATAGTAGTGTAGAACTTAGCACAACTGGTTCTGTTTCTATAGATTTGGCACAATATAATATGTACGGTATTGAAGCTGCTAGCGTAGACATATCTAACGTAGACCTAGATATCAATTTATATGATACATCAAATCAGTCAAAGGGAATATATTCAACCGGGGATATGACTGTGGAAGATGCAGATGTATCTATTACATCCAGTCTTGTAACATCATCGAGTACAGGTTACGGAATAACTGGATATGAATACGGTGTGGATGTAAAAAGTATTACTATGGCAGGTGATTCTACGCTTGATGTCACTTTAGGGGATGCTAATGAAGTTTACGGTGTTAGAGCCACGAATGCATCAGCTATAAAAGATAATTCCGGTATAACTGTGAAAACTGGTGATGCTCAGTATCAGTTCTACGGTGTATATGTAAACGCCAATATGAATATGGATAATAACGCAATCATTGAAGTGGATGGAGGAACAGGAAGTCCGGCATATGGTGTATATGCGAATGCACTTTTTATGAATGATAATAGTGTTGTCGAGACTGAGATTTCTGGACATGGGGTTAAGGCTTGCGGTGTGTATGCAAGCAATCTGGAGATGTATGGAGATTCTACTATGTCAAATAGTGTGGATGGAGACTCGGCTGATATTGCATTTGGTGCAGAGACATCTAATTGCATAATGGTTGATAATACAAGTTATACCGCAGAAGTGAGTGGAGCGAAGCAGCTATGTTCTGGTATGACAACCAGCAACTTTACTATGGCGGGGAATGCGAAGTATTGTGTAACAGCTGGAGATATAATTGATGTAACAAAAACAGGTTCCTTGTCAACAGGTTTATTGGTTTCAGCTTCAGGCACTGCAACAGTGCTGGGAAATTCCGATATGGATGTGACCTCAGGAACCGGTGAGGTAGGTTATGGTATATGTTTACAGGCAGGTACAATGACAGTCGGTGGTGATGCTACCATAGAGGTTACCAGTGATATGAATGCCTTTGATAAGATGCCAACCTTAGATACAGTTTTAGATTTTATGGTTAAAGCTGGTACTTCAGACACTACCGCTACAAGACAAAGCGAAGCTGCTAAGCAGAGCCTAACTACATATAATGACAATTCATATGTCTTAATTCGCCCAATAGATGTTATATCAACTATAGCAGTGAAAGATATTGATACACCAGTTGCCTTTGGGGAGTTTGATGCAACTGGAAGCTCTGCAACAACAGGAATTAAGTCAGTATCTGTGGTATGGACTCTTAATGGGGAAACTAAGCAAAATGTTGAGGCTGATACAGAGTATATTTTAACGGTGACAGCATATCCGGAAGATGCATATGGATTTTCACCTACAACCGTAGTAACACTAGATAATAATCCTTCTATTTCAGCACAAACAACTACCATCAACGAGGATGGATCTATTACTGCAACTTATAAGGTGACTTCGAAAGATGCCAAGCTTATAACCATTGACAATCCTTCAGATATTACAGGAGTGAAAAATGGCACTGCTCTTGCAAACATTACCTTGCCTGGAAAGGTGAATATAGAAACAGCTACTGGTGATATGGAAGCAAGTGTTGTTTGGGATAAGGATAATATTTATCAGGGAAGCTATAATCCGGATTCTAAGGAAGCCCAGACCTTTACCTTAAAGGGTGTGGTTGCCTTACCGGAAGGCGTTGATGCAAATGGAATTGTGCTTGCAGCGTACCTTAAGGTTAATGTGTCTGCAGGAGAACAGAGTACAACATCCACTTCAACTGAGGATGATAGTGCAACTGATACTACTGTAACAACAGAAAATAAAACTGATAACACAGATGGAAGTGTCAACACAGGTGACAACTCACCTATAGGAATTATGTTATTGCTTCTTGGTATTACATGTGTTGGTATGGCAGTTGTAGGTAAGAAAAATAAGGAATTATAATTTAATACAGAAATTTAGCAGATAAAAAGAGGCTGATTCCTCAACGGATGTATTTAAAACATATGTTGAGGTATCGGTCTTTTTTGCTATTTAACATATATTTTACAATATCGTGATAACACATTTTACGTTCCCTGAATATACTTTCATTTGTAACGAAGAATAAGAAAGATAAAAAGAAAAAGGAGAACGATTAGAATGAAAAAGAGATTTAAGAAGTTTTTGACAGTTTTAACTACAGGAGTATTACTTACAGCATCACTTACAGCTTGTGGCAACAAGGGAAATGATGCAATTACAGTTGTTTCAAGAGAAGATGGCTCAGGAACAAGAGGAGCTTTTGTAGAATTAGTTGGTATAGAGGAAAAGAATGAGGCAGGAGAAAAGGTTGATAGAACAATTCAAACTGCGGAGATTACAAACTCAACCTCTGTTATGATGACAACAGTTGCAGGAAACAAGGCCGCTATTGGCTACATTTCACTTGGTTCCTTAGATGATTCTGTTAAAGCACTTAAGGTTGATGGTGTAGAGGCAACTACAGAGAATGTTAAGAATGGTACATACAAGGTTTCAAGACCATTTAACATTGCTACTATGGGTGAGGTAAGTGAAGTAACTCAGGATTTTATTAATTTTATTATGAGCGAGGACGGTCAGGCAGTTGTTGAGGAAGCGGGATATATTAGTCAGGGTAACAATGGTAAATATCAGTCAGCCAATCTGTCAGGAAAGATTACAGTGGCTGGTTCCTCATCAGTAACTCCAGTTATGGAAAAGTTGAAGGAAGCTTATATGGAAATTAATCCAAATGTAGAAATTGAGGTTCAACAGAGTGATTCTTCAACAGGTATGACATCAGCCATTGAAGGTGCCTGCGATATAGGTATGGCATCAAGAGATTTAAAGGATAGTGAGCTTGAAGCAGGCCTTACCGCAACTTCAATTGCTTTGGATGGTATTGCTGTTATCGTAAATCTTGACAATGAAATAAGTGACTTAACAAGCGAGCAGATTAGACAGATTTATGTAGGTGATGTGACTAAGTGGTCAGAGGTAAAATAGTATGGTGAGCAAAGGCAAAGAAAAGGTAATGCATATAGTATTTATGCTGGCTGCCTGTGGTTCAATATTAGCCGTGATAGTGATTTGCCTGTTCATGTTTGCAAATGGAGTTCCTGCAATGGCAGAAATTGGATTGAAAGATTTTTTGCTTGGAAAGAAGTGGATACCGAATCAAAATATCTTTGGAATATTTCCTATGATAATTGGAAGTATCTATGTTACAGCAGGAGCAATCATCATAGGAGTTCCGATAGGGCTGCTGTGTGCCATCTTTATGGCACACTTTTGCTCGTCAAAAATTTATAAGATACTGAAACCAGCCGTAGAGCTCCTGGCAGGTATACCATCTATCGTGTATGGCTTCTTTGGCCTTATGGTGATTGTGCCTATTATGCAAAATATGTTCGGTGGAAGTGGAAAAGGTGTACTTACTGCATCAATATTACTTGGAATAATGATACTTCCAACCATTATCAGTGTGGCAGAAACTAATATAAGAGCAGTGCCGGAAAGTTATTATGAGGGGGCGCTTGCTCTTGGTGATACCCATGAAAGAGCAGTATTTAAGGCCGTGGTACCTGCGGCAAAGTCAGGAATTTTAGCTGGGGTCATACTTGGAATAGGAAGAGCAATTGGTGAGACCATGGCGGTAATTATGATAGCTGGAAATCAGCCTATTGTACCAGATGGCATAACCAGTGGAGTTAGAACTATGACAGCAAATATCGTACTTGAGATGGGCTATGCGGCAGACTTACACAGAGAAGCACTTATTGCAACAGGAGTGGTTTTGTTTGTGTTCATACTGCTTATAAATCTCTTGTTCTCGGCAGTTAAGAGGAAAGGGGAATAAATATGATTAGGTTTAAGGAAAAATTAAAAACATATAAAAGAAAACCCTTCTCTTTATTTTTATATATCCTAGTACACCTTGCGGCATTTATAACTGTAGGGGTATTGGGAGCACTTGTAATATATATTCTTGTAAAAGGCATACCTAATATAAATACAGATTTATTTGCCTGGGAATATACCACAGAAAACGCATCTATGATGCCTGCAATCATAAACACAGTTCTTATGACCGCCCTTCCCCTTCTTATGGCAGTCCCTGTAGGGGTATTTTCTGCCATATATATGGTGGAATATGCAAAGCGCGGTAACAAGCTAGTTAAAATAGTAAGTCTTACAACAGAGACCCTTGCGGGAATACCATCCATAATTTACGGTTTGTTTGGTTATCTGATGTTTGTTATAGCCTTAGGGTGGGGGCTTACATTTATAGGTGGTGCCATAACTTTGGCAATAATGGTGCTTCCAACTATTATGAGAACTACAGAGGAGGCATTAAAGGCTGTACCAGATTCCTTTAGAGAGGGAAGCTTTGGACTTGGAGCTGGAAGACTTAGGACTATATTTAAGATTGTATTGCCTTCAGCTGTTCCAGGAATTTTATCTGGAATAATACTTTCTATAGGACGTATTGCAGGAGAAACTGCTGTGCTTTTATACACTTCGGGAACACAGGCAAAGGTGGTGGACAGTGTTTTTGATTCTGGGTGTACACTTTCAGTACATATGTATAAGCTTATGTCGGAGGGACTTTATACTAAAGAGGCGTACGCCACAGCAGTAATTCTTTTAATGATGGTGGTTGCTATAAATTGGTTTTCGGGATTTATCGCAAAGAAGTTCCAGAAAACTTACTAGATTAGGAGATAGCTAATGGGAAATTTTAATATAAAAAATATGGATTTATACTATGGGAGTTTTCATGCCCTAAAGAATATTAATCTTGATATTCCTACGGGTCAGATAACTGCATTTATTGGTCCGTCAGGATGTGGAAAATCCACACTTTTAAAGAGTTTAAATAGAATGAATGATTTGGTGGAGGACTGTAAAATAACCGGAGAGATTACTCTGGACGGTGAAAATATATATAGAGGAATGGATGTTAATCTCCTTAGGAAAAGAGTTGGAATGGTGTTCCAAAAACCTAATCCCTTTCCGATGAGTATATATGATAATATTGCATATGGGCCACGAACCCATGGTATAAAAAATAAAATGAAGTTAGATGATATAGTAGAAAAGTCTCTAAGAGATGCTGCCATATGGGATGAGGTAAAGGATAGACTTAAGAAAAGTGCACTGGGCTTATCTGGTGGACAGCAGCAAAGACTTTGCATAGCAAGAGCGCTAGCGGTGGAGCCAGAGGTTCTTTTGATGGATGAGCCAACCAGTGCCCTTGACCCTATATCCACTTCAAAAATTGAAGATTTGGCTGTTGAATTAAAGGAGAAATATACTATAATAATGGTAACTCATAATATGCAACAGGCGGTTAGAGTTTCTGATATGACAGCCTTCTTTTTACTTGGAGAGGTGATTGAATCTGATGCCACTGACAAGCTGTTTTCAAAACCTAGGGATAAGAGAACAGAGGATTATATAACAGGAAGGTTTGGTTAATATGAAAAGAGGACTTATAGAACGGCTTGATGCTTTAAATGTTGAGATAATAAAGATGGGTGCCCTTTGTGAAAAAGCTATCGAAGGTACAACAAAGGCTCTTTTTGATGGGGATGACACCTATATAAAAAGATGTCGAATAATGGAAGAAGATATCGATAAATGTGAGTATGATATAGAGAGTATGTGTATGAGCTTGATATTGAGGCATCAGCCTGTGGCATCAGATTTGCGCATCATTACATCAGCTCTTAAAATGATATCTGATATGGAAAGGATTGGCGACCAATGTGCAGATATATCCAGTATGATTAGATATACAAAGGAACATGATATGAGGGATTATCAGCACTTAGAAACTATGTCCAAGGCTGCAATAAAGATGGTTAACCATGCTGTTGAGTCCTATGTGAGAAAGGATATGGGACTAGCAAGAAGTGTTGTAGAAATGGATGATATCGTAGACAGACAATTCGATGAGGCAAAGAAAAATCTAATAAATCTTATCGCGAGAGAACCAGACAATGGAGAATTCTGGATTGATGTGATTATGATAGCTAAGTATTATGAGCGAATTGCAGATCATGCAGTTAATATAGCAGAGTGGGTACAGTATTCAATTACAGGAGAACATAAGTAGTATGATTTACGTTTTAGAAGATGACAATAGTATAAGAGAGCTTGTGGTTTATACCCTTTGTCACACCAATTTGGAGGCAAAAGGATTCGATAAGCCATCTTTATTTTGGACAGCTATGAATGAGGAAAAGCCGGAGCTTATTCTGCTTGATATAATGCTTCCGGAGGAAGACGGATTGACGATTTTACGTAATTTAAGAGAAGATATAAAGACAATGGATATTCCTGTGATTATGCTTACCGCCAAGGACAGTGAGTATGATAAGGTTCTTGGACTTGACACCGGTGCAGATGACTATGTGGCAAAACCTTTTGGAATGATGGAGCTCGTTTCTCGTATAAAAGCACTTTTAAGAAGAAGCACAAAGAAGGAAGAACCTCATATTATAGCTGTAGGCAATATCGTTTTATATGTTGAAAAACACAAGGTTTTAGTTGAAGGGGAAGAAATTTATCTTACATTGAAGGAGTATGAATTGCTTCTTACCCTCATGGAACATAAAGGTATGGTGTTTACCAGAGATCAGCTTTTAAATAAGATATGGGGATATGAATTTGATGGAGAGAGTAGAACAGTTGACGTACATATTAGAACTTTGAGGTCGAAACTTAAAACTGGCGGTGACTATATCGAAACAGTACGAGGTGTAGGTTACCGAGTTGGAGAATAATTATGACGAAAAGAATTTTTAAAAACACTATGCTGATAGTTGTATTAGTAGTGATACTCTGTGGAGTGTTTATACTTGGAGTTGTATATGATTATTACAACAAAGAACTATCAGAAGGAATGATGTCTGAGGCAAAATATATATCAAAAGGTGTGGAGGCTGAAGGTATAGATTATCTTGAAAATCTTGGAAAGACTGATGCCAGAGTAACCTGGGTGGATGTTGATGGAACAGTGCTTTTTGATAATCAGGCAGATATAACTACTATGGATAATCACAAAGATAGGGAAGAGATAAAGGAAGCACTAACTTCCTCGGCAGGAAGTAGCACCAGATATTCAAATACTATTTCTGCAAAAACAATTTATCATGCGGTAAGGCTTTCGGATGGTACGGTTATAAGGCTTGCCCATATTCAGGCATCAGTACTGAGAATAGTTTTGGGAGTGCTTCATCCCATGGTGGTTATCATAGTTTTTGCACTTGTGCTTTCTGCATTTCTCACAGCAAGACTTACAAGGCAGATTATTGAACCCCTTGAAAGCATTGATCTAGAGCATCCCGAGGAGGCAAAAGTATATGATGAGATGTCTCCATTTATCAGAAAGATAATCAAGCAAAATGAGCAGATAAAAGAGGCAATGGAGGAACAAAAGAGTCAGCGAAAAGAGTTTGAACTCATAACAGAAAATATGCAGGAAGGATTTATTGTAGTTGATAAGGAGGCAAGAATCCTTTCTTATAATTCCAGTGTACTAAAGCTTTTTGATATGGATATGGATGTAAGTGGAAAGAATGTGCTTACCCTAAACAGAACTGAAGAATTTAGTCAGGGAATCATTGATGCTTTAAAGGGTAGCCACAATGAACAGATACTTCAGGTAGGAGACCGATTCTACAGTATTTATATCAATCCTGTGATTACTGAAGAAAAAGTAGCAGGTGCTATAATCATTGTAACGGATGTTACGGAAACAGAAGAAAGAGAAAAGCTAAGAAGAGAGTTCACTGCAAATGTTTCTCACGAGCTTAAAACCCCTCTCACTTCCATATCAGGTACAGCGGAGATAATAAAGAATGGAATTGTGGCTACAGAGGATATACCTAAGTTTGCGGGAAACATCTACTCAGAGGCTCAAAGACTAGTAAGCCTGGTAGAAGATATAATCAAGCTGTCACAGCTTGACGAAGAAAAAAATATTCCATCTAAGGAACCTGTAGACTTGTATCATATGTCTCTTGAAGTGGCAGAACAACTGCGTAAAGTTGCGGTTAAGAAAAATGTTACAATAGAGGTGGAAGGGAAATCCACTGTTGTAGACGGGGTACGTCCGGTTATAACGGAGATGATATACAATCTTTGTGACAACGCAGTAAAATATAACAAGGAGACTGGTAGTGTCATAATTAAGGTAGGAGAAAACCAGAACGGAAAAATTGTTTCGGTAAAAGATAATGGTATCGGAATACCAAAAGACCAGCAAGACAGAATTTTTGAAAGATTTTATAGAGTAGATAAGAGTCATTCCAAGGAGATTGGTGGAACAGGCCTTGGACTTTCTATAGTAAAGCACGGAGCAAAACTTCACAATGCAACCATAGATATGGATAGTGAGTTAGGAAAGGGAACGCAAATATCTGTTAAATTTCCTTGTTAATACAACTGATTTAGTGTACCCGTAATCACTAGAAATATACAGCATATTACTGGAAAATAAAAAAATTAACTTGATATCTAATTCAAAATGGATTACAATATGTCCAGATGATAATTTTTATCAAAAAGACATTCAAGGAGGAAACGAATATGGCATACGTTATTGGCGATAGCTGTGTAAGCTGTGGAGCATGTGCAGGTGCTTGTCCTGTAGGCGCAATCAGCGAGGGCGATGGTAAGTTCGAAATCGATGCAGATACTTGTATCTCATGTGGAGCATGTGCAGGTACTTGCCCAACTGGAGCTATTTCAGAGGAGTAATCCATATTAGGTTACGAAACATATAAAGGGTATGTCTATCAATTGATAGGACATACCCTTTGTTTTTTGTGTTTTGCCAATGCTAAGTTTTTAAATATCTCTATTGGATATTTGTGGCATCACCATCCTTTTTTGGTACGCATATCATAATTTATAGACATAAGAAAATGTGATATATTTTTTTGAAAATATTGTTTTATATTCCTAAAAATGATATGCTATATTTACAAATAAAAGAGTCTATACAGGCATAAAATAATATCATTAATATCTAAAAAAAGTGGGTAAAGTATGGGAAATCCATAAAAAACAACCGATAATTAGAATATAAAGAACTATATAGATATCTAATATTTGCATACTACGAAGATACTACATTTTGCAAAGATATGCAATGATTTATTATAATAAAATGATGAAAATATAGTGAAAACTTTAGAAATTTCTTTACAGATAATTTTTTTGTGATAAACTAGTAATAGTTTTTTGGAAAGGAGTGACTTATATGAAAATTGAAAGATTAAGTGAAAATCAAATAAGATGTACACTTTATAAGGCAGACTTGGCAGACAAGGAACTTCTTTTAACAGAGTTAGCATATGGTACAGATAAAGCTAAAGAGTTATTCCGCGAGCTTATGCAGCAAGCGTCTAACGAATTGGGCTTTGAGGTGGATAATATACCTCTTATGATAGAGGCTATACCAGTATCTAAGGATTGTTTAGTGCTTATAATCACTAAGGTGGAGGATCCTGAGGAATTGGATAGTCGTTTCTCCAGATTTACAAGACCTGTAGAGGTAAGTAGAACTGTGGAGGAAGAGGAAGACGATGAAGATATAGATGCTATGGAGGAAGATGACGAACAGCATCATGCTCATAGTGCAGCAGAAGGACTTATAGAAGCTCTTGGCAATTTAGCAGAAGGTCTTGCTTTAAATAGTGGTCGTATGGCTAAAAAGGTTAAAGAAGCTGCTGAGCAGTCTGAAATCGATAGAGAGATATTTAGAGTATATGCTTTCAAGAATCTTGACCAGGTTATTATATCTGCTCAAAATGTTAAGAGTATATATAACAGCGAAAATACATTATACAAGAATCCACAGGATAGTATCTTTTATCTGTACTTAACAAAGGACAATAACACTGATACAGAGTTCGTAAGAACTTGCAACCTTATCAGTGAGTACGGCAACAAAGTTCGTACAACCTATGCAACACCAAGTCATATGGAAGAGCATTTCAAAGTTATCATAGATGGCAATGCTCTCCAGACACTTTCTAACTTATAAAGTGGCACCCCGTGAGGTTGTCAGCTACGACGCCTAAACTCTTGCTAGGATATAAATAGAGCATGTAAAAAACTCGCTCTCGCTCGTCTCACACGCAGGAGTACTAAGGTTCTTGGTTGGTATAATATATAAGGCATAAGAAAACCGTTTGAACACGCGGGCACTTAGCTAAAAAAGACAGGATGTAGATATCGATTTTAATCGAATAATCTACATCCTGTCTTTTTTGCTTAGTACCCTTGCGTAGTGAGACGAGCGAAAGCGTGTTTTCACTATGCCTTATATATTATACCAACCAAGAACCTAAGGACTCGCGTGTTCAAACGGTTTTTTTATGCTCTATTTATATCCCGGCAAGAGTTTAGGTGTCTGTAGGTGACAACTGTTAAGGGTGCCCCTTGAAGTTAGTCGTTGCTTCTTGCGAGAATGCTTAAGATTCTTACAAATAAGTTGATGATGTCAACATATAATTCTGCTGCGGAATCAATGGCATTATCTACTGTTTTTGCACAAGCATTTGCTCTTGCCCAGTCATAACCGATGTATCCACAGAAAATAAGAACAACTACATAGTCGATGAAACCAAGGCTTGCACCAGCAATCACCATAATAATCTCAACTACAATGGTTAGTAGAAGAGTTATAAAAAGTGTTTTTCCAAGACTTAAGAAGAAACGTGGGAATGCTGATGAAAGCATCATCATACCTATTGTAACTATAGTTGTAATACCAAAAGCTGTAGCTATAACCTTGTCATATCCGGCAAGTGAGAAAAGGTTTAACAAAACGGTGAGAACAAGCCCAAGAGGAACAACGATAAAATTGTATCCTATGAAACTTACTACTGGATTGTCTGAACCATTAACCATCATAGTGCCGATGATTACCATAGCAAAGTATAAAATGTAAAAAATAACTGAGTTGCTAAAAAGTTTGAAAGCAAAATCCGCACAGGTTGCAACCATAAGACAGTTTACTATGAAACCGTAGGCTAAAGTACCACCAATTATAAGATTATAAGTGGATGGATCGATTTCTCTTTCACCTGGACGAAGATATTGTCTTTCTGCGTATCTTTCTTGTCTACTTGACATAAAATAACCTCCCTTTATATTAAATTAATTAGCTTCTTTTTTTGCAAGGTATTCGTTAATTGAAGAAACAACCTCATTAACATCCATACCATGTACCATACAAGCTTCCTCTAATGACTCCATAGCTGCTGAAGGGCAACCAACACAGTGCATGCCTGATGCCATAAGAATTGCAGCATTGCCCGGGTCAATCTCTATAATCTCGTGAATAAGCATAGACTTATCAACTTGCTTTGCCATAATATGAGACCTCCTTTTAAATGATATAACATATCATACATTTAATATACCTTATAAAATATAAAAAATGCAAAATCAAATTTAGTATATCAAAATAGAAGAAAAAAGTCTATGAAAAACCATATAAATTATCTTTTAAATCAGAGATATTTTATATTTTCAATATTGTATACTGTATACAATATATGTATCAAAAAAAGTACAAGAAAATGAAGATTATTCGTTGACGTGTATACAATAAAAATTTATAATGTAATTACCGATCAGAGAATTGGCGGGGGTACGGTAAGCTTAACGTCAATTTCTGACTATTAATAAAAGTACTTAATTAAAGCATTCAGAGCGATATTTTGCTTGAATAGCTAGTGTAAAAAGGAGGAATTAGAATAATGGAATCAGCAGCATGGAATGGTTTCGTAGGCGGCAAGTGGCAGGAAGAAGTTAACTTAAGAGACTTCATCCAGAAGAACTACACTGTATATGAGGGAGATGACGCTTTCTTAGCAGAGCCTACACAGAACACTAAGGATTTATGGCAGATGGTACTTGACCTCAGCAAGAAGGAAAGAGAAGCAGGCGGTGTTCTTGATATGGATACTAAGGTTGTTTCAACTCTTACTTCACACGGTGCAGGTTACCTTGATAAGAGCAAGGAAAAGATCGTTGGTGTTCAGACAGACGCGCCATTCAAGAGAGGTATGAACGTTTACGGTGGTATCCGTATGGCTATGAAGGCATGTGAGGATAACGGATATAAGGTAGATCCAGAAGTTGTTGAGTTCTTCACTACACATAGAAAGACTCATAATGCAGGTGTATTTGATGTATATGATGAGGAGATTAGAAAGTGCCGTTCAAATCACATCATTACCGGTCTTCCAGATGCTTACGGTCGTGGACGTATTATCGGTGACTACAGAAGAGTAGCACTTTATGGTATTGATTACTTAGTAGCAGACAAGAAGAAGCAGAAGGATTCATACGGTAAGGTTTATACTGATGATGTAATCAGAGCAAGAGAAGAGATTTCAGAGCAGATTAGAGCTCTTGGTGAGTTAAAGCAGATGGCAGCAGCTTACGGAATTGATATTTCTAAGCCAGCTACAAACGTACAGGAAGCTATCCAGGCAGTATACTTCGGTTACCTTGGAGCAGTTAAGGAGCAGAACGGTGCAGCAATGTCACTTGGACGTACTTCTACTTTCCTTGATTGTTATGCAGAAAGAGACTTAGCTAACGGTACATTTACTGAGGAGCAGATTCAGGAGTTCATTGATCACTTCATTATGAAGCTTCGTATTGTTAAGTTTGCTCGTACACCAGAGTACAACCAGTTATTCTCAGGAGATCCAGTTTGGGTAACTGAGTCACTTGGTGGTGTTTGTATCGATGGTAGACCACTCGTTACTAAGATGACATTCAGATATCTTCACACTCTTGATAACTTAGGTGCAGCTCCAGAGCCAAACTTAACAGTTCTCTGGTCAACTAAGCTTCCTATCAACTTCAAGCAGTACTGTGCTAAGATGTCAATCAAGTCTTCATCAATCCAGTACGAGAATGATGATATGATGAGAGTAACTCACGGTGATGATTACGCAATCGCTTGTTGTGTATCTTCAATGAGAGTTGGTAAGGAAATGCAGTTCTTCGGAGCTAGAGCAAACCTTGCTAAGTGTCTCCTTTACGCTATCAACGGTGGTGTTGATGAGTGTACAGGTGTACAG
>JAGBBM010000115.1 GCA_017938485.1 Lachnospiraceae bacterium
ATATTTCCTTGCTTTTTGACGAATTTTCGTATATGATAAAAAAGATGTGAAAAAATGTAGAAGGAGATATTTTATGAAGGACAACAAAGAATTTAAGCCTTATGTTCCAGCGGATAAGGTTACCCCTGAGATAACAGTTACATCAATTGTTATGGGTATTATTCTTGCTGTAGTATTTGGTGCTGCAAATGCATACCTTGGACTTCGTGTTGGTATGACAGTTTCAGCTTCAATCCCAGCAGCAGTTATTGCTATGGGTGTTATACGTGTTATTATGCGTAAGAACTCTATTTTGGAGAGTAACGTAGTTCAGACTATCGGTTCTGCCGGTGAGTCACTTGCTGCAGGTGCAATCTTTACTATTCCTGCTCTTTTCCTTTGGGCAAAGGATGGAGTTATGGACAAGCCAGGAATTATAGAGATTACACTTATTGCTCTTTTGGGTGGTTTACTTGGTGTATTCTTTATGGTGCCACTTCGTAACGCACTTATTGTTAAGGAGCACAACACACTTCCTTATCCAGAGGGAACAGCTTGTGCAGAGGTTCTTCTCGCAGGAGAAGAGGGCGGTGCTAATGCAGGTACAGTATTTGCAGGTATGGGATTTGCCGCTATATTTAAGTTCATCATTGATGGTCTTAAGGCAGTTCCGAGTGAGGTTTCACTTAAGTTTAAGAATTTTGCAGGAGAGATAGGAACTCAGATTTATCCAGCAGTAATGAGTGTTGGTTATATCTGCGGCCCACGTATTTCTTCTTATATGTTTGCCGGTGGTGTACTTAGCTGGATGGTTCTCATTCCACTTTTTGTACTTCTCGGTGCTGACACTGTACTTAATCCAGTAGCTGATCAAACTATTGGTGAGATTTTTGCAGCAGAGGGTGCTGGTGGTATCTGGGGTTCATACATCCGTTATATTGGTGCAGGTGCTCTTGCAGCAGGTGGTGTTATAAGTTTAGTTAAGTCACTTCCACTTATTATTACAACATTTAGGGATGCTATAAGAGGTATGAAGGGTGCTACTGTTGCTGATTCAGCAGGAATGATTTTTGAGGCTGACGAAAATGATGCTAAGAAGATGAGACTTCCACGTACAGCTCAGGATATTAGCATGAAGGTTGTTATCGGTGCTATCGTTATCCTTACACTTCTTGTATGGTTAGTTCCAGCTATACCTGTAAGTTTGCTCGGTGCAATTATAGTAGTTATATTTGGTTTCTTCTTCGCAACAGTTTCATCTAGAATGGTTGGTCTTGTTGGAAGTAGTAACAACCCAGTTTCAGGTATGGCTATAGCTACACTTCTTTTCACTACAGTGATTCTTAAGCTTACTGGTGATGATGGTGTTCATGGTATGCAGGGAGCTATTGCAATTGGTTCTATTATCTGTATCGTTGCAGCTATCTCTGGTGATACATCACAGGATTTAAAGACTGGTTACCTTCTTGGTGCCACACCTAAGAAGCAGCAGATTGGTGAGGTTATCGGTGTTGTTGCTTCAGCCTTTGCTATTGGTGGAACACTTTACCTTCTTGATACTGCTTGGGGCTTTGGCTCTAAGGAGCTTGGTGCTCCACAGGCAACTCTTATGAAGATGATTATCGAGGGTGTTATGGATAATAAGCTTCCATGGTCTCTCGTTGCAGTTGGTGCAATTATCGCAGTTATTGTTGAGGTACTTGGAATTCCTGTACTTCCATTTGCTATCGGTGTATACCTTCCTGTACAGCTTAATGCTTGTATCATGGTTGGTGGTATCATTAGACTCTTCTTCGACAAGATGAAGAAGGAAGAGGAGAAGAAGAAAGCTATCGTTAATGATGGTATCCTTTTCTGCTCAGGTATGATTGCAGGTGAAGGTTTAGTTGGTATCGTTCTCGCTGTACTTGCTGTATTTGGCGTAGGCGAAGCTATTGATATATCAGGTAAGCTTGGTTTTTCAGAGCCAGTTGCCAATATCGGAAGCTTAGTAGTATTTGGTCTTATCATTCTCACACTTCTTAAG
>JAGBBM010000116.1 GCA_017938485.1 Lachnospiraceae bacterium
ATCCAGTGGATGGCAGCCCATGTAATGAGTGCCCTAGCTGTAAGGCTATAGCGGCTGGAACCTCTATGAATGTTATTGAGATAGATGCAGCTTCTAACAATGGTGTTGATAACATCAGACAGATAAATAGTGCAGTTCAGTATTCTCCTCAGTCAGGTAAGTATCTAGTATACATTATCGATGAGGTTCATATGTTGTCCATAGGTGCTTTCAATGCTTTGCTTAAGACCCTGGAGGAACCACCGGCATATGTTAAGTTTATACTAGCGACAACAGAGGCTCATAAGATTCCTATAACCATTCTTTCTAGATGTCAAAGATATGATTTTAGAAGAATTTCTATCGAGACTATATCAGATAGATTGTCAGAGCTTTTAGAAAGAGAGAACATTAAGGCTACAAAGGAAGCACTTGCCTATGTTGCAAAGGCTGCAGATGGCTCAATGAGAGATGCTTTAAGTATACTGGACCAGTGTATTGCATTTAATCTTGGCGAGGAGCTTACCTACGATAAAGTTCTTGAGACTATAGGTGCGGTAGATATAGAAGTGTATATAAAACTTCTTGCTGCCATAAGAGATAGTGATACCACTGTTGCGGTGGATATTATAGACCAGGCTATTTGGCAAGGTAAGGATTTGACTCAGTTAATTAGTGAGTTTACTGGATTTATAAGGAATGTTCTTATGCTTAAGCTTGACCCAGATATGTCAGTGGATATTACCTCTGATAATGTAGATAGACTCATTGATATGGGCGAGAGCTTTACCGAGGGAATGCTTATAAATTATATCAATATACTTCAAGAGGCATCGGCTAAGATAAGCTATGCGACAGCTAAACGTATAATCTTAGAAGTGGCTATTATAAAGATGTGCAAGCCACAGATGCAACAGGGTGTTGATGCCCTTGAGAAGCGTATAGAAGAGCTTGAACAGAAGCTAGAAGAGGCTACTAATAATCAGAAAGTAGTGTATGTTCAAAGTGATTCTTCAGTGGGAACTAGCAATCCTGTGCGTGATACCTCAGAGGAAACTGGGGAAGAAGATTTAAGTGATGTGATTATTAATAACCACAAGGAAAAGTACAAGGATGCCGATTTTGAGGAGATAGTTTCCATAGTCAATTCATGGAACTATATAAAAGAAAATACTATCAAGATAACAAGGAACTTTATGGATAAGGTTAGTGTGAAGGCTAGTGAGTCACCATCAACCATAGACATAGTTATTATATCTAACAAGGAAAATCAAAGTGCTATAAGTTACTTCGAACAACAGCACAGTATAGATAGTTTAAAAAAACAGTTATCTGATATGACAGAGCGAAATATTAACATTAATGTACGTAAGATTTCCCAGAAGGAAGCCTTGGATACAAGACTGAAAGAATGGGATTTATCAAAAATAAAATTTAATGTAGATTACAAATATTAGGAGGATTTAAAAATGGCAAAAAGAGGTGGATATCCTGGCGGTATGATGCCTGGTAACATGAACAATCTTATGAAGCAGGCTCAGAGAATGCAGAAGCAGATGGAGGAGACAACTGCTGCTCTTGAAGAGAAAGAGTATGAGGCAACTGCAGGAGGCGGAGTTGTTAAGGTTAAGATTAATGGTAAGAAGGAAATTACTGAGGTTCATTTAGATGAGGAAGTTGTAGATAAGGACGATATCGAGATGTTAGAGGACCTTATTATGGCAGCTGTTAACGAAGCAATTAGAATGCAGGAAGATGACAAGAACAACCAGATGGGCAAAATTACCGGCGGTTTAGGCGGAGGTTTCCCATTCTAATGGATGTTTATGGCGGACAGGTTAACAAGTTAATAGAAGAATTATCAAGACTGCCTGGCATAGGTGGAAAAACTGCTCAAAGACTTGCGTTTTTTATAATTAATATGCCAGAGGAAAGAGCAAAAAGTCTTGCGGATTCTATTATAGATGCAAAGCAAAACATAAAATACTGCAAAACCTGTTATACTATTACTGACAGAGAAGAATGCCCGATATGTACATCTGAGAAACGTAACCATAAGCTTATTATGGTGGTTGAATCTCCTAGAGATTTGGCGGCTTATGAGAGATGTGGACAGTATCAGGGAGTGTATCATGTCTTGCATGGTGTAATTAATCCTGCTATGGGTATAGGTGCCAATGACATACGTCTTAAGGAACTTATAACTCGTTTGACGCAGGTTGATGTAGAGGAACTTATTGTTGCAACTAATTCAAGTGTGGAGGGGGAAGCCACAGCTATGTACATATCTAAGCTGGTAAAACCATCCGGTATAAAGACCACTAGAATTGCCAGTGGTGTACCGGTAGGAGGAGACTTAGAGTGTATTGATGAGGTTACTTTACTTCGTGCTTTGGATGGAAGAATTACAATTTAGGAGGTAGCGGCATGAAGAGAATTGGTATGTTAACAAGTGGTGGAGATTGTCAGGCACTTAACGCAACTATGAGAGGCGTTGTAAAAGGTTTGTACAACACATTTAAGGATGTGGAAGTTTATGGTTTCCTTGAAGGCTATAAGGGTCTTATCTATGGCAACTACAAGAAACTTTCTGCAGATGATTTTTCGGGAATACTTACTAAGGGCGGAACTATCTTAGGCAGTTCAAGAACACCATTTAAGCAGATTGATGAACCTACACCAGAAGGATACAACAAGGTTGAGAAGATGAAAGAAACTTATAAGAAGCTTAAGCTTGATTGCCTTGTAGTATTGGGTGGAAATGGATCTCAGAAGACTGCAAATCGTCTTAGTGAGGAAGGTTTAAATGTAATCGGTTGTCCTAAGACAATTGATAATGATATCTGGGGAACAGATATGACATTTGGTTTCCAGAGTGCAGTTGATATAGCTACCAATGCAATTGATTGTATTCATACAACAGCTGCATCTCATAACAGAGTATTTATAGTTGAGGTTATGGGACACAAGGTAGGTTGGATAACTCTTCACGCAGGTATTGCATCAGGTGCAGATATAATTCTTATTCCTGAGATTCCTTATGATATCAAGAAGGTTTGTAAGGCTTTGGAAAAGAGAACTAAGGCAGGTAAGGGATTCTCTATTCTTGCTGTGGCTGAGGGTGCTATATCCAAAGAAGTTGCAGAGCTTCCTAAGAAGGAGAGAAAGGCAGCTGTTGCGGCAGCAGCAGAAAAGTATCCTTCAGTAGCTTATGAAGTAGCTGATAAGATAAAAGCAGAGTGTGGAATGGACATAAGAGTTACTGTTCCAGGACATACTCAAAGAGGTGGAAGCCCTGTTCCATATGACAGAGTTATATCTAGTCTTTTTGGTGCAAAGGCAGCAGAGCTTATCAAGGAAGAAGATTTTGGTAAGTTAGTAGTTATGAAGAATAACGAAGTTACATCTATTCCTCTTAAGGAAACAGCAGGTAAACTTAAATATGTTTCACCGGATGACAGTATAGTTACTTACGCTAAGAGATTAGGTATTTCATTTGGTGATTAATAGATTTTAGCTCTCACAAAATGCTTTAAAATAGCATATATTAACAAAAGCAGACAATTAGAATTTCTTAATGGAGATTCTAATTGTCTCTTTGTGAAAAAAGCAAAAATTGTGAGGTTTAATATGAGTGTATATGAAAAAAGATTTATATTGCCGGAGTTACAGCTAGTTGATGAAAGAGAATTAGAAGAAGATAGAGAGTACCTTATGGAAATGTATCCGGCCAGGGCGAAACTGATTATGGTTATGGTAGAAGATACCTGCGACAAATTAGAGTATGAGGGTAGCCCTATGTTTGCCGCTTATCCCGATAAGGAGACTATATTGGGTATGGCACGAGAAATATATAATAAAGTGAGTTACAATAATACAGATGACAATTTGAAACATTTGATAGAAGTTATGCTGTTAAATGAGTTTTATGTAAGACGCAACAGATATAAAAGAAGGAGAAAATTCTTTTAACCATGATAAGAAAAATAAGAAGGATAATAATAAGAGTGTTGGTATTTCTCACAGTAATGTGTGGAACAGCATTTTTTGTAAATAAAATAAGCAATGCCAATGTGGATAAGGTTTCTAGAGAGATGGAAGAACCTACATTACCTCTTGTTTACTGTTTGTATGATGGTGAACAGGTGAACCGTATGCAGGGATACACTCAAGTTATGTCAACCAGACTTATGAGAGATGGTATAGTGCCTATAGATGACGAAGCCAGCGTTAGTCTATTAGTAGATGACGATAGCGATTATGGAGTATCTTATTCATATCAGTTGAGAAGTATATCAGGAGATTCTTTGGTAGAAGAGGGCGAATTAGTAGATTTCACTATCAATCAGGGATATGAGCAGTTTACTGTTAACTTTAGAATGGATTTAAGGCAAAACCAAGAGTATGTTTTGGTGTTTATCATAACCAATGAAGCTGGGGAGAGTGCCAGATATTATACAAGAGTTGTTGACGTGGAAGAGGAATACGGAACTGAGATAATAGACTATGTTATGCTTTTCCATGAAACTACTTTTTTGGGTAATATGGGTAACAACGATATGATTTTTAATGCCATAGATACTAGCTCAGAAACAGTTGATAATGATTTGTCTCATGTAAACTTAAACTCCTCATATAAGATGATTACTTGGGGGGATATGGACCCTGCCATTATGACTGCTATTGTTCCTACTATAACAGAATTGGATAATGAATATGCAGTAATAAAGTTGTCCTATCTTATGGAAAATTCTAACAATGGAGCCAGCCATTATTATAATGTGGAAGAATATTACACTGCTAAGTATGACAGAAATTATAACTCTGTTGAGATTCTTGCCTTTGACAGATATGTGGAAAGTATATTTGATATAGACTATGTTAAGAAACTAAGAAACAGTGTTAGCATGGGTATTGCGGATATTAATGATATAGAGTACCAAATCACAGATGATAATCGTAAACTTGCCTTTGTTAAGGAAGGGCAGTTATGGTACTATGATTACTCCAAGTCATACATCACTAATGTATTTAGTTTTTCTTTGAATAATTATTCTGATGTCAGAACCTTAAATAGAGATGTGGACATAAATATCGTAAAAATGGATGACACCGGCAATATGTATTTTGTTGTTTACGGATATATGAGCCGTGGCATACATGAAGGTAAAAATGGTTTGTCTTTGTATTACTTTTCTGCAAAGGATTCAAAGATACAGGAGCTTATGTTTGTTGAGTGTGATGAGCCATTTGGTGTAATGGAACAAGAGATAGGAAGATTCACTTACTATGATGAGGAAGGGTATTTTTATTATCTTTTAAATGGCTCCATATATAGATTTGATATGTCAAATGGTGCTCAGGATACAGTTATGTACAATATTCCGTCGGGCAAATATATGGTATCTGCTAACAATAAGATAGTGGCTTATCCAGATAAGCCAGAGGAAGAAAATGTTACATTGATAAATGTATACAATTTTGAGACCGGAGAGAAGTATACCATATCCGGAGGGGAGACAGATAGATTTATGGCTCTCGGATTTGTAGGAAATGATTTGATATATGGTGTGGCTAACAAAAATGATATTATTTTATCCTCCGATGGAAATGCTATACTTCCTTTGCATTCTTTGTATATAGTTTCCTCTGAAGGTGAATTGATAAAAGAGTACTCTGAGAGTGGCACATATATAATGAGTGCCAAGGTGTTAAGCGACAAAATATATCTTACCCGTGCAAAGAAGCTTAATGGATTCTATGAGGAGATTGAACCGGATTATATTTCCTTTAAACCAGAACAGGATGCGAGAACTGTGGTTCCGTCATACTATTATGATGATACTGAATTATATCAGGTGGATTTAGTTTTCCCATCATATATATATGTTGGTGAGGATAATGATTTTAATATAACTCGTAGCAAAGAATATGAAAAATATGTTGAAACTAATGTGTACACAATTAATGTAGATGATATATATTATGTTTTCAACAATTCAGGATACTCAGGGGAATATAGTAGTGCGGGACGAGCTATTGTAGCTGTGACAGAACAAGGCACAGGACTTGTCGTAGATAGTAATGGTAATACTATCTATAGAGATATCGCTGCAGTATCTTACAATACGGTAGCATCTGATATAGATGAAACATCCTGTGAAAGTATAGATGACACTCTTATGACCTGTGCATATATGTGCATAGAATATATTGATAACACTGTGACATACGAGAGCGTTATGCAGTGTGACAGTTGGGAAAAGGCATTTAATGAATATACAGTTGGAGTTGGTATAAATATATCGGGAGTAAGCTTGGATGTAGCTTTATATTTCCTGGATAGAGACGTGCCTTTTGCAGCACGTATAGATGATGGAAGATACGTCCTTGTAATCAGTTACAACTCCAGCCATATCAGATACTATGATCCGATATTGGATGAAGAAGTAAGAGTTACAAGAAAAGAATTTGCTGAAGCTATGAGTCTTCAGGGAAATACAATGTATACTTATACTTCCCAGTAGCCCTCGAGAGTAGCAAAATAATCATTAACAGTTTCTGCTCTACGAATCATCTTAACAGAATTGTCTTCGCAAAGAAGAAGCTCAGCAGATTTTAATTTACCATTGTAGTTATATCCCATGGCAAAACCGTGAGCGCCAGTGTCGTGGATTACAAGGTAATCACCCTTGTCAATCTTAGGAAGCTTACGGTCAATTGCAAATTTGTCATTGTTTTCACAAAGTGAGCCGGTAACGTCATAAGTATAAGTTGCTGGCTCATTTTCTTTGCCAAGAACTGTAATGTGGTGGTAAGCACCGTACATGGCAGGTCTCATAAGATTTACTGCACAGGCGTCTACACCGATGTACTCTTTGTGAGTGTGCTTCTCGTGAATTGCTTTAGTTACAAGGTGTCCGTATGGTGCGAGCATAAAACGGCCAAGCTCAGTAAAAATACTGATGTCGCCAAGACCTGCAGGAACAAGCACTTCTTCGAAGGCTTCTTTTACACCCTGACCAATAGCCATAATATCATTTGGCTCCTTGTCTGGAGTATAAGGAATACCTATACCTCCGGAAAGGTTGATAAAGCTAAGCTCTATACCAGTTTTTTCCTTGAGCTCTACGGCAAGCTCAAAAAGAATTTTTGCAAGAGTAGGATAGTACTCGTTAGTTACAGTGTTGCTGGCAAGGAAAGAGTGGAGACCAAAACGTTTAGCACCAAGCTCTTTTAATCTTACGTAAGCATCAAAAAGCTGATCCTTAGTCATACCGTACTTAGCATCCCCAGGATTATCCATAATAGTTGTAGATATAGAGAATGTTCCGCCTGGATTATATCTACAAGAAATAGTTTCAGGTATACCACATATATCATTTAAGAAATCAATGTGAGTATAGTCATCTAAGTTAATAGTAGCACCAAGCTTTGCAGCATATTCAAATTCCTCTGCAGGAGTATCGTTGGATGAGAACATAATATTTGAACCTACGATGCCAACCTTTTCGGACATGAGAAGCTCTGCCATAGATGAACAATCTGTTCCGCAACCTTCCTCGTTTAATATGCGAAGGATGGTTGGGTTAGGTGTAGCCTTAACGGCAAAGTACTCTTTGTATCCTTTATTCCAAGAAAAAGCTTCTTTGAGCTTTCTTGCGTTTTCTCTAATACCCTTTTCGTCATAGATATGAAATGGGGTAGGATAAGACTTAACTATATCTTCAATTTTTTCTTTTGTCACAAATGGTTTTTTCACTTTTGTCAAACCTCCTAAGTGTAGTGATTATTTAAATTTATTGTTGATTTTGCTATTTGTCAATATATTATCTAAAAAAAGTTTGAAAAGTATGAAAATAAATGTTAGAATTATGTGTCTGATAAAGACACTTTTTGGGAGAAAATATATGAAGAGAGAATATATATAGGAAGTTAGGAGTAAAAAAATGTCGGTAGATGGATTTAATTATGACAACATATTAATTAAGATGTTAAACAGACTGGGAGATGTACTTATTCTTTCTTTGACCTTTGTGCTATTCTCTTTGCCAATAGTAACTATAGGTGCATCAATCACAGCTTTGTATTATACAGCTATGAAAAGTCTTACTTTGGAAGATGGATATATATTCAAGTTTTTTGTGAAAAGCTTTAAGGAGAACTTAAAACAGTCCACCATAATATGGCTTATATCTCTTGGCGTACTCACAATTCTTGGAGTAGATGTATGGTTCTGGGTTAACCAGTGGAAGAGATTTGGTACCGAGGCTGCAAGACCTATGATAGTTGTAAGCGTAGTATTGCTTTCCCTTGCGGTTATGATTGTACTATATGTATTTCCACTTCAGGCAAAATTTGAGAATAAGATTAAAATTCAGTTTAGAAATGCATTTCTTCTTGCCATAAAGTATTTTCCGACTACTATACTTATGGTTGCTATTTTGGCGGTAGTGGCATGGATGTTCTACTATAATATAATTCTTGCTATCATAGGATTTGGATTTATAGGTTTTGGTATAATGGGTTTTGTGTTTGGACATTTGATGCTCAAGTGTTTTAAGCCATATCTTGAAATTGGAAAAGAAGATGAAGAAAAAGACCCTGATGATTGGAAACTAGAGGATGAGGAAGAGTCAGAGGAAGATATATATGATGAGGATTCGGATGCAGATGATGATGGTGATGCAGATGCCATGGTTGATGAATCATTAGAGGATACAGAAAATATAGAAGAATAACATATAAGTAAGTTTAAAAAAAGGTTGTGGTTGCAAGGTAGTGTAGACCACAATCTTTTTTTTGTAGAGTGGCATATAAATAATTGTGCATATTGCATAAAAAGATTAGTAAAAACTCACAAAAAGCAAATAAATGACGAATAATATCGGTGGACGGGTTGACAACCATTGGCAAAATGTTATAATAAAACTATGTTTGAAACGGGTTTCAAGAGTGAAACGCACAAAATTGCATATCGGGGGAGGTGCAAGCATGGTTAGTATAAGAGAAGTAGCAAAATTAGCCCAGGTATCACCAGCAACTGTATCAAGGGTTATCAACGGGACGGCGAAGGTAGATGATGAGAAAAAAGAACGAGTGCTTAGGGTGATTTCTGAGACTGGTTTTGTACCGAATGAAGTAGCAAGGTCTTTGTTTAAAAAGTCTGCAAAGATAATCGGACTGATACTTCCAAGTATTAAGAATCCATTTTTTACTCAGATGGCAAGCGCCATAGAAAAAACAGCAGATGCAAGTGGATATCGATTGGTACTTTGCAATACGGGTAATAGTCCAGACAAAGAGTTATCTGCTTTACAGATGCTCACATCTATGAATGCAGATGGGATTATTCTTACTACCAGCAACGAGCAGATACATGAATATATAGAGAACTGCAAGATACCAGTTATCATTACGGACAGAAGACTTGCTATAGATGGAGCTTGCTATGTGCATAGTGACCACTATGAAGGGGGAAGACAGGCTGCAGAACATCTCATAGATTGTGGCTGCAAGAGCATAGTATGTATAAAGGGACCACAGGATATATCCAGTGCGAGAGCAAGATATGAGGGGTATTCCAAGGTATGTAACGAGAAAAACATAAAACTGCAAACCGTAGATTGCGACTATGATTTTAATGCAGGACTTGAGGTTACAGAGAAAATCCTTAAAAAATTCCCAGATGTAGATGGAATTGTAGCGTGTAACGACATTGTGGCTATATCCGTTTACAAGGTGCTACACAAAAAAGGTATAAAGGTACCGGAGGATATACAGCTTATTGGATTTGATAACATTAGCTTGTCAGAACTTCTTACACCAGAGCTTACAACCATAGCTCAGCCTATAGAAGAAATTGGAGCAAAGGCGGCAGAGCTTATTATAAATAGAGATGAAGAACTGACTGAAAGAGAATTTACATTTGAAACTGAACTTATAATAAGAGAAACTACAAAACTGAAAGGAGATAGGTAAATGAAAAAAGCAGGTATCTTAAACAGCGATATTTCAAGAGTGTTGTCTTATATGGGACATACAGATTGGATATGCGTAGGTGATTGTGGGTTGCCTATACCGGACGAGGTAGAGCGAATTGATTTGGCACTTAAGTTTGGAGTTCCAACATTTATGGACACTTTAAAGGTAGTGGCAGAGGATATGAAGATTGAAAAGATTATTCTTGCCGAAGAGATTAAAGAGCAAAATCCTAAGGTGTTAGGAGAGATAGAGGAGCTCTTTAAGGGTAGTAACATTGAAGTAGAATATGTTTCCCATGTGGAATTAAAAGAAAAAACAAAGAACTGCAAGGCTGTAATAAGGACGGGAGAAACTACTCCATACGCGAATGTTATCCTCCAGTCCGGTTGCATATTTGCATAAGGGGAAGGAGGTATAGACACTATGAATATTGAGATGAAGGGCATCAACAAATCCTTCGGAAGCAATCAGGTACTTAAGGATGCCGGATTCTTTTTAAAGGATGGTGAGGTTCATGCACTTATGGGTGAAAATGGTGCAGGAAAATCTACCTTGATGAAGATTCTAACAGGTGTTTACACAAAAGACAGCGGTACAGTTATCGTAGATGGAGAAGAGGTTACATACAAAACTCCACAGGAAGCTGAAAAGGCTGGTATCGTATTTATCTATCAGGAGATAAATGCACTCTTCGACTTAACAGTTGAGGAAAATATGTTCATGGGTAAGGAAATCACAAAGAAGTTTGGGGTTTGTGACAAGAAGACCATGAGAGAAAAGGCAAAAGAGGTTATGGATAAGGTAGGTGTTAGCATACCGGTTGATGCGGTTATGTCAGACCTTTCCGTAGGACAGCAGCAGATGATAGAAATCTGCAAGGCACTTATGGTAGATGCAAAGGTTATCATCATGGATGAGCCTACAGCAGCTCTTACTGAGAG
>JAGBBM010000117.1 GCA_017938485.1 Lachnospiraceae bacterium
ATTGCTTGTTCCTTATATAATTGGTAAAGATGCAGACAATAATAAGGTCTGGTATACGACAGGAGGTTCAGCAAAAGACCATGATGCAATACCAGAAGAAACAATACTTGAAATATGGAACAAGATACGTTATGCTCATACTACACTAAAAGCAGGTAAACATCTTGCTTTGAAGGAAGGTCAATGATGTGGGAAGCAATAGGTAACGTATTTATGTCACCCATGGGTTGGCAAGTACTCTTGACAATAATTCTTATAGTTCTTCTGCTCATTATCATGGTCAAGTCTGGCATGCTTAAAGTACATACAAAGTATGTGCAACTTGGTGAGTATGACCGTGGTAAGAAAACTAACCAGCGTATAATACGTCGGCAAATTGAATATGCAGAAGGGTTCTGTACAAACTTACTTGCTGATATAGAGCACATGTACCCAGAGCAAGCTTATGGTGGCTGGAAGACACACTGCATACTTGAGCTTGTATACGACGAAATAATAAAATGGATTTCATTCAACCATATCACGAATGACGATATTTATATAAATAACAAGGTCGTTATCATTCGTGCCATTGTTATGAAATGTGATCCAGCAGACTTTTTCAAAACGCCTGAGTTTGAAGGCAAGATTAAAGAATGGGTAACACTGATGGTTAAGCAGCTTGTGCTTATCCGTGAATCAACTATAGCGGAGGATAAGAAATGAGTAAGTCAAGATATGAAGGCTTGCAGAATGAACTTTGCAATTTTAGTCCTGTATGCTGCTTTTTCCTTACACTGCTGTCAATAGCAGAAGACTGGAAAGCAGATAATAAAATTGAACCTGCTACTGTAGACTTTATAGATGCGCTCAGGTCATCCCGTAAGAACGGCTGGCTTGGTATCGATAACATGATGTACAATGATGTTAAGTTGCTTGAGTACCTTACAGGTGCAAAAGTAACTAAGCGTGTTGTTACAAATCCAAGCGGACCAATCGATGTAGCAGATGATGAATACAGTGCTGCTAAGTACCGCAAAGGCAGCAATACACATTTCAGACGCAGATACTTCGATGTTTTCAATGGTTCACAAACTGTGGCTAAAGGTAAGCTTGAAGCTGTTTACGTATATAAAATCTGGAGGTAATATGCAATGTCTAAAAAAGTTACTTTGCTTTTCTGTTTTGTTGTTGGGTTTGTCTTATTGTCCATTCTGGCCGTCGGCTGTAGTACAACCAAAGGACATGGAGATGCAGGAACTATCATCAGCTATCAGCAACAAATTGATAGACTTGAAGAAGAACTCCGCACTCGTGACAGAACAATTGAAAACGCTGTCCGTGAACTTGGAGCTATCACAAGCAGAAGCGAAGCTATGGAAGGATCAGTCGATGAGCTTATCGAACTCTTTGAAGAGTATCAACGAAGAGTTAACAGATTGCTATACGACTATGACAAAATACGAACAGAAACTAAGGACAAGAGCTAAGATAATCTTCTGGCTTATTATAATACTGGTTATAAGATTCGTCTGCCTTGGAATTGGTTTAATGTTATACTTTAGAGGAATCAAACTACCCAGGTGGCTTGATATTATTCTATAGGAGGAATAGATGAGTACGTTTACAGACTGGAATGGCCCGCAGGGTAATTCAAATATACGTGCTATTGATCTCATAGAGCTTACAAAAGCATACAGAGATCTTGTTGCAAAGTTTGAAGACTATCAGAGAAAACTTACCTTTGATACTGAGCCAATACCTGGTTCAAATAATTCGCTTACTTCAGGTGTTATTAAGCAGGCTTTGAATGAAGTAGAAGCTAAGCTCAATAACTACTACACAAAGCAGGCTATCGAGGACACATACGCCCCAAAAAACTTGCTTAATGATAAAGTTACTAAGCCTGAGCTTCAGCAAGCACTCACAGACTATGCTAAGGCTGAGTTCGTGAACACCAAGCTGCGTGACTATCTCAAGACAAGTGCTTTGAGTGAGCAGGATATTATTGTCGCAATCAAATCAGACATTGATATTATCTATGCAACACTTGCTGAAGACACTATTGAGAAGAAAGAACTTCATGCAGACACAATCCTGGGCTGCATTCATGCTCTCGAAGAGATTCAGTTCCAGGATAAAGCTGTATCTGCTTATATTGGTGGCTCACATGGAATGGGTGTGTACTACATCCTTGGCATGATTGACACTGACAGAGCCGGAACGGCTTATGTTAAGTATCAAAATGACAAGCCATTCTCAGCTGTCGTCAATTGGTCCGTTACAAAAGACGAAAAGGGTGCATTGAATGTTCTCACAGATAACAGGGACCTTGCCAACCTTAAGTTCTTGCTTGTAGCTGGTACTGATAAGGACGGTGAAAAGCATGTTTATCTTGCTATTCAGTCCGAAGAATGGATTCCTACATTTGTAAGTACTGATGGCAAGGGTATGTTCTCACTTATTGACTTTGAAGTAGCAGGTATAAACCTTGCGCCTACAAAGTCTAAACACTTTGTACAGAATAATGCTGAATGTGTGCTAGTAGCAGAATGTACCGGAGACTTTGGGTTCAACGTTTCTGACATGACAATTGCTAATGCACACGTTGAGCAGATGTCAACAGATAAATACCTTGATGCACATGGCAATCGTATAGTAGAAGTTGTTCGTAAGCCAGCTGATGAAGATACGCCTGAAACAAAGGTAATGATCATTGGTGATGCAGAGCATGATTCAATATCTTTTGCTAAGCGTCCAACAATGTCTGTTAAGATTGAAGGTGAAGAAGACCCAATTGAGTCCCCATTGCTCAATCAAAATGACATTAAGAATATCTCTGTGCCAATTGGTGCAATTATTCGTTGGGATGTATTCCATATAGTACGTGAGCCTGTTCTTGACGAAGACGGTAACCCTGTAATAAATGAAGGTGGTTATCCTAACCCGCTCCAGGAAGACGGTGAAGAAGCCTGGTATGATAGAATAGTACTTGATCTTGTTCCAGAGGGTTGGGCCGCTTGTAGTGGTGAACCTTTTGACACAACTAAGTACACAATACTTGCGTCACTGTATCCTGATGGCAAGCTGCCTCTTGAAGATTTCAGTATTATTAAGATAACTGAACTTGTTGATGACACAGGCACTGATGTTGATCCATCTGCTCTTCTTACACACAAGTATCTTGATAAAAAGATCACACTTGAGATACAACGTAGCAAAGAAGAAGACGCTAAACATGATCAGCTCATTCATGATGAAAGTGTTGCCCGTGCAGAGGCTGATAATGGGCTTAGTGAACGTATTACACAGAACCGTGAAGGTATTATTGACCTTGATGCAAGGCTTAATGCTGAAACAACTGCTCGTGCAGAAGCTGATAACGGACTTAGTGAACGTATCACTCAAAACCATGAAGGTATTATTGATCATGATGCGCGTATCAACCAAAATAAGGCTGGTATTCGTGACCTTGATACAAGGCTTAATGCTGAAAAGGATGCACGCATTGCAGCAGACCAGAATCTTGATCAAAAGATCACTGACGAAGAAACAGCACGCATTGCAGCAGACACAGTGCTTGACCAGAGAGTCACTGATGAACAGACAAGAGCTGAAAATGCTGAACAAGTACTTGACCAGAAGATTGATGATGAACAGGCAAGGGCTGAAAATGCTGAAAGTACAATCAGCAGCATTCTTGGTGACAAGATAGACCAAGAAGTACTTGATCGTGAAGCTGGTGACAGTGACCTGCAGGCTCTGCTTAAACAAATCAATAAGCAAAGTATTCAGATTTACACTGGTACAGTTGCTGATTTGCCAACACAGACGCCTGTGCCTGTAACTGGTGCTATTATTGAAAATGGTCAGCAGGTATTGCTAAGCACAGCAAGTACTGGTTCTGCCATTACACAGTTCCAGCTCTATGTTGCAAGTGTATCTGACACTGGCAATGTTACCTGGACAAGATTACCGTAAAAAAAAAAAAAAAAATCCCGGCGAAAGCCGGGTCTGGTAACAAGGTTCCATGCTCCTAACCTTGTTGCCAGTTAAATTACCTTTGTCATTACAACCTTATAATTCTTTCGAGCATGCCTGTCAACTTCCCTTGATATTTCATAATCAAAGTTAAGCTTAGACACTGTAACTGTTTTCGCACCAATACAATACTCATCTAATAAGGCAATAATCCTTGGGCAGAACTGTGACATTATGATTTGATTTTCATTTATGCCTTGCCTTACGATGGTATGGTCATCATCAAGAATATCATTTATCGCTTCTTTGTCATTTCCAAGCCTTGCCTCAAGTAATTTCTTATTAAGGCGCTCTTCGTATGTAATTGGTGGATTATCATCTGCTGTCCAATACACAAAGTCCTGATTAGGATGCTCCTTAAACCAATTAGCATACTTGTCGAATACTGTTGGCAATACATGTAGAAGAATTATTACTGCTGCATTGTTTCTCATAGTGGGTGCCTCTCATACCATGCTTCAAATGCTGTTAAGATACGTGGATAATGCTCCTCAAACCATGCGTGTACCAGCTGATCCCACTGATGCATTTTAGCACTGTCACCTGGGCCACACCTTCTTTGCAGCATGTACATCCACTCCTCTATATTCGTGGTTATTATAAGATTTGTGGCAATGTCTGTTGGAAGTACGTCTCTTGCTTCACTTGGTGATTGACCATCATTCAAAGCTTGCTTATATGCAATCTCTGATGCAACATAAGCCTGCTTAGTATAATTAGGTACATCTTCATCATTACCAATACATTCTATTTCTTGATACTTCTGATAGATAGTACTGCTTTGCTGGAATGCACAATGACGGTGCCTAACAAGAGCATGTGACACACCGCGATCAATAGTACACTTAAGAGTAAGAGAATAATGCTCCCAAGGACTATGATGACCACGCTTAATACAATTGAAAGCACGTTTGATACAAGCTTCCATATCTTTGCTAGAATTGTAGCATTCACCTGCGACTTCTCCTATAAATACAAGCAGATCTGTTTCACTCATGATATGGCCCATGGCCTTAACTTTCATTGGTATCAGTCTCATGCTTTTTCTCCTGTTGTACCAAAGCCTTCCTGGCCACGTTCCTTATTAAGGCGCTCGAATGAAGTACAGTTATACACCGGCATAACTTGTATCTGTGCAACTCTTTCACCCTTGTCCAAATAAATTGTTTCATTTGTAAGGTTATGCAAAGGTACATGTACATGGCCTGTATAATCTGAATCAATGATTGACACAGGCTGCATAATACCTTTTTTAACAAGCAATGATGACCTTGGGAACATCATTATTTGGTAGCCTTCTTTAATACCAAAGCTAAGTAATAAATCCACTTTTACTGTTTCATGTGGTGGTATTACTACAGGCGTTGGTACAGCTACGTCTGCTGCTGCTGCTTCTGCAGTTTGATAAGCAGGGCATCTGCCAACATTACCTAACTGATCCATCTCGATGTTTATATTAATACATACATCATTCATATATCCTCCTGGTTCTTGTAAAGAACCCTCTTTTGCCTTCACAAAATACTTGAGCAATTAGATCCCAAACTTTTGGCAACTCAAAGCTTGTTTCAAATGTACCTAAGAACTCAACACTATTACAACTTGGCTCCTGCCATCTGTAAACATAATACTTGGTCATATTACAACCATCTCTTTTTCAAGCTCAGCCTTTGGTCTTCTTTCAAGTTCAACCTTTAGCTCCTTGTCACCTTTGTCGTCACATGTCCAGTATATGTCACATGCTGAACACATGAACACAATCAATAGTATAATTAACTTTTTCATTAGTGTGTCTCCTTATAGTCTTTATTAAAGAATGCCGGGTCAAAGTTACCAAGCTTCATCTGCTCGTAAATATCACCTGACCAGTATCCCCAGTTAGGACCAAGTTCACAAGCTGCTTTTATAGGTACAAGCATTTGGTCTTTATATACACCAGCCATGATTTCCTGCAAACGTACGGCTGCTTCAGTACCCACTTTGTTGAAAGGCACTGAGTTGACCTGTTCATCATGTACAAGCAAATGTAATGTCAATATGTCATAAATACCTTCCTCATAAGCTGTCACAAGAGCTTGCTTCAAAATGTCTGCTGCAGTACCTTGTATAAGCTTATTAAGCATTTTATATATGAAGTCATTTATCTTGCATGTAACTGGATCATACTGAGGCTTTGGCTTATGCAATCTGCGTCCGCCCATAGTATCAATATAACCTTGTAACTTAGCAAGATTCTGGCACCATTCCATAGTATCTTTAATTACCGGGAACTTCTTGTGGTAGTTGTTGTACAAGTCCTTCGTGAATGTTTCGATGTCTTCATTCTTCTCTTTGGCAAACTTCTCAAATAACGTATAATTCTTTTCCATAGCAGTACGCCAGCCCATGCCGTAGATACACCCATAGTTGAATGTCTTAACAACAGGACGGTATGTAATGCCTGTCATATCCATTACGATGTTATGTAAGTCTGCACCAGCAATCAATCTTTCACGGAACCAATCTGCTTGAGATCCTTTAGCAAAGTGTCCAAGCAAGACTGCTTCAATCTGTGAGTAGTCATCTGCTGCAAGCATTTGACCTTCTTCAGGCAAGAACAAAGACCTCATGTCTTGTGAAAAATCTTCACCATGGCCTTTGTTTCTAGCAGGTATTTGCTGAAGGTTTGGATCCCTACAACTGAACCTACCTGTTACAGTGCCACCTTCTTCACGTAACATAGGTAAGAACGTACAGTGTATTCTGCCATTGACTACTGATTTAGTTAATGAACCAAGCAAGAACTTATGTAATATTGAATAATAATTCTTGTATTCAAATATAAGTGGTATACAAGGATGGTGTATACGTACCAAAGCACCTTCACCCCAAGACTGGTTACCTGTGCTTGTTTTTACAGGGCTGTATATACCCATCTCATTAAGCCTTGCACCAAGCTGCTTAGAGCTATTAATCATCTCACCTGTAATACCATATATATCGATAAGGGTCTGTTCAGCCTGCTGCAATTTCTTTGAAACCCTTTCAATAAGTTCTCCCGCACGGTTAATATCAAACCTAATGCCTACTTTTTTCATCTTAAGCAATATAGGAATAAGCTTGCATTCAAGCTCATAAACACCTTTAAGATTTGTCTTAAAGTACTGCTCTTGAGCTTTGAAGAGATTAAACGTAGCAACACAGTCCTGAAGGTTGTATTCAATCATCTTCTGCTTGAATTCATTTGAACCGTTCCAGAGGTCTAGTGAGTTGTCCCATACGGATTTCTTATATGTACCGTCGATAAGGTTTGCAAGTTCCTGGTCTGAGAGCTTATAAGTATTGCCATCATCAGGATTGAATACTTCGTTAGCATCACTGACCAAACCTTTCTTAAGGCCTTTAGCGCAGCCCTTCATACATTTCTGCCAGTCAGTGAACCAGGCTTCAATTGTTTCTGCCTTGTTCTTACCCTTAACACCTAGGCGTTTACAGCAGTCATCAAGGTTCAAAGTATCGTATTCATTAATAAGTGAAGCACGAGTCATAGTGTCATGAATCGTGCCTTTTATTTCAAATCCATATTTTACATAAAGCCATGATGTATCATACAAGCAGTTGTGAAACACTTTGTCAATAGTAGGATCTGCTAATAGATCCTTTACTGCCATCATGTCATTGTAATCATCGAAGTTAAATACCCTGCTTATACCGTCACCATGTGCACCACAGCAGAGTATGCAGCCTTTGTCTTCGAATAATTCACCATAGGTTTCAATATCCATTGCTATAAGTCTATTCATTGTTCCTCCCTATGAACATAACTTTGGCTATATTTAAGGTAGCATCAACCTCTGGTAAAGACATCTGAAAATTTGACAGTATGTCTTTTATCTGAAGAGACGCTTGTACATATTTGTTGTCGGGGATTGATATAAAGTGCTCACAATAATCTGTGTGACATTTTTTATTTATCTTGTACGGACACTCACTTGTCAGGCTGGTTTCTAATAAACACATTGCTATTTCCTCCATAGCTAGCTCTTAAAATAAATTATACTGTCAAATTTATATAAGTCCAAATACTTACACAAACAGTTAAAACAATAAGTGTAACAATGAGCCACCAAGGAAACAGCTCAAAGTCATCATCGTCTTTTTTGCTCACAAATACCTCCTGTAAAATAAAATAGCTAGCAAAGCAATAGCCATCAGGCAACTAGGGTGGGAGTGGATAGTGCCCTACTACTTTGCTAGCTTATCTGTACTAACAGGATTCGAACCCGTACCAACAGCACCAAAAACTGTTGTGCTACCATTACACTATAGTCCAATAAGGCCTTGACAGGACTCGAACCTGTAATCCAGCTTTGGCATATACTGCCGCTGCGTAGTGTCTACCATTTCCACCACAAGGCCACAGTGCATGAGTTAGCCATAAGCGCTGCACCAGGCGCAACCAAACTATTTTACAGTGTACTTTTTTGGATCTATGAGTGTTTCAAGATTCTCATGAGCCTTCTTAGTACACAACATCAGGTTGTCAATATTATTGTTCATACGATCTCCGTCAATATGATGAATGTACATGTTGTCTGGAATATCGTCTGGATCAATACCAAGTGCTTCAGCAAACACATAACGATAGTATTCGATGTATCTGCCGTTATGCCATATTCTCTGGCTGTCATGACCATCTCCAATTGGAGACTGATCATGTCCAGGCATTGCAACATCTTCTACTGTCAAAATACCGGATCCTCTTCATCGTAGTCTGGAGCCTTTGATGTTTCCTCTTTTTTCTTGTACTCAAGAAGCATACCAAAGACCTTGACCTTAAGATAAGCTTTTTCAGCACCTTCTTTTGTTGTATAAGTCTCAAGTGAAACTTCACCTGAACCAGATACCAAAGCACCTTTAGTAAAGATTGGAGCTGCATTTGCACCTCTGTCTCCCCACCATTCAACCTTAAGCCAGTTAGTACGAGCAAAGTCACCAAAGCCTACATTGTTTGCAACATCAAGTTCAACAAGTGTCCTGCCATTGATATTTTTAACAACAGCATCTTTTGTCAAACGGCCAGTAAAATTGAACTGATTTAAGTTAGCCATTACTGTTCCTCTTCAAAATGTAACAAGAACATAGCATTGCAAGCTATGTGCTTGAGGTGTGACAGACCAGACTCTTGGTCTACTGTCTCACCTCTTTTATAAGCCATAAGATGTCTGAACAAGGCAGCATAGTACCTGTTTTCTGCATCTTCTACCTTCTGCCAAGAATTAGGTTCATACTTTTCTGCACCAAAAGTAAGAACCTCGCCAACGCCTTCAATAAACTCAGGCTCAATTAAGTCAAGCCTGTTTTTATGTTCATCGTGCTTTACGCCTGTTTTCTGTACTGTGTTTGCTGTCATGATTAATCCTTAAAAGAAGAGCCAGTAACTGAACTCGTTTAACTAGTTTTAGAGCTATGTTTAATCTCCTGCGCCCGCATAACGCGTCGGTTTTGCACTTATTAAACTATTCAGTATACTGGCTGATGTTACTTATTCAGCTGAATCTTCTGCTTCAGGACCTGCAGTTATTGACAACACTGTCTGCTGTACACCTGCAAGCTGTGGCTTAACATGAGCTTCGAAAAGATCCTTGTTGATTACAGTACCCTTCTGAGCCTTAACAAACTTTGCAATCTGGCCTTTACCAGTTGCAGGGTTCGTTACAAGATCAAGAGCAAGATCCCATGTGTAAGCAAAGATTGGTGCCTGTGCTCCGTTCGGAAGAATCTGTCCCTTAAGCTGCGTGTTCCACTGCTTACATGCACGCATAGAACCAACAGTTGGATTGAAGAACAATACACCTGCTTCAGGATGTTCAGGCAGCATAAGCGCATAGACATAAAGCTCCTGCACCTCGTTTCCAGTTTCTGGATTGATCATCTTTGGATAACCTTTACCATTCTTAGGCTGCTGCACTGTAACTTCGATTGAGTGTGGTGCATAGCGACCAACCGTCTTGAAGTCCTGTGAGTCACGTTCAGACCAAATAGTGCGAAATGCAAGTGGTACAACCGTTACTACCTGACCGTAGTCTTCACCTGTTGCTGAATTTCTCCAGTGACCTGGCTCAATACCGTCTTCTGTACCCTGTGAATCAGGCTGAACCATTGTAAGATATGGAACACTCTGCTCTGAAGCTGTGATTGTGTCCAAACCTACTCCTACGAAGTCATCCAAGAATGACTGATCCTGTGTTACTGGTGTCTTAGCCATAATAACTCCTAGTGCATTCAAAATGCACAAATTAAAATTTATTTTATCACTCAATTGTGATAATATCATTATAAAACAAAAACATTATAAAAAATGTTTTTAGCTAAAATATTATTTATACCTGGCACATTTCTGAATAACACTTGCTGGTAATTTACTTTGTGCTATTGAACAAAGCTCAGGTAATGTAAGATATACAAACTTGCCAAGAGCTTCAGCACCTTCAAGTACCTTCTTCGGTACAAACGCAAGCAGTTGTCCGTTCTGGTATGTTGATGGAAGGTTGTGCTTTTCTATGATAACGAAGTCTTCAAGCACGAACTTGTTATCATAGCACACGCGTTCTATCATTTTATTCACACCGCCAACAACTCCAGTGATCTGTAAAAATGCTGCCTGAACATACGGAAATGCCTGTACATGTTTTATTGGAGATCTTACCGGAGTACTTGTCATTCTGAAGAACAACCCAGGTGGAGTTTCAATACCTTCATAATTTATAGGATAAACCCCAGTGCTCTTAATATCAATCTTGTCATAATCTTCCCAGAACTTCTTAACAGCTGGCAAGTATGGTTGCAGCTTAGTTGCAAGTACATATTCCCATATAGGATCATCAAGCTTATTAGAATCCATTATTCATCCCCCTTTTCAGATTCATAAGTATCTATTTGCTCATCAATCTGAGCAATTATCTTGCTCTTAGACCTTGTTTTCCAGTAGCCTATTTCACCAAGCTTCTTATACTTTTCAATACCTTTTGTTACAAGTCCTTCGTCCCACAATTGCTCATGAGTATAACCAATAAGACGTAAGATTCTATATGCTGGGAAGAAGCATCTCTGTCTTTCACCGTCCCATTTAGAATCTGTCCAGAATGTTGTATCAATAATAGCTTCAGCTGCATCCTGGTACTCAGGACGTGTTGGCATTACACGCTTACCATTTACTTGCTCAAACGGTTTCAAAGGTCGCTTAAGCCATATATCATAAAGATCACGCCACTTTATGTCATATACATGTGACCAGTCTTCAAAGATTAAGTTTTGTTCACCTTCGACAAGACATCCGTATGCAACTGATCTTCTTGTGAGTTTGATTGGGCTTCTGGTGAGACGAGCTGGATCAGATGTGCTCTCATCAAAGACAAGTTTGTCCGATACTGTTGTAGCAAGGTATCCATGGAGCCAAGTGTATTCTTCAATCGTCTTAGGTGCGTCACTAACCCGCACGAGGAGGTGGTAGCTTTTTGCTCCTGAATAAACGAGTCTACAGGCAATTCCATCATTAAAGATTCTCTCTGCTTCTCTTCTTGCATATTGTAACCTCTCACGATAAAGTACATCAGCCTGAATAGGTTCATTAGGACCATTTATATCAATCCAGTCTTCAGCACGCTGTTTTTCAAGCTGTATATTCAAATGACTAGTTTCATCTGATTCAAGCAAGAACGTGTCCATATACTGAACATTCTGGCTCTTATCAGCAAGGTCAATAATACCAGGCTTCATTTCGTTGACAGTTTCAAAACAACCCTCTGGATCAGTCTTAAACTTGTCATTAACCCTTAACCGCTTACCTATGCGATCACTTGAGTTGAGGGTGACCTTAGGCAATTCTACATAAAGGTTGCTCGGCATTTCTTTTTCACAAGAACCTTTGTCAACCAGACTAAATCTAGCTGTTGGAGCCATTCTATATCTACCTGCTATAGCAGAAAAACCTCCAGGTAACGGTTCCATGTTAGGATCTATATCTATACCATACTCAGACAACAACCAAGGAGCACAGTCATTTATACCACGCTCTACTGTTGAATGATTATATGGTTTACCATTGCTTGGGTCATTAAATACAAGCGGCCTACACACTGCTACAAACTTCTTGAACTGCTTCCATTCAGGCATGAACTGTAAAGCACCTTCTATTGATATAATATCAGTTACCTTACGGTTTTCAAGAACTGTAACAAGCTTATTCTGCTCAAGGCTTGCCTTAATAAATGGCGCAAGTGAACGCATGATAGCTTCAATCTCTGTTGCTTCTGTTGTACGTGGCAATGTAAAGCAGCGTTTGTAAGCAGCAGTCTTAGGAAAGTTCCTAAGAGGCACTTGTGCTATATCTTCACGTGTGAACAATTCATGCTTGAACTGAGCTATAAGATCCTTGTCTTCCTGGAATGGTGTTCCAACTTTATTAAAATTAGAATCATATCCATATAGCTTACTGAATACTTCATCAGCAAGCGATGATTCTTTTCTTGTAAAATGTTCGTCTGCTTCCATAATCATAAACCTTCGCTGATCTTCACGGCCATCAAACTTTATCGGTACGTCTTTGTTTGTAGTCATTATGAAGTCTGTATAAGATTCCTGGTATATCGGGTCTATACCTTTCTGCTCTTTCCTTATAGTAGTCGCAGTCGCTCGTGATTTCAATGCACCAGCGGGATTCCTCTTGTCCTCGAGCTCTTTTTCCTCCTGACAAACAATCAAAGCATCTGCATAATCTGCGTTGAAACGGGCAGTAGAATCGTACTGGTCTGAGACTATAACATTGTCCTTCCCGAATAGGCCCTTGCATATAACCTCCGCGAATGTTGTCTTACCTGAACCTTGCGCTTTAGACACTATGATTGGTACAATCTGTGTCTTAACTGTTGGATATAACATTTTAGCACGCAACCAGGCAAGCAGCCACATTGCACACTCACCAGCAATATGCTGAATATAAGTATATATAAAAGACGTATCTTTGCCTGTTTCCTTTGCAAATACGGGAAAAGGCTTAGCTACATTAAATGCGTCTTTATCTTCATTGTAATAGCCAGAAGGTACAACATAGTCTCTGTAATAAAGAGGCTTATGAATACCATCAGATTGCTCTGCTGCTATATAAGCTTTATCAAAGAAGTCAAAACCTGAGGGTGACCATGGTATTGATACTGCTTTAGCTCCACGTTTCTCTACATAAAAGAGAACTGACTTATAATACTCTTCAAAGTCTTTACTCTGTAAAAGTTCACCTTTGTGTGATACACAAAAGAACTTATGGTTCATAGTCATGTACACTACTCTATCAAGTAAGTGATCATGAGCCCACTCTTCCAGCTCCTCAAGAGAGGAGAAGCCTTGTCCTACCTGATTTTTAATCTCAGTATTAAGGATCTCTATCTTGTGTTGAGCATCCTTGTAGGACTGGCCATATACATCGTCATATAGACTCATATTCCCCTCAAAAAAAGACTATTCTACAATCTGTGTGTCCAGTATTTCAATGCTTGCAGCATTTGAAATATTTATGAACTTTGGCTTAGAATCACCAGGTTTTTTACCAAGTTCATAAACTTCAAGGAACCTTGAAGTCTGAATAATGTTCGCGAACTGCTGTCCAGCTGCCAAAGCAATAGTATTGTTGTACTCTTTAGGAAGATCCTTAGGTACACCTGTTACATGAAGATACATTGTCTTTGGGCCACAGTCTGTGATCCCAATATCAATCCGCACGATAACATCTTTTGTTTCCTTCTTTTCTTCTGGCTTATTTTTCATACATTACCCTCCAGGTTTTTACCAGTGCAGCCAACTGCAAAATTAAACAAAACATCTTCGTCAAAGTCCTTAGGGTTCTTTACCCCAGCAACACCAACCAGCTTATGATTAAAGTATACCATTACTTTCGTACTGGTACACATGTACTCATAAGTGAACTTACCATAATTACGTTTGGTCATTATACCTCCAAGTCAACAGTTGTGACTTCATAAAAATGTATATAAGCAGGTATGTCAGCAATTTCTATTTGCTGAACACCTGTAGTTGCCCCAATCTTATCTTTCAAGAATGCTTTGAGTGAAGCTGTATTCACTTCAGTATTCTCGATAAACGGAATATTATCAGCAGCAAGCTTGTCCATGTCCTCTGCAGATACTGTTGCATTATGTGCTATAAGGTGTCCGCCACCATTTTCACGGAGCCACTTTACAATCTTCTTTCTGTCTTCTGCATTCTTGTTAGGCTGGCAATAGAAGTTATGCTTAAGAGAAAGTTTACCACCAGTAGTAAGACTGATACTGTCAACACCAGCACTGAACATTTCCTGCGGAATAACAACATTTGCATAATGCTCATAAGCCTTCTTTGCAGTTTCTGCTACTGCCTCTGCTGCAAGCATTTCCAGCTTAAGCTGCTTGAGCTGTTCGCCCATTTCAGAAAGGTTCTTCAGTACGCCTTTGTCTGTTTCATTAATCTTGAGATAATCATACTGATCACTCATGTTTTACCTCCATGTGTTCTTTTATTTTGTTTGCTATTTCTTCCGGCTTTATCATATTAAAAGAATTAGACAGACCGTCTGTCATTACTTTAAGAGCTTGTTCCATATATTGTTTGCGTACATTTTCTGGAAATCTATTTAAGGTAGGCAGGACATACTTATACATGTCATATACATGATTAACCAGTCCATCATAGACAGGCTGCATAAGTTCTTTAATCAAAGCTTTTAATTCATTTTCATTCATACAAGTATTATAATATGTGAATGTATATAAAAATAATTTTAGCTAAACTATTTTATATACATTCACAAACTTATGCTAGAAGTCTTCTTCAAGCATCTTGCTCATCATCTTGAACTGGACGAGCTGCTGGATGTCAATAGAACCCTTATCAAGCATCTGAAGCAAGAGCAACTTTTCAAGTGGCAAATCATCAACATCTTTGTCATCAAGAGCAAATTTCTCCATGATCTTAGCTTTAATGACATCAGTTACCTTGATTACAGAACCACCAAGAACCTGCTGCATCATCATAAGCTTGCCAATGTTAATGTCCTTAGCATCACTGTCAAAAATGTTCTTGAGCATTTTCATGCTAAGCATCTGCTGCATAAGGTTACCATCCATCAATTCCATATTCTTGTCCTCCTTAAGACTTGCTACTGGAGGTGGCATTATCCACTTGCCAGATGAATCAATTTCTTTTTCAAGCACATAACAGAAAGAAAAACCACTTTTATTATTCTTGTCTATGCCCCTGAAACCTTCTCTCTGTACATTAGGTACATTAAGAACTTGACCAGGATGTAAGTCAATATCTCTAAGATCATTATAGAAATATGAAATACCTGGATCAACGAACGCACCATCATAATTAATGTATGATACTTTGACCGGATCACCTACATTAACGTGCAGCTTGATAAACAATGCGTCATCAACGGTTATAGTATCAGCATTGATTTTCCTAAGTACTCTTAACCTTTGCAATCATTTCACCTCCTTGAACTTTTGCTCAAATTCTTCCTGTTCCCTACAGAACAACCTGCCATCCTTTGAATATATAACGTACCGCTTTTCTTCACGGCCATTAGTACATTCAATCACGTCGCTGAACAAGACATAGTAAATATTACCTGTCTTTTGATGTACCACTGGTACTGGTATTGTTTTCAGCATAGGTGTATTCCTCCATCATTTCTAATACCTGTTTAATACGGTCAAGAACCTTTCGGTCCTTTTTGTACCACTTAAACAACTCATGGATTGTCTCATGTGTCTTCTTGTTAAGAGGCATGAACTTATTCATATCACTCAAGTCATCATACCTATTTACATTAAGGTCAAGATGATGTAAGTTCCAGTTCTTTTCCAAAAACTGTTTGGTTATAAAGTCCTTTGATGTATGCAACCTGCACTTGGCCCGGAAAGCTTTCCATTTCTCAGACTTCCTGAACTTCTCACGCTGTGCTTTATTCATTTATTTATTTACCTTCCTTCCTTATTCTGTCACTCCAACTTCTCAAATAATCCTCTAGATCATCACTAATGATATGCTCTTTTCCGTCCCATGCCTTAATAACATTATCAACAGAATGCCCACTAGCTTTTGCGATCTTAAAGAAGTCAATTGCTCGTATCAGAACTATTGTCATTTGTTTGCTCCTACATTTTCATATAGTTTAGGAAGCTCTCTATGTAGCTTCTTAAACAACTCAGACTTATTATGTTTACAAGATATACGATAGCATTCATTACAATGGCAGACTGGGCAATTATACTGAGGTTCACTATCAGAATAGCCTGGGGTGTCCTTCATCCCATGTGGTATTATCCAGTGTAGTGATAAGCTGCTTTATTGCATCCAGCAACTCTTCTTCACGCATTACAATACCTCCATGATATTCTTGTCTCTGATATATTCAAGTAAGCCTTTTTTAAGCTTAAGTGAATCCATGATTAACTTGTCAACAGGGCATGACACATAGTCTATGTATGTACATGGATGTTTCTGTCCCATTCTGAATGTTCTAAATTCAGACTGCTGCCTTGCTTCCATACTAAATGTATTTGAATAATACAAAGTTGTATGAGCATTCTGCAAGTTAAAGCCACGAGATATTTTATTTATATTTGCAACCATAACATCATAAGTACCATTCTTAAACTCTTCAATAGAACCAACTTGCTTCCAGCCAGTGATCAAGCATGTTGAATATTTATCTTTCAACAAGTCATAGATCTTAGCAGCTTCAGCGCTGAATCTTGTCATGATGATCAAAGGCTTATCGCACTCTGCAACATCATTACATAGCATGTCAAGCTTTGGATTTGAATCACCAAGCCATACAACTTCATCAGGACCAATGTCATAATCATCAGACCAGCATGGTGCATCTTCATCGATCTCTTCTGTATGTCCCATGATAAATCCAGAACTGATCTGCTGCAACCTGAGACTGACAATCATCTTGTTCTTGGCTGTAGCAACATGATCATCATATTCTACTGACATGTCACGTTTCATAGCATTGTATGCTGCTTCCTGTGCAACAGATAAACCAGGATTACGTACGATGTAATTCGTAGGTGGCATATCAACACAGTCAACAAGCTTAGCGAATACTGCGTTTGTCTTTAGCATTTCCTTAAGCTCTTCAGCATGTTTATATGGACCCATGAATCCCTGCTGATGCTTAACAACCATGTATGTATCTTCTGAACAACCGAACATAGCATAAGCTGTTGCAAAATCATTACAACCATGAATAGCTTTCCAAGTATTCTCTGTCAAAAGAACTGACACCTGGCGTGAATCAAGATTCAACCTGGTATGCATTCCATAATAATTCTGGAATGAGTAGTAGTTCCTGCCAAAGAAGTTAGGTTGCACGAACTCCATTATTGCCCAAAGATCCATAGGACCATTAGTAACCGGAGTACCTGTCAATACTAACCTTACTTGTGTATTAGGTTTCTTTTCAGAAGATCTAATAGTCTTACCACGCTTTATAACATCATTGAATTCATAAAGCATACGCTGGGATCTCTTGCTTGTCGGGTTCTTGATGCTTGTTGCTTCATCAAGAATGATTGCTGTATTATTATCATTTACCCATTCAACAATGTCTTCCCACTTATGTGGCTGTGAGAATGTATCAATGTTAACACAAACAATATGCAGCTTGTCATCGTTTTCAAATTCATAGAAAACCTTCTGACCACCACGTCCACCAACTATCTGACCAACACATTCAATCTTCTCTTGAGCAAGTAACCTGGAGAGCACTGAATTATCATCACAGAGATCATCGAACCATTGCTTGTGAACATCATTAGGTGCAACAATAAGCAGTGAATCAATTACACCATCATGATACTTATCAGCAATTATTGACATAGCAGTAACAGACTTGCCACATCCCATTTCAAAGAACAAAGCAATGGCATTCTTGTCCCTAAAGAATTCCCTTGCCTGATTCTGATGTTCAAACAGTTCAAGCTGTGGGATCTCTTCACGTTCGCTTACTTCCTTATCGATGTGACCATTCACAATCTTAGGTAGCTTAGGTTTAATGGCTACAGCTTTACCTGGCTCAGGGATTGCTACATTAATTTCCCTTTTAATAAAACCTGGGCATGAATAAAGGGCTGCTACCCATTGATTATGAAGGTCACATAAACCTTCTTTGTCAGCATTACAATGCTCATTGTCTCTATGCTGACAGAACACACAATAATTACTCACTGTTACATAACCTCCTGAATTCCGATTCCGGTACTAAGCCTCTCGGAATATAGTAAACCTTTCTAGGGTTCTTACTGCTGCCACACATTACATAGTATAACCCACCAATATTACAAATACCATAAAGAGTATCTGATAGAGTGAGCTGCTGTAATGTCTCAAGAGTTACTGCTGCTTCGGGATCTGTACCAGGATCTACCTTAACAAGCTCCTGCTCTTCAGGTTCTTCGACAAGATTCTCGGATACCTGAGGGTGACTGATCACTTCTGACTTCTCTTTCTTAACCCTGGGCTTTGAGTCATAGCCTCTGTACTGTTTGTACAAGGCCTTCTCTTCATCAGTAAAGAGACGGTAAACAATCTTCAGTAACTGATTACCATCCGCTGATGCAACCTGTGGCCAAATAAACTTTCCATCTTTTAATTCGCACTCTATTACACGTGGAGTGTCGACAGAAAGATCTTCACCATTACTAGGATCTCTGAAATATCCTGAGCTATTTCCGTACGCTGGGTCTACTGTCATTGCTTACCTCCCAAGCATGCTTTACTTTCCTGGTTCTTGAATAACCACAATTGTTACATGCGATTATCTTATGGCTGTCATTCATGCCATAGATCTCATGCAGCTTATAGCCACAATTTGGGCATTGCTTAAACCCGTTACTGAACTTACTGTATGCCATGTCTTCCCTCCTTACATTTAATATTAAGCTTCTTACAATATCTGTAAATAGTAGACCGTGATATACTGAATTCATCACAAGTCTCATTGACTGTGTGATCCTTTACAAAAGCAATAAACTTTTCTGCAGGTGGTATGTGACCATACTTGCTCCTTGCAAAGCTAATACCATTGTTACAGTACCATACCTTTGCATACCCAGTTGTGTAACCAAACTTTTTGGCCCATTCAACTGGGTGATGGTTCATTGCAAAAGCATAACATGCTTCATACTGCTTTCCGTTCATCCTGTTACCTCCTCTGATTCATATCCGTCTGCCATTATGAAAACCGGATAATCATCACCCCTGTATTTAATACCTGTTATATGTTGTCTTACGTTCCTGTCATCCAGAAACATAAGATGCTGCCAGTTTTCAGAAAGCTCATTAAAGTGAAGACCATCATAAGTAATGTCAAGTATTACATCATCAGTTTCTTCCAACTCTTCAGGTTTATACAATCCTGCTGTCGTAAGCAACTGACCTGCAAACTCATCCAATAACTTCACAAATTTCGTCTGGCCCTTGACTTGGTATACTTTCTCCAATCTGACCTCCATCTACAAGATCCTTATACGTACTAAATGTTGCACGGTAACCAATACCATAATATATAGTCTTGATACCTGCTTCAATCAATAGCTTCATACATGTCTCGCACGGCTCAACTGTTACATAAGCTGCTATCTGATCTATGAAGATTGTTCCAGTTGCATACAACCTAAGAAACTGAATCAATGCAATCCATTCAGCATGCAGCTCATACCTCATGTGTATATCATGGTGATTCTTAAGATCAAAGTTCCTACATTCAGGACAACCTGAGAGTGATCTGTTATATCCAGTACTATATACTTTGCCTGTTTCTTTATTAAAGATAACACATCCGACATTCAGCTTGATACATTTAGAATGTCCAGCTACTTTGTTTGCCAGGTCTACAATATTTTTCTTTAACATATTAATGTACCTCCTCTACCTTGTATCTTATTACCAGTAGGATCTGTGTTTCTTCTGTGGAGTTCAAGATCTAGCCTACATAACTCACGAAGATCCTCTGCCCATTCAGATTCCTGAAACCATTTATCACACCTACTTGAGGTTAAGATAGCTGCTGCTAACTTAGCATAACCATCGTGATACTTGTTACATACATTTGCCACTACCATCTCCTATATCTAGAAACTTTATCATACCAGTAATAATTTTCTCTATTGTATCTTGGATCATATTGTCCTGACTTTCCCCATACAGACCACATGTCATGCATGCCTTTTGGATATGTTTCAGACCAGGGATCATAATATATTCCGTTTATCTTAACAAAGTAATGATTAAACCCAAAAGGATTCTCCCAGTTCTGGATCATCAGACAAGGTATTCCCGGGTATTTTCTATCCCATAAATGCTTGAACTCTACAGCTCTATCTAAACAAGTAAGCCTACCATTATGATCAATGTCATAAAGTAATGGCTGCAGCTCAAGTATTGTTTCATGAACCATTTGCTCTATGTCGTAACCGTAAACTGGTGATGTATCATTTGGTAAGAACTGCGGTGGGAACGGAGGCTGTATAATAAGAGATAATAATATTATGGTTATTAAAGTACAGATCAGCCAGATCTTAAAGTACTTCCGCTTAAGAACCTTGTATGGTAAGAAAGGATCTGGATCTACCATGTAAGTAGCAAACAAACGTGCAGCCCTTGTATCAACACGCATCCTATCATATTCATTCATCTGCTCGTAACAAGTCTCAAGCTTCTGAAACATAGGAAGTTTCTCTGCTTCTTTATCTTGATGGTAATAATGGTATACCATAAGACGAGCCTTAACATCTGCAAGTTCATTAACCGCTATGTCAGTGAAGGTCTGGTCTTTAATTACAATCTTTTCTTCTCTATACATATTACCTCCATTATATAGTGAAAATAAAATTATTAAAACTTTTAGCTAAACTAAAAACGCCAGTGTATATAAGCAGCTACCGCAAGACAAACAATTACTATAGCTGCCCCCAAGCGGTAACACAAGGTCTTCATAGTAAAACCCCAAGAGACATTATGCTCATAGCTTTATCCCTGCCTCCTTGCACCTTTTGATCTGCTCTTCGTCTAGCTTAGATACAAATTCATTACAAGCCGTTATATAGAAGAATGTAACGTTAGGTCCCTGCTTAACAATAAAGCCTACACTGAAAGTAAAGGTACCATAACTTACAACTGTAAACCCTTTGCCTTCATACTTCTGGCACTGCTCTTTGCACTGATGATAAGCAAGCTCTTTGTATTCAAACGGCTTTTTATAGCAGTCATACAACGTACGTGGGCCGGTTGTCAGGTGAGCCTGGATAAACATATCGAAGTTACGTGTGTCTCTCTTGTTCATTATTCATACCTCATTACAGTTTTCTTCTTAGAAGGATTCTTTTTAATCCAATCATCCAGCAGCTTTATAATAGATTCAGGTACTGTGAAGTTATTACCGAGATCACAATTTGATCCCCAAGCCCAGTATACAAGATCTGTACTTTGATCATCATTATCCCAGTCATAATAATTAACAAAGCATACATACCTATCAGTATCAGAGCAATCTGTCAATTCACAATCAAAACCCTTATAGTTAAAGATATAAAGACCATTCCATTTTTCTTTCATCCTAGGTATACTAGTGCCTAATGTATAACAGTTTACTGGATGATCAAACACTATACTTTTTTGTTCTGTAACTTTACCGTCTACATGACACCAAACATGTTTTTCTTCAAAGATAGCTTTGGCAAAGTCATAGAACTCAGAACCTCTGCTGTGCAGCATATATACAAAAGGAACATCTGTTATGAATCCTGTATCAGTCTTAACTGTAAAACGATTAGGCAGTGTTTTCGGTTGTATCGCAGTTACTATACATGCTAACCGTGTTTTAGCATCTGCAACCTTTTGATAAATCTCAGCTGCTGTGGTTCCAGTAAAAACAATATCACCAACCTTAACATTATCAGCATCAAATGCTGTACATACCTGTGTGTAATCAAAGTCCATAATTTCCTCCATACAAATAATAATAAAAGCCCCAAAGGCTTTTAACCTTTAGGGCTAACCAGAGCTGAGGGCGACTTAGAGCTTTTCGATTGTGTATGTTGATTCAAACATATTTGCGCCAGCATCGAACTTGACAATGATTCCCTTCTCTGCCCACTTCTTAACGTAGGCATCGAAGTCTGCCTTACCCTTGAGGGTTTTCTTCATGTAATCCATAAGAGTGATCTTGTCACCGACTTTCGGATTATCACCAAATACTTTGTTGAAGAAGCTCTGTCCACCACCAGCTGCAGGTGCTGCAAGAACTGCGTCTGCCCAAGCTACAAGTTTAGCTCCAAACTTTACATTCGGATTGTCCTTGATTGCCTGCTTCAATTCCTTTGCTGCTTCGACTGCCTGTTCACGAAGGTTCTTTACCTTTTCTGTGTGACGTTTTGCAGCTTCATTCTTCTTTGCCTTCTGTTCAGCTGTAAGCTCTGCCTTCTTTACCTGTGCTGCTTCGTTCTTCTGAACCTGTCCCTTAACTTCTGCAACCTTTTCCATAGGTCTTGCTCCTTGGGCTTTTTGCCCATATAAATTAATTTGAATGAATCTCAAGATTCATTTTACATTATTAATTATAAAATAAAAAACTTTTAATTTTTAACTTTAGCTAAAGATTAAAAATATTTTTATTTTATCCAGCGACAACTCCCATCTATTATATGAATGTATATTTTTTCAGTTTAGCTAAATCAAATTTTAATTCAGAATGAAATAATTTTTTATATTTGACATTCAAATGACTTTAGCTAAACTGATTTTATATACATTCACAGACTTAACTTGTTGTTAATTATAAACTGCTCTTAGTTGGTCGATGAGCCAGATATAAAGATCTTGCTCTATTCTTTTACAGAAGCCCCCATCAAATACAGATTGATCAGGGAACTCAGGACCCGTAAGTAATTCTATATCAGTGAGCCAGCTATCAAAATCCGATATAAAGTTGACACAATCATATTTGTCGTAGAACATACGAAGGTTAGCTCTGATTGTATAGTTATCATTAAAGGGCATTGGCCTTGACCAGTAATATATTATTTCCTTTAATGATTCTTCTTTAAGATCTGTTAACCAGACATGTTCACGATCACCAAGATTAATCTCTGTGCTATTTAGATCAGCTGTGTTGCGTACAATTGCGAGACCATCTAGTAACGATATGAGAGTGAGCCCACATTTATATGTATAGTGTCGTATTGTATATTCATGTAGCCATGACATTTGTCCTGGCCTGTACGGAATTTTCATGCTGTGATTAAAGACTGAAACCTTTGGACAGTTTTTTAATTCTATCCATGTGTCATCACCAAACAAGTTCTGAACAAACATATCTGGGATTCCATTTGCGGTTCCATGTGATTCGATCTTCTGGTAATCGATATTAAGCCTTTTGAATTTAGCAGTCAGTGCACGTGCAAAATCTTTTTCTGTCTGGTATGTCATAACTATTTTCTCCTTGGCTCAACGAGCCTGTTGAAAGTGTTCTCCAACTCTGTGGAGTTTAATACAAGAGAGTCTGAACATTGTAGCAATATTGCTTCAAGCAATTTGCATACACCCAGATCTTTCTTGATCCTACTGCGCATACAAGCAGCACCCATGTACGTACTAGATTTACCAGTAGTACAGTCAAAGTACTGTCTGTACTTTTCTTCAAGCTCTGAGATCCTTTCCTTTAGAACCTTCAACATCCATCTTCTGTCCATCAGTACCTCCACCTGAGAGTGACTCAAGCTGTTCCCTTGCCTTGGTTATCCTTAGCCTTGCTCTATATCCAAGAGCAACACCAAGTGCCCAAACAATTAGACCTGAAGATACAGGTACTAATATTATCCATGCCCATGTTGTTATGAAGTCTGTCATCTCTGTGCCTCCATTGCCTGAGAGTGACATGCTACACTTGCATTCCAATAGAATGTAGCAAGGTTCTCATCACCTCTATGCTGATACTCTAAAGCTTTGACAGCATAGTTATCTCCCTGTGTTTGGAACTCAGCGAAGCTTTTCCAGTAGTCACGAACATAATGATTGTACTGGAACTTATCTATCTCGTAAGCTTCTGGATTATTGTCCTTCAGCATGTTAAGATAGTAATGACCATTGATGATATAGATATTCATACCGATCAACTTGCCAAACCTTCTAACTGACCAGGAATAATCTGGGTCATGACCAACAAATACTTTCTGTGGAATTCTCATTTGTCCTCCTTAATGATATATCCATTACTGTCTGTCTTGAGATTGTCTGCAGCTTCATCCATCTTCCTGATGATTGTATGAAGCTCGTCGTTTACCTCAGAGCTTATGGTGTTATTGATCACACCAAGGATCCCTCTTAATAACATGAACGTATCAATGTGTTCTATTGTTATTTCCATTACCAATCCTCCTCTTCATGTTCTGGTAGTATAGACTCAGGATCTTTGAAGTCATCTTCTTCAAGCTCCTCTTCAATGATGTTGCTCAATGCTTTCTCGAGTTCTTTTATTTCTTCTGGAGAACCTTGCACGAATATCCAGTCATTGACATCACCTTCTACCCAATACCTTATCTGGAGGATGTCGATCTCTTTGATTTCCCAGTCACCATCTGGTGGATCTCCAGGATCACCATTGCTGCGATACATTGTACCTGGTGTATACCAACCTTCTCCATAAGCGGAGACCATTACAGAATACTCAGTACCTTTGTACTCAATCCTATAATCAGGATTGTAGTAGTTACGACAATAAGTCTGCATACTTAAACCTCCATTAACAGTTATAGTATTTAACCTCTGGCTTTGACTCACTAAACATATAGTAGCATTGAGACTCTTGTTGCATGCTGTAATTACGTCTTCAAGACGTTTCTGTGCAGCACGCTTGCATTCGATTGCTCTGATCTCGTCTCGTCCATGTTATACCTCCAATGCTCTTTGTAAAATACGAACAAATTCCTTACGCAAGTCTCTGTTCTTTGAGAGACGCCTGTATATGCAGCCCATTCTAAAAGCCAGGACAGACTTTTCATAGAATGTATCCGGTATAAGGTCTGCGAAATGTCCATAAGTATCTCGTTCAAACCAGACCCTGTACCATTTACGTTCAATCAGCAGTGGCTTATCGACTTCAATACCTATACTTTCCTGCCACTCGATGTCTTCGAGCATGGCAGACTTTATACAGTAGCAGAAGTCTGCTCCGTAAGATCTAAGCATATGCTGCGGCAGTTTAGCATTCTCTGCTACCCAGATAGGAATCGTAGTTCTATCAATCAACATTCTGTGCCTCCTGTAAAACAGCTTCCCAAGCTTTAATGATTTCTTTGTCCTGTTCTGGACAGCCATCCAATTTCCACTGTTTAATTACAGCAGCAGCAAGAGCCGCTACTGTATTCTTGAAGACCGTTAATTCGGCCTTCGTGTATTTCTTAGGCATTACTGTACCTCCTTTGTTAAGAGTGATATACATCTGTTTATATCTTCACAGAACTTTGCATGATCATCGAAGTCTTCGGGTGGATTCTTTCCATGCCAGATAATCCAGAGCTCTGCCAAAATATCAAACAGAACATCCTTACTACTTGGCTCGAACTTAGATAGCACTCTGTCTGCGAAGACCTCTGCGATAATATGTCTAAGGTTATCGTTGAGATTATCCATACTACTTTATCTCCTTGAAGCATTGGTCTGCCTAGTTAGATGCTTCATCATGTAACCTGTCATACAGGTCTGAACTGATGTCACTAGGATCTATATCGTTGTGATACAGACTCTAGAGCTCCAGCAGAATATCGTGCACCGCACAATAAGAAGCAAACTGTGGAGTCTGCTTCTCCTCAGTAGTCAGATAATAAACTCTGTCTGCGACCAGCGTGCGTACACACTCCTTGAATCCTATCATTGGTAACCTCCAACTAACAGTTTAGCTGCTCTTTCGAGTTCAGCGGTCTGTTAGTGCTACCATTTAGATGCCCTGCTCATATCAAGGCATCCAAGAGTAACACTACTAGATTAATTCCCAAGACATCTTAGTCATAGCCTTGAGATACCTAAGTTGGTCTGCCTGGTAGGCCACTTCTTTTTGCGGAATGGCTTTTATGAACTTACCGTTCACTTCCAGACTAGCAAAGTGCGTCGCCAGGTTTAAGCAGATGACTGCTGTCCCTAGCAAAGTATTGTAATACTGATTGGTTTTAATATGCGAACCTATAGAACGTGTCATTTAACACCTCCAGATAACGCTGAACAAGTCTGACGTCCCATGTAGCATACACCACGTGGGACCCGACTAAGACCACGTAACCCGTGGCCAACAGCCTGACGTTTATCATAGCTGCCTCCTTCCAAGGCATTCCAGCCCTGGGCCTGATAAGAAACGCTACGTGTTTCTTCGTAGCGTTGTACAGCGGCCTGATTGTGCATCGCACATGTTAGTGCGACACAGGCCAGGTCAAGACTGATATTCATACTGTACCTCCCAGTACATGAAGTAGTTATTCCGTAATGTAACGGTTCAGACACCCGAGCATTAACTCGGATGCCCAATCGTGACACTCTAAGAATCCAGATTACTTCTTCAGTACAGCCATCTTCTTAGCTTCTTCTTCGCTGTATCCGATAGCCATAAGTGCCTTAATAGCAGCACTGAGCGGATCTTCTACTCCAAAGAACAGAGTCAGTTTTGGATACCTGGTTGATGCATCTTTAAGCTCCAGCATTGCTGCCTTCCACTCGGCTATGACTCCTTCATCCGGTCTAACATCTGAAGCATCCCTCTTGTGATGTGAGTCCCGGACAGCAAGCTTCATAGAAGCATCCGGAATCAAGCTTGCAGCAAGCTTTACCAGATTGGTCTTAGACGGCTTACCGTCTACTATGACGTTTTCCAGTTTGACTCTGTATTGTGATACAGTACTGTGTTCGTCCCGTGGCAGCGCCATGACTGCCTTGACGATGGCTTCCTTGTCATCTTTGACAAGATCCTTCGTGTCCTCTAGTAGCTTCTCCTTACCGAGCTCGGCATTGTCGTTAAGACGTGTGCTAACTTCGATTCCGTTGATTGTGAATACAACACTTTTCATAAGAGTTCTTCCTCGATGGTCTTGACGAATTAACAGCTAGATCTTAATGAAGCAACGCTTCGGACCTAGTCTGTGGCTCGTCAGCCATCTGTATCCGCCCCACACGCGTCCTGGAGCAAGACCTGATACCCAAAAGTACCGACCTGGTACCTTCGAGTATTTTTTGGCCCTTGTAATCGAGTTGCTGTCTCGGGCCTAGCAGCAATCTATTATATATAATCCACTGTTTTTGGAATACATTTGCATGTACAGGAACAATTTTTTCCGTGCACCGGTCAAAAACCTCAGGAGCAAGAGTTTGAACAACACCATCGGGCCGAGGTTCGCTGCAGTAAGGGCTCACGAACGAAGAAACTTGACAACAGGCTCACGAACGACACTTCTGATTCATGATTCACCGACAAGCGAAACTTGTGAATGTATATTTTTATAATGTTAAGTCTTATTTTTACATATTCAAGGAAAAAATTTTTTTTAATTTCAAAGTGAAAAAGTGTTAGGCTAAAATGAAAAAATATACATTCATAGCTTTGGCTTAATAGTTCCAATAATCTGTACTTGTTGGCGATAAACTTCTGCTTTTCTGGCACTTGGTTTTATGTACATTTACAAGGCTGAGTTTTTGTGGTACTTTTATACTAAGGAGCATGATATGATTAAGATTAACTGTGAAACAAAGGACACAATCAGGCTGACTGATTGTATACCATTTCAAGGAAAGCTTAAAAAGCGTACTGAACAGGATATTCAGGAGCTTAAGAAGTCTTTGGAATCTGAAGGGCTCATGATGCCTTTTGCAATATGGCTTCATGATAATAAAAAGTATCTTTTGGATGGACATGGTAGGAAAGAGGCACTTGTCCGTATGGCCGTAGATGATGCAACATTGTTGAATGTTGATTGGCCATGTGTCTTCATTAAAGCAAAAACAGAAGAAGAGGCTCGTAAGGCACTTCTTCAGATTACTAGCAGCTATGGTAAGATTACTAGGTTAGGTGTAAAGCAATTTACAGCTACTATTCCTGACTATGTAGCACCTTCTATAGCTAAATTTGTAGCTAAGCCTAAGACTGTTGAGTCAGGTGATAAGTTAGTAAGTGTACCAAAGGCACAAAAGAGTGTTATCAGGATCCGTGTAGAAAAAGAGCGCTTTGCACAGGTTCTTGATATTCTTAAACAGTTTGACTTTATAGAGGTACTTTAATGGATAATGAGCTTGTCTTACAAGAAGCCAGTGACGCTGTTGGTACTATATCGTTTACAGAAGTAACTAGACAGTTTGTAGAAGAAGAAGTTAAGTTACCTTGGTATGCGTCTCGTAAGCGTGATGCAGTTGACGAGTCTCTTGATTCTATTTATGAGATAGCAGTTGCACATCATCAAACGCTTATTGAATTTATATCATCAGACCCTGAATATGCAGTAATGTGCGCAGAAATGTCTTATGCAAAGTGGACAAATATTCTTACACAGTCTGCGCTTACTGGCTGTATAGCTACAGAAGAGGGTAATGTATCGATTTCTAGGAACCAAATAGCTGCACTTGAGCTTAGGGTAAGACAGGCTAAAAATGAAGTTGGTATTGTGACAGATTATGCGTTTACATTAGCTCCTGATGGTAAGAAACGTGACCACTTAATCAGAGCACTTTATATGAATGCAATAATGCACAAAGATACCAGGGCAATGACATATCTTATTGATAGGTTGGATGGTCGTCCAGCAGAGTCACGTGTAGCAGATTTGTCATATGATAATGCCTACAATATCTACATGATACTGCATACTTTGTTTGATAAACAGCTGCAGGTTATCAATGCAGGTAATGGTACAATTCTTGTTTGTTGTTCTAGACGTGCAGGTAAGTCGCACATGTTGGTAGCAATTAGTGCAGTAGAATGTTTGCGTAAACCAAATACTACTTGTATCTATATTGGTGAAACGATGGAACTTACAGAAGGTATTGTAGACGATGCCATGAACAAGATTGTTGATGAGTGCCATTTACGTGATAAACGTGGTAAGCGGTTTAATTGGCGTAAAATGGATAATGGTTCACAGATTCTTGTTCGTGGCTTGTCTAACACCAAAGACCCTGACCAGATACGTGGTAAGGGTGCAAAGATCATTATTATAGATGAGTTCTTCCATCTTAAATCAGAACTTTTGGCATATCTCCAGGATCAGGTACTTGCACCTATGCAGATGGACTATGCAGATGATTATAAGTTTATTTGTGCAGGAACACCTCCTTCTATTAAAGGAACATTTGGTGAAGCAGCTTGGAAGACTTGGGAAGTACCACATTTCAGTTGGACATGGCGTGATAACCCACACCCAGTAAGCCTTCAAGCTCGTGAAGCTTATGTTGAAAAAGCAATACAGGAAAAAGGCTTGAGCTGGGATACACCGTTCGTGAGACGTGAGTATCTTGGTGAGTGGGCTTATGACGATGACTTGTTACTTTACCCGAACTATAAAGTCTATGATCCTGATGAGGCTATGCCATCTTGGGAAATATCTCGTATATTCTTTGGTATAGACTATGGTGTATCTGACAATGATGCAATTTGGGGTGTAGCTTGGTCTGATGATGAAGGCAAAGGTTACCAGTTCTTTGAGACTAAGTTCAATAGGCTTGATATTATGGACAGAACTATAAGTCAGCTTGAATACCTTAAGCAAGAGGTTATGAAAGCTTGGATGTTGGCTATTGAACTGTTGTTAAAAGGCCCTATTAATACCTATGACGCTGAATCTTTGAAACAGTTAAATAAGAGGATTCTTTGGGATGCAGATGATAACGACCAGCATTTGACAGAGGAATTATCACTAAGCTGTATATTTAAGGACGATGAATTGTTGAGTCTTTTAAGGTTGCAAATAACAAATGCCCATAAAACTGATAAGAAGATTATGTGGGACAAAATAGATGAACTTATGCGTACATGTAGGCTTTTACTTATGAAAGGTGGTAAGACTGAGCATGAGTGTGTATCTACTATACTTAAGCGTGGTCCTAATGGTGAGATACTTAATGAAGTAGATGATGCAATATTCCATCCTGACCTTTTGCCTTGTATGCGTTATGCCTTGTGGAATGTCCTAAAATAGGCATTTACATACTAGGGTTTTTATATTATAATAATATATTGTGAGGTATTATTATGGCTAAAGAGATTCAGGCAGTACTTGAACCAAATGAAATAGATATATCTACTCTTATTAAGCCGGCAGAAACTGATTTTTTCAAAGAGGTGCCTGGTGTAGATGCAAGGGCTAAGTCATTAATTTTAGCAGACGACTTCTATAATTTTGTTAGTACTAAAGGTAAAGTTAGGCCTAAGTATGACCTTCAAAGGGTATTAACAGATCTTGAAAGATTGAATGGTAAGGTTGGATTATTCGGGATTCTTAATGACTATGTAGAAGAACGTGAAAAATCTGCAGACAATAAGAAAGAAGCTTATGATCCTAATAATCCAGAGCATAGTGGTTCATTTGTAGCGCCTTATTCAGGTAGACCTTCTCAAGAAGGCGAAAATGGCACAGCTGCAAGAAGTAACGCATTAATGTATGAAAGATTCAGCAAACAGCGTCAGGCATTAACTGATAAGCTGGCAGCTTTACAGAAGCTATATAATATAGCTGATAATGAGGAAGGTGTAGCCAAAAAGGCAAAGGGAGAAAATAGAAGTGACTTACTGGCTACATCAGATCCTCTTTATGCAGGTTCTTATAGAGATCTTGTTGAGAACCTAGACTCTGATCTTGATACTAATGAAACCTTACAGTTATTTAATAACAATAAGATTTCAAAAGGTATGAGGGCTTTGATTAAAGACTTGGCTCTTGTAGAAGCTGTTAAAGGTGGAAATAGGCCTGACCTTAAAGACAAGATTTCTGGCTTATTTGATAATGATTTTGATCTCACAGATAAGTTGTCTAGAGCAATAGATAATATAAATGATCCTGTTAATGTAGACTTGTTACAGGGTGTAGTAAACGCTTATAATAAAACAAAGAATTCACAGCAAACTACATTAAAAGAAAGGATATTGTCTAATTTATTCCAGTATTCTTTGAACGATAACCTAAATAAGATTTTCCATAAATTAAGGGTAGATACTAGGAAACAGTTTACGGAACCTAAGGAAGCATTACGTAAGCTTACAAAGGAACAGGCTCAAGCTGAAGGTGGATATGGCCAGCGTGTTTATGCATCTAGATTACCTGCAGATGATCCAAATGGTGGTTTGTTTGTTGTACGAAGTGTTGGTACAACAAATGGTCAGTCTAATTCAGGTGCTGCTGTAGGTATTAAGAAAAAGTTGCCTGATGGTACATGGGGTGTAGAACTTAAGCCAGCTATTCATGTTAGGTTGAGCACAGAAGAGGATAACAGATTAAAAGACATAATTAAGCAGGAAAAGAAGGACGGAAAGTATAAAGGTAGGATCGCTGATCATCCTCTTTGGGTACAGGCACATTATAAATTTTCACCTCAAGCTAATAGGCTTAGATTGGCTGATATAGTAGAACAGGAAATTTCTCCTGAAAAACTGAATGAGATCAAAGCTAAGGCTGCAAAAGAAAAATATAAGGGAAATATAGAAGATTATCCTGATTATAGGAATGCAAAGTACTTAATTACAAGGGATAATTTTATTCATACAGATAATCCTGACAAGGCAATGGAAAGAGCTAGAAAAGCACTTTTTGGTTATAATTCAAGGGCTCTTAATGCACTTAATGCAAGCAGAAGTGACTATTTCCATGAACAAATAGATCCTGCATTTAAGCAAATGCACCGTGAGAACTATGAAGGTAAGACTTGGCCAGAAATAGTCAAGCAGGCTCTTAGAATACAAAAAGAGTTTGGTACTTTGGATAAGGACGCTTTAGCAGAGCTTAAAGCTAGGCATAAACAAGCTCTTGATAAAAAGTTACTTATACAAGAAAAAAAGATGTCTGATCCAAATTACAAGCCTACAATATCTGAAATGCCTGACTATACAGTACTTGGTGACAGCTACTATAAGAAATTGGGTCAGCTAGCTGGTATAGGTAATAAGAATACATGGCTAGATAACGTATTCGATAAGTACAATGCAATAATGGATCCTGAGACAGATACACTTGTTTATCTTTCAGATAAGGATGCAGAAGCTCGTAGAGAAATGTTGCGTGCAAAGCAAGCTAGTGATCGTAAAAGAGCACAGGAAGCAAGCATTGAAACAGTAAGAGACAGATATAATAAGTATGTTGACAATATTGATGCAGCAAACGAGATAATTGCAAGTGACAAAAAGAATCCATTATCTAAGCTTAAAGCAGGACGTACGTTTAATCAAAATGAAGCAGACCGTAGAGCTTTGTTGGAAGAATATCCTTTTGTAGTAGACGAGGAAAGGGACGACGACGGTGTCACTATAGGTGGTACTCTTAGGATAAAAGATGTGGACGAAAATGGAAAGCCTTATCCATCTATCGTAAGGGTGCTTAAGCCACAAAAAGTACGCAATGATATTAATGTTAAGGTTGGAAATCCTTACGCTTCAGTGCGTGGTGGTATGGCTAAGTATTTTCTTGACAATAACTTACTGGCTGATCCGGATAAGATACCTGTGCCTGATACACGAGATGCTGAAGGCTTGTTTAATTATTTTACACATGTACTTGAACAGAATACAGACAATATTAACATCTTGACTCGTATGTATAATGATATAGACAAGAAAAAAGAAAAGACGTCTACTGATCTAGTACAGCTGGATGAATTATATAAAACTATAGAAGAATTGTACGAGATTAAAGATGATAATACTGATTACTTAAAGCAGGTTACTAGGGACCTAAAGGCTACAAAAGCTAATTTTAATGCTGAAAAAGCTCGGGCACAGCGTGCATTAAATAAGGCTAGGGCTAACTCATTGGCAAACGATATTGCAGAACAAAAGAACCTTAATAGCATGACTGAAGACACAGGCGCAGAGTTAGTAAAAAGGATGAATGATGCAACAATACCAGAAATAAAAGAATATTGGGCAAGGGAGGTAGAAAACTATGAAAGGACACATAGGCCATCTAACGTAGATGAATATCCAGAGCCTAGTCCAACTGGACAACCGCTTAATCCTGTACCTAATGTAGTTGGTAAGTCTAAGGCAGCTGATACTGGTACTATTTATGGTAGTGGTAATACTATAGCAGATAAAGATTATGATGAAATTAAAGCAGGCGGTAAAAAGAAAAAGGTTGTAAGAAAATTAAGGGAAGCTGCAAAAGCCAATGATGTTAATGTTACCAGTTCTAAGACTACTAAGAACAGTGATGGCGGTACTACTGAAGAAGTCACTGTTAAACCGAAGGAAGAGGCTAACAATGATGTAGTTGATTTGAGTGGTTGGGCACAATTGGCAAGTGAAGGTTTTACACCGAACGGTACTGATATGTCTAATATATTCTACTCTATGGATAAGGAGTCAGAAGATGAAGAAGAATAAACAACCAAGTCTTTTTAGACAAATGATTGCAATACATTATGAACAGGCCAAGAGACGTAAGGCTTTACGTCAATTGGCAAAAGTAGAGTGGTCCATGGAGTTTCTTACACAGGTTGTTGTAAATGCAGCTAAGAGTTTAAAGCAGGATATTGTTATCGAGTTGGAGACTAAGCATGGCCACAAAATGAAGATAAGCTCTGTTAAAGGTAGTTCTGGTGTACTTGATGCTAGTGACGATATTTTTAATAAACTTGATAATGAGGCAGCTGTACAGCAGTTTATTTTGGAACATCAGCCTAGGAGATAACTATGAAAGTAAATGGTCTTGAGTATGTATTCGATAAAATAGAGCAGATAAACAGGCCCTCTCTTTACCCTGGTGAAGACACTACTGACTGGGAATTACCGGAGAATATACAAACTGACTTTCACAGGCTTAATGCCATAATCGAAAATAAGTACTCAAAGGAATACCTCAAGATTTGTGCTTTTTATAATAAGATGTTCCCAAGCCTTAAGACTTCAGACTGGGGCAATATGTCTTATAATGCTGCTCCATTTACAGCAAAAGACCAGGAGCGTGAAGATTATGGTACAGGTATGTCTAACAATTACCTTAAGCAGATTATTGACCAGATAACTTCACGCTTAGGTACAATTCAATTTATACCTTACCTTATGTCTGAAGATCAGAACTTTGAGTACATTATTTATAAGGACGAAGTTGAGCGTATTCTCAGAATGTACATCAATAAGGATAAGTTCAACCGTACTTGTATCGATGTATTCCACGACTCTGCAATACTTGGTTATTCATATTGCTTTATTGATCCTTACACTGGTAAGCTTGTTAAAGCTAATGATTATGAAGTAGGTATCTTTGAGTCTCAGTTAAACAAGAATCATATATCTCAAATGCTTTATAGGGATTATTCATTCCCTACAGCTAATGCTTTGATTTATTTGCAGGATCTTGGTGAAAAAGAAAAGGCTGAAATGCTGGAGGAAATGGAAGGTAAACCACATGTTGATTTGTGTATGTACTTTAACTGCCTTACTCAGAAGTGTATTGTAAGTATTGATGGTAAGTTTTTACCTGAAAAGGATTATCCTTTTGATAAGGTTCTTGTTGCCGTTATGCGTTGGGATGTCGGTTTTGCTAAGTCATTATCAAGCTCTTTGTTTGACATGCTTTATCCTATTCAGAGGGAAATAAACAGGATTTGTGCAAAGCAACAGCAGCTTATACGTAATTATAAAGGCGCAACACCTGTGTTTAATTCAGATATTGAACTGGCAATGAAGTCCATTACCAATGGTGCAGGTGAATGCTTATATATTGATTCACAGCGGCCACTTGATGCTCTTATGACTGTAATCAATCCTACACCACTTGATTCTGAGTTAACTGCTACTATAGAAGAATATAAAGCCGCTATGTATGAACTCGCAGGTATTCAGAATGCTTCATTTGATATGGAGAACATGAGGTCTGCAGCAGCTGTAGTAGCACTTGACCAGACACGTGATTCTGTATTCCAGGCACAATTGTCTGGCTTGTCTGAGTTTATTGCTGATGCTTTAAGCTTGTATATTAAGTACAATGCTGGCTATAAGCGCAATGATGAGAATATGGACTGGGACGATGTTAAGGAATTAATTGATACTGCTTACATATCTCTTAAGCCTGTTCATCTTAATGATCCACTAAGTGACACAGAAAAGTCAAAGCCAGCACCTATTGACTATATGCAGTTGTGCACAGCTCGTGCTGTTTTGAATATTGTCAAAGGCAAGGTTACTTTTGAGACATTACCATATTATGTGTCCTGGAAGGAAGTTACACTTATGATTGCTGCTACACTTGTAAAGTTTGAAGCTTTAGGTATTCCAATACCAGACTCTATACATAAATTTTTAGTAGCTGCATTTGTTGAAAGTATTAAGATTGGGGAGGTTGGTTTCTAATGGAAGGCGGACAAGTAAATAACATAAACTTAAATGCAGGTCTTGATACAGCTTCTAGTGATATGTTGGTACCAGTCAATGAGCCAACATTCCAGCACAATTGGCAGAAGTTTCAAGGTAAGTTTTTACCAAACTCTTTAAGATATGAACAGAATGGTTGGGCAGCTGGCTGGAATGTCTATGACTTCAAATATAGTACAAGTAAGATTAAAATAGAAGACGGTATATATGTAAGTAGGATAAAGCTTAACTCTAACCCTAGCTACAGTCTTTCTGTATTTGATGCACTTGATTCTGTTACACCAATACTTACAGTAAAGTATAATGACTCTTATAAGCTTCTAAATGTTTCAGAAGGTGAGGCTAGTATATACGACAATAAGATAGGTGGCTCATTTAACGGAGCTGACTATGTTATTACATGGGATGAAACTACAGGTTCAGCTCAGTTTAATGGTCCAGCTAACTTTGAATTAAGGCAGGTGATTAATAATGACTACACCATTTCTTTTAATATTGTTGATACAGCTAATACATATACTTATGATTTTAATCTTTGGTCTCCTGGAAAGCTAACAAGTGACAGTTTTAGTCAGACAATAAACTGGTCTAAGTTTACTGAAGGTAAGCAGTACTGGGGTGAAGACTTCTGTTATGATACTGCTGAGAACGTAATGTTTGTGCCTGACTCAGAACCAATTGTACCTATCTTATCAGATGGTAATAAACTTACTTTTGATTTTACACAGACACTTACTGAACAGATAGAATTAAACCTTAATCTTCAGGAGTATTTACTTAAGTTCAAGAATATAAAGCTTGATAATAGTAAAGGTGTTAATGAGAAGAACCTCATTAACACAAATGCCTCTGAACTTACAAACTTGAGTAAACAAAAATTTGAGTTTAGTAATACAGAGCTTGTACCTTATACAGATGGTATTGTAGCAGAGCAAATTGTACCTGTATACTTAACTGCTGCAGCAAAACTTGGAGATGATAACAAACCTGATATATCAACATATATTAAGAAGCCAGAAAATACACACCCGTCAAAGGTACAGATGAAGCTACCTCATACTGGTTTGACTATTAAGCTTGGTTCTGTTTTTAATCCAGGCGTTGAAAATTCATTCGTAGCTACAGATGCGTATAAACATAGGTACATGCCTTATTTTTCTACGTCTTATGACCATTTTAAGTGGATAGTTAATAATGTAGGTAACCGTAATGATTACACTGACGAAGGTGTTTGGGGTTGGTCAGAAGGTACTTGGTATTGGACTGAGCTATTTGGTAATAGATACAATTATATTAAGATAAGTAATTCACTTACGCCTAGTTCTAATTGGCAGCCATATAAGTATAAACCGAATACAAGATATTATCCGTATGCTACTGCTGCATTTAGTATGTTTAGTGACTATGACTCAAGAAATCGTGCAATGAATGTGCTTGGTGGTTTATATACAATCAGAAATAATGCAGTAAACATGGCTAATTTTTTTAGAGTAAATGATATATGGAATGCTGAAGATATAAACAATGTATTCTTTGAAAATAATATATCAACTGTTAGGTCTATTAAGTTAGCTAATACTCCAGCTCAGGCAGATACAATAGATGATATGGACTTTGTAAGAGACAACATGTCTGACTTATTAAAGTATATTGTTACAAAGTCTTATACTAGTGCACCAGCAATATATAACCCGGCTCAGGCAGATAGTACATATAATAGTATCTACCAGGCTAATGGCAAATATATAGGTAGTACTTTTGAATATGTTGGTGAAACATTAACAAGTGATAATACATTCTGGCCATTTGAATATGTACCATGTTTTAATTTTAATGGACAGAAATGCTACTGGACAAATGGTACACAGGTAATTACAACCCTTGAAGAGTTTAAGGAGTTTGTTTTAGGTAACTATGATCCAGAAGCTGTAGACACACCTATTATTTTACAAGATGACTTTAATAGAATACGCAATGTTAACAAATACGCAGTTCATTATGACTTTGACAAGCTTGGTTTTACAGACGCTGAGTCAATATTAGTACCACATGAACAGACCAACTGGGAAGCTCTTTGGAAGAGATGGTACCCAAATTATGCTGATCCAGCTAAAATGCTTATTGAGCCCGACGAGGACAGTACATTTATAGATTATGATAATATTGTAGTAGTGGAAGATGCAAGGGTACAGCTTAGGTATGAGCACCCTGGAGCTCTAGCTGGATGTCTAGCTAGACATCCAGACGGGTGGCCTGATCCTACAGATAGTTGTCATGACCAGGCTTTTGTGTTCTGTCCAAATGTATTTGATGTGTATCCTTTGATACAAGAACCTGATATGACTGTTGACTTGAGTAAAGTGCAGTTTAAGGTTTGGCAGAATCATATTGAAGTTACAGATAAGTATGAACTTGATTCTGAGCATTCTTGGGATGAAACTTATACAGATCCGTATGGTCATGAACAGCCTTGTACATATAGATCAGGTGGTACTGGTATAGCTCCTGGTTGGTTTAAGCTAGCATATGATACTGCTAATGGTGGTGGTTTCCATAATATAGGCACTTATGTAAAAGCTTATATAACTGCTAATGTTTATAAAGTAGACTTAGCTAGATACCAGGAGTCTTGGGAAGAAGCTGCTTTGCAAAATTTACCTAAAGTTGGTATTGCAAACTGGCACTGGGACAGATTTGAGTATACTGACGTAGATGACAATATATTCTTATTGTTTGATTATTCAGAACCAGTAGCCAAGCTTGCATTCAAAGAAAAAGTAAATGAGACAGGCTGGGTACATTATCACGGTGGCTCTTATAAGATAAAAGTAAAAGTAGATACAGACGTACCACTGTACTATAAGTATGAAACAGTAAGCTCTAAGACTAATGTTAAAGTAGCGTTTGCACTTGAAAATACTTACGCAAATACTTACGTAAATATTGGCAATTGGGATATTGTCTACGTTATTCCATTTGAAGGTAGGATAGCCTCTGAAGTAAAGTACAATTATATATCTACTGCTAAAGCTGTAAGGCTTGGTGAAACTGACGATTTGTTTACGTTTAATAAAGCACCTGATATAAGACTTGATAATAAAAAGTTATATGTTGACAGAACTATAAACCAGTATAGCTACGATTGGTTTGACCAGGCCTTAGTAAGAATCGAGCCTTTGACTGGTGATATTACAATGCCTGCTTATTTCGAGGTATCTGCAGCCTGTGTCAATGATGCTGTACTGTTTGTACATAAGACCAATGCTTCTGTAACAACACAAACAAAAGAGCTGTTTGAATATTATGCTCCTGGTGTTATATTTGGTGATAAAGCTAGCGAGCAAGGAAACATGACTGCTGAGACAGTTGTATCTACAGCTCATATTACAATGAATGAAACTTATGTTAAGTTGCCTGAAGATATAAGTGGTTCTGTTAAAAGCCAGACAGTAAAAGTGCTGCATAGTCTTTATGGTAATATTGTTTCTAGCTTCTCTGACGTTGATGTACAAATCACAGGCTATGATTACCAGGAAGGTTTGGCATATGCCTTACTAAAGACATCAGCATTTGAATTACCATTAGTATTCAATGCTGAACAAAATAAACTCATAAATGATACAAGTTCTTTTGAATCATTTGGTGTGCATGTAGATATAAATAAGATAGAAGGAACTGATGCACTTGAGTACTTGCCATTGGTTTTTGATCTTGACTATAAGAACTGTAATTGTAGGTACTTGAAGACTGATAACCTTAATATTACTGCAGCAGATGAGCTTGGTGAAGTAACTCTGGATAATAACATTAATTATAATTACATCAGTCAAAGGTCTCTGGGTTCTGATGTTTGTAATGTTGATACTATTTCAAGCAATCAGCAGTTTGTGCATATTGAAAAAGATACTAAGCAAAAAGTTACATGTGTATTGCCACAGGTATTTGGCCTTGGTAGTAAGAATGGCGATATTGTTACTATTGATCCAGATATAAATGTTGATATTAAGCTGTTCGATGGCCTTGAGAATGATATACTGGTAGAGTCTACAGACATACGTGATACTGAACATGTAAAAGTAATCGGTAAGCTTAAGCAAGATGCAGAGTTCCAGTTACTCAAGCAGCAGTGGAACAGTACTATTGAAGTTGAAAACTTCTGGTGGGTAGACAGTACACATATACTTGAACTTAATAATAGGTTTTTAACACTTAAGCATAATACAGGTAAGCTTGATGACTGGAATGGTAATAGATGGGAAAAGATTTGGGACGCACCTAGGTTTGACTATATTACACAGTTTACCAGAGTTCATTTTGTTACCAATGTTTCAGGTAATGATAAGGCTTTACTCTGTTGCTTAAGAGAGCTTGATACATATACAATTGAGTGTAAGATCTTTAGTATATTGCCAGTAGTATCTTTGCGTAATACAGTTTATTTTAAGCTGAATGTTAGAGATATAGGTACAAGACTAAATGATGCATTGCCTGATATAAATACTGCATACCTTAATACATATAATAAGTTAACTGCTAACCAATTACTCGTACAGGCACATTGGTCAAATACTCTTATAGATGATAGGCTTATTGTAGGATGCCATTTGTCAAAGAATTTTGATCAGTGGTCTATTGTCTTTAATCTTGAGCTTAATAAGTTTGAAAGGGTTGTACAGGGTTATGGTTTTGTTGGCCTTAAGGGCGATTTGACAGGTGGTCAGCTGCCTAGATATTGCTTTGATGACAGACTTGGTTTTAATAATACAGTTGAACCTATAAACAAATTGCTTGATTCAGATGGTAATGGTGAGATTGATACTACAGACTGTGATGCAAGGTATAGAGTAGACCCTAAGAATATTAATGTTGTTCATGAAATAATTGTAGGTTCTGCAGAGCAGCAGTGGTATATTAGGAAACAGGTTTTTGGTATTGTAAGCCATTTAACTTATCAAGGTGACGGACAGTTCAAGGTTGAAGAATTACCTATCACAAATAAATATGACAGTGTATATGGCTCACCATCCTTTAAGTCTATTATTGTTGGTGACATGATGCTTCAGCCCCATGCTTTTGCTGACTTATTAAAAATACCTAGTGGTACTGCACAAAAAGCATGGTCACTATTGTCTACAATACTAGGTTATCCTAGTGTATGGTTCTTTTCTCCAAGACTTACACGCTGTGTATATTTGCAGCAGACTCTTGGTCAGTATGCTTATGTACACTATAATACACTTGAAACAAGACCTGACCCATTACTTGGTAACGATATTGATGAACAAGAAAGGCAAATAAACAATGACCCTAAGAAGAGCAACTTTGAGAAGCTTGTAAAGGATAAGACTACTAATCCATTGCACGATATATCAATGTCTTTTGATAAACAGGTAGTTGAACAAAGGGCCAATATAGAACTTGCTACAAGTAATTTTGCTGTTGGTATACACTTCTTGTTCCTTGAAATGGCAAAGCATAGCTCTGATATTAACTATTTTGTTAACTCTGAACTTAATGAGACATTGGCAAATGGTGAAAGCCAGATGCTTTCTCAGTTCTCTATGGAGCAGATTGCTTATATCTCTGAAAAAGCATTGACCACAAAAGGTGTTGACTTTGCTTGTAAGAATGCTGTTGTAGGTGTTAAGACTCTTGATATGTTCTACAGTACATCAGACCAGCAGGAAATATATGCTGGTCCTGGTTTTGTTGAACATCAGTTCGTTGCTGATTGTGTTGCACAAAGTACAGTTGGTGTAGATGCAGAAGGTCAGGTACAACAGACAACTTGGTTACTTGCTAATTTAACAATATTTATACTTGAAAAAGAAGCTATACTTGAAAAAAGAGCTGCTGAAGCTATGCAGTCATTAGCTAAGACAGTAGCTGCTGAAGCTATGTGTGGTACTTCATTGGCTGCAGTTTTTTCTACAGCGCTAGAATATAGTGCTAAAGCAGCTATCTTAGCTTCAGAAAAAACTCTAGAAGCGTCTGAGTCTTTCAAAGAGATGATTTCACCTTTGGCTGATCATATTACGTCTGGTTCAACTGGTGATATGTTTAGGCATGATTTGTCTGTAGAAGCCAACCATAAGTATGGTTCAAAGAATGAGCATTTCATGTGGCCATGTTGGGGCGTACCTTCTGAAGGTCTTGATTTTACAGATGAGACAGTTATAGCTGCAATAAAGCGTACACAATTCCAGATTAACTTACCAGCTGCAAAATTCTATACAAAGAGCCCTATGCGAGATCTGGTATCTTGGGTTGTTGATGCTGATAAGATAGGCAGCTATCAGGATGGACAGTCTGATATACTAGAAACTGGTGCAGGTAAAGCTAACTATTTGCAAGCTACTTGTGTTGGCAGTTCTACTATGAGGAAGTTGCCAGCTGATATGGCAAAGATAGAAGGTGTGTCTTGCTTCTTGCCAACTACATCATTTAAGAATAAGAACGTAGGTATGCCAGGTCCGACGTTTGCACCAAGTGTAATTCAAGATTATGTTGTGGACAAAGACTGGAATATATCTATATGCTGTTCATTTGGTGAAAGGCCATGGGTTGCATGTAAAGACACTAAGCTTATAAACTGTGAAGCAAGTAACATGATTATAAATGACAGCTTCTGTGGTATTGCTTCACCATATACAGCTATTGAAGTAAAACGTGGTCTGTCTAAGGAATACATGAGACCTTGGGCAATTACGCCTAATACTCTTGCTATGAACTGTACTGGATATAACACTATACTTGACGATAAGCTTTATCATTCATTTGATGGTTACAGCTTCCGTGTTGTAGATCTAGTTGGTGCACCTGGTATGGATAAACAGCTCAGAGCTCGTCTCTATGCCTTCCAGGAGAATGACAGGTTTAAGCGTAGTAATATTCCGCCTGCAAATACATTGCTTGGAAACTTCAAAGGTGAAGGTGTACAGTTTATTCAGTCTATAGACCCGTTCTGGACTGAGATGAATGTAGCTTTTGCAAAGCGTGGTTTGGTAACAGGCACTGAATCAGAAGATAGGGATGGTGTACGTTGGGCTATACCTATATTTACAGAACAGGTAAGTACGTTACCTGCTGTTGTAAAAACCTTAGCTGCATTCCCACTTGCTGTAGTAGATGGTGCAACAAGTCTTTGTACAACACATCTTATTGATTCACAGGCAAAGTACAAAGCTCCGTTATCTGTAGACTTTAGTATTAATAAGAATACATACCGCGCAACTGAAGAGTATATCTGTTCAATTGAACAAACAGAGCTTATATCTACAGTAAAGGATTTAATACCTTCACTCGGTCTTAAGTTTATTGGCGCAACACCTTTTGAAGCATTCTTCTACTCAAAGGCAACTCGTTGTTACTATAGCTTTAATGGTAACCAGCTTGCTAAAGTAAATATGCTTGAAAGGTTCAGGGACATTCAAAAAGGCTACTGGGACTTTGTTAACCAAGAGGTTGTTATGCCTTGTCTTATAACATATAAGAGGCTGAACAAAGAAGTAGAAGACAAGGACACTGAAACAGATAATATTATTGTACCATTGCTTAAAGATTCACAGGTGAAGGGCGAGTTACCACCACCATTGACTACTATCTTTAATGACAGATCTTGGTACAAATGTGTGTCATTGCCAAGTGGCTTTGCATATCAAGGTCCAAACAGAGTAATCATTAATAGAGCTGTATTTGTTGAATATATGCTTCAAAGTATGAGAGACAACATGAACAAATGGCAAAAGCTGCCACGTGAGAAATATAGCTTTAAGCGTAAGTATCAGGAGAATTACTCTGAAGTGAATAAAGATGTTAATGGTGTAAAGGGCTGGACTTACAACCCGTTTGTGCTTGTGACATCTGCTCTAGGTACTGGTGAAGGTACTGACTGCTTGTTTGAATGGGATATAACATTCTGTTGGCCTATTGAAATGGACTTGTTGTATGGTACAGATAACTATGCTGTAGTAAACATTATGGCTGAGACCATGACACCAGGTGGCAAAGTACTTACAAGACCAACGCATGTATTTCTTACAAAGGAACTGTTTACACGTACTGGTAACTATGGTTATTATAACTTTAGGTATCAGAGTAAGAATGGCGCAGGCAACAGAGAACGCCTGCATATCTGGTCAGACCAGTACATTGCTATATCAAGCCTTAATGTTGATGTTAAGCCTGTTACACAAAGAAGAACAGAGCAACTTACACAGCAGGTAGATATTCAGAGACTAAAAGAATTGTGATTTTGTATATATTTACAAGGTACAAAATTTGGTATAAAATTAATGTATGTGAGGTTTAAGTATGCCAGAAGATACACCTATAACTATAACAAAAAACCCAAACTATGCTGTGTATGAAAGACAAGCTAAAGACGCACAAAATGCAGCCCAGAATGCAGCTAGCGCGAATCCTGCAGGTGCTGTACAGAACACACAAAATGCGCAGGCAGCAAACCTAGGCTTAACAAAACCAGTACCTAAATCAGCACCTAAATCAGCACCTAAACCAACTCCTAAATCAGCTCCTAAGTCAAAGCCAGCGCCTAAGCCGACAACAGGTAATAAAGCTCTTGATACAATGCAGCAAATTAAACGGGAAAAACAGCCTGAACCTGTAAAACAAACACCTCAGTCCATGTATGACAGGAATGGAAACAGGATTATCCAGGGTAATGGTACCTTTGAACGTAGGCAAAGACAGGCAGCTGGTCAGGATCAACAGTTCCAGAATCCAACAGGTTATGACATTGGTGCTGTGACAAACCAGGTATCTCAAAATAGTCAGCTACCAGTACAGGCTCCTCAAAATAGTCAACCACCAGCGCAGGCGTCTGGTATGTTTGGTAGGACTTATGATAACAGGCGTTTTAATAATGCAATGGGCTACCTTAATAAAACCTTTACTGGTAAGAAAGTTACACTTGATGATGGTTCACAAGTAGATGCTTCACAGTATTTCCAGGATAATCTTAATAGAATACTTAAAGGTACAAATAATCCAAAAGCACTTAAGTTCTATTTAAGAAGCTTACAGGAAGATATGGCACGTCGTGGTGTAGGTAACTTTGATATTTCTGGTGAGCTTCTTAAAGGCACAGGTATGACAGACGGTGGCTTTGCAAAGTATATGTGGAACAACCGCAATCAGTTTATGACACAGGAGCAAAGGCCTGTAATACCTTCACCAAAGCCTACAGGTGGTAGTGGTAACAAAAAACCAGCAACTACAGGTGGTAGTGGTAACAAAAAACCAGCAACTACAAAATATGGTGCACCTTTAATTAAAGGTAATACTATGGAACAAAACACTAAAATACAGAATAGGTTTGATCCAGCTAGCTTATCATTAAAGTTTACAGATAACAGGACAACACCTCTGACATTTGACGGTTTAATGCTGGAATACAGAAAAGCTTATGAACAGAAAAATATTGCACGTATGAGAATATTAAATAACCAAATGAAGAAGCTATACCCTGATCAGTATAAAAATGCACAAAAATTAAATGTCACTGGTTCGATATAAACTATTTTGGTTAGGAGTAACGAGTAATGAAAGATACAGATGGCATTCAGTTAAAGACTGACTTCAAAAGTAAGTATGACGCAAAAGCCTACCTGCGCTCTGAAGTAGATGCAGCTAGAGGTGACAGGCAGAAGGCTTATCATGCTTGGAAAGAAGCTTATCGTGCATATAAGAATAATCCTACACATGAAATGTGGCAAGCACAAAAGAATGCTGCAAATGCTTATAAAGAAGCAAAACAGAATGCCAATAAGCGTGCTGATAATGCTAGGGGTGATTATAAAAACTATATGGAAAGTGCAAAAGCACAGGAAAATATAGACAAAAATAAAGCTCTTGGTGACAAAGCAAATACACCAGAATCAGGTGATGAAACAACTAAAGAGGACTCAGGTATGTCTAAGTCAGGAAGTGGTTTTAGATTTTCAGATACATTCTACCGTGATTTAGGTGCTGCAGCCAGTGATCGTAAAGCAGGTAATACTTATGATCAAGCTGCTGAAATGATGCGTAATCAGGCACGTGTAGAATCAAATGCTGCTGCTAATAACGAGAAGCAGGCACAGCGTGCAGAACAGACTGCTGGACGTAATATTAATGCAGTAGCTGATGAGCGTGCAGTAGCTTCACAACAGTCACAAGATAAACAGAGAATTAATAAAGCAAAAACTACTGGTGCAAATACAGCTTTGCTCAGATCTGAAGTTGCAAGTGATCCAGCAGCAGCTCAGGCAGAAAAAGTTGAGCAGCAAAAGATTGCGGCAGAAAGACAAGATAAGGCAGACGAACACAAGTTTGAAGCTGCACAAAAAGACGGTATGGCTAATGAACTTGAGGTACGTAGCCGTGATAATGATACTTGGCTTGATAGGACAGGTAGACTGGCAAGAGGTGAAGGCGAACCTGAACAGCCCGCTCCAGAACCTGAACAGCCCGCTCCAGAACCTGAACAGCAGCAGCCATTGCATTATAATGCACAGCATGTTATTAATGGTTTGCTTGGTGCTGGTAAAGGTGCTGACTTGCGTAACGGGTCTGGTTCTGGTGATGACCAGGCCATGTATAACTGGATAGTTAAAAATATGGGTGTTACACCTATAACACCAAAATCAAACAATGCAAATGACTGGGAGAATGAATTTATACAGCAGCAGGGTTCAAAAGCTCAAGAAGTAATGAATATGTTGCGTGCAGGACGTTCACCAAATGATTCATCCAAAAACTTTAATATAGGTTCAAAGGATTATAATGAAATGACAAGTAGACAGGTAGAATGGAACCAGCCACAAAATCAACAGCAAGGTCAACCAGTTCAAGCATACGCAGAAGGTACAGATAGTGCTGCACCTGGCGTAGCATTGGTGGGTGAAAAAGGTCCTGAACTTGTTGTTATGCAAGGTGGTGAAAAAGTGATACCAAACAATGAAACAGAAGACGTATTTGGTAAGATGCTTATCAAGTATCTTAATGAAGATTACGATGGTGGCATAGAGCCAAGTAATAACCTTAAAAAGTTATTCTTAAGATATAATAGCATTGGTGCAGATGATGATGGTAATATTTCAGATGATATATTGTCTGCTCTGTCTGGATATATACAAAAGTTTGCAAATGACAACAGGCCTGTTCCTACTATGGAAGAAGAGATAGCTGGTCTAAAGAGCCAGCTTGCTGATATACAAGTTAGACTTGAAAAATTGGGGGTATGATATGGCTTTGAATGCTAAGATGATACATACATTAATGAGTTTGGCTAAAGATACTGACAAATCACTCTGGTTAAATGCTTTATTTGCTAGTGATGATGCTACTGCTGTTGAATCACAACGGAATGCAATAAAAGCAGCTTTAGGTATAACTGATGATGAAGACGTAGATAAAGCTATACAAATATATAAGAACGTAAAAAACGGTAGTAAAAAAAGTGTCGGTGAAGATGTGACTGCCAGACTAAATCAGCAAGAAGCCATTAGACAAATTAAAGAAGCACAGGCTGCTGAAGCTGGTGCAAATGCTTCTGGTCTAGGCAAGTTTTATGCCAGTACAGATCCTCAGACTGGTACTATTACTAGAGGCGTACTTGGTAGAGCTGCTTTGCCAATAGCTATTGGTACAACTGTGGCAGAAGCGGGACTAAACTATAATGCAGGCAGAATAGAAAATAAAGCTAATGCTCTTGCTGCTGCAATGTTGAGTCGTGCAAGAGGTGCACATAGTGGTGCATTTGGAGCACCAGAGCGCAGTCCATTTACAAGAGGAATGATGACTGCTACTGCAAACGAAGAAGCTTACGGTAAGAACGCTGCTCTTGCTTATAGGACTCTTGGTAAGGTTATTGGCGATACAAGCCGTATTCTTACAGGTGCTGCTGCAACAGGTAGAATGATAGAAGATAGTGTACTAAATGGTAACGGTGCTGCTACAGCACTTGAAGCACGTCGTAAGATGGCTAATTTTAGTATGGGTAATAATGCCATGGGTAATACAAGACATTAAGGAGAACATTATGCCAGATACACAGGGTACAATAGACACCATAAAAAATGCAGGTGCATATAATCCAGCTAGCTTTGCAGTAGGCAGACCTCCCATGGAGTATGCTGAGACTAGAAAGTACGCCAATAATAAAAACAAGCAGACTCAAGGAAACTTCAGAGAATCAACAGAGTATGGTGTTGATAAGTCTAGAGGTTACACACAAGAGCAGTATGACACAGATCCTACAAAATTATATAAACATCAAAATAAAAACATAGCCAAAGGTGAAGGCCCAGAGGGTATGTTTAATAACAAAAGTTATGATTCAACACTTAGGCTGGCAAGAGAAGCAGACGCATATAATGCCATGCCCGTTGATCACATGTTTGTTGGAACAAAAGGCAGTGTACAAGACTTAGGTACTGGTATTGATAAACCAAAGCTTGAGACAATGGAAACACGTGCCATAAATCAGACAATAGATCTTGATACAAATCGTAAGAAACTACAGCAAGGTTTACAAGATGCTGTTGACCATAAAGACCTTGAAGCATTTAAGGATCTCTACAAACAGTTGTATGGTTTTGCTGTTTCTGAGGCAGACGCTGAACGTGAATTCACTAAGTTTGTAAGGTCTCAAGAACTTATGAACTACCTTAAGAAAGACTTTACTGTCTGGCAGCGTATGTTTGATCTGCATATAAAAACATCCATGATGCAAAGATTGTTTAATTTGTCTCAGACAGATCCTGACCTTGCTGCTTATATAGGTGGTGCTTTTGGTATGGCTGTTCCTACTATGGACGAACATGTAGGTAGAAATGCTACGCTATCTTACATGCAAGCATGTGTAGCTGATCATGGTAGTGTTACACAAGACGACTGGAATAGCTGGCAAAAAATAGCTTCAGCGTATAGTGAAAAACAGAATATGGAACTTGCACACACTATGTATAGTGCTGGTAAAAATAACTGGTGGATTAATAGAGATGATACAGCACTTGGTAAGCAGATTAGAAACTCGTGAGGTAAGTAATGTTACAAGTTGATATATGTCCATTTGCTAGTGATGCACTTGAAGACGCAATGCGCTTAGCACAGACAAAATCTTTGAATAGTTATACATTCTCAGACTGCTTAAACTTTTTGAATTATGTTTGGTCTGATATATACTCACAGATCTGTACAATTGATTCTGGGTACTATTCAAAAACTGTTAAGCTTACACAGAAGCTTACTAAAATACCAAAGTTTGTTAAAAACAGTATTGTTATATATGCTGCTCAAAGACCACAAGGTTATGATAGAAAGGTGTTTAGGGCAATATCTGAAACAGAGATGAACAGCTCTGAACGTTACAGAATATCTGGTACAGACTTGTGGTGTCCTGATGCTGAACGTAGAAGTGTATGGCTTGAGTACTGCCCCCAGCCATCACAAATATTTTTTACACATCACAACAGGGACCCAAAGATTTATCCTGATGGGCACGATACAGAACGCAATAATGTCTATAACCTTTACAAGTTGGTTGGTGATGACACTGTTAATGTTTCAGATCCATTGGTTACAAAAGAACAAATTGCTGCTGTGAAAAAGTGGGTATTGAAGCATAGGGCAAATCCTAATATTCCTGATAACGATATTACAAGGACACTTCTAAAAGACGAAGACCCTGAAACAGGCAAGTGGGAATTAAAGTTCATATCTTGTGACTATCCGTATATATTCTGTTCATATCAGAATAATTATACTGATGAATGGCACTCTGGTTTCTTTAATAAAGAAATGGAGTGGACTAATTATAACCCGTTTGAATGGACAGGCAGAAATGACAACGTAGAATATATCTCTTGCCATTATAATGATAAGACTGGTCTTGGTGTTATTGTACGTGACTGGAATGACTTCAGTACAAAGCTCTTGAACATAGACCGTTTGCCACAGGCAACTAATACTGTTATTAATGTTTTGCATGCTTTTGAGTACAAAGCTACTGATGGTGTTACATACAACTTTACACAAGGTTACTGGTTTAACAGGTTTAATACAGACTATAACTATATGCCTGTACCGACTGTTGAAGCATTGCCAGAAGAACCGGACATTAATGATGTCGTATTGTTTAATAATGAATTGCTTAGGTATACTACCTCAGGGTGGGTACCAGTGGATGTTGTCACGGAAGTCGCACAAGAAGAAGTTACTCCTATAATAAAGGAACTTGGCTGGACCCCTGACACTAAGCTGGTTTACCCTGCTCCTGAGGTTTATCGATATTTGGTTGCTCGTTTAGCAGAAAAATTTGCAATGCTTAATGAGTCTAATATTATGGGTGTTCAGTCAGAACTCGTTGACGCAAGGTTTGCTTTCCAGGCATTCCTTAAAAAAGACAAGAGTGCTTGGGAACGCATAAGGAACGTGAACCCGAGTGATGTTGGAGATTGGCTATGAATAGAGTACGTGAATTAGAATTAGAACGTTCTAAGCTTGTTGATGAGCTTAAGAAATTTGTAAAAATGGGAAGAGTTGATTACGAAAATGACCTTGAGCTTTATGACTTATGTTCTAAAATAGACAATATAGGCAGTAGGTTATCTTAGCTTGGAGAAGCTGGTAGTAAAGGTGGATTTGAAGTTCTAAACGCACTTTATAATGACTATGATGACTACGAGGAAATGGCAAAAAATTATCCTTCGATATTTGGTGATAATAACAGTCCTACAGGCATTGCAAATCCAGCCGATTACATGAGTATTGTACAAGAAGACACAGATAACGATGGTGACATAGACAAGGTGTCAATTGAGGAGAAAAATGAAGAAGACTAAATACCGGTCTAAAGGTGAATTTAATGGTGACTGTGCACAACGTGACCAACTTTCTCAGAATATTATCTCTGCTATACGTGGCTCAGAAATATATGGTGATGTTCAGAATGCAGGTAAGTTTGCTGCAGGAAACCAGGAAATAGGTGAACTAGCAAACGAGCATATTGCTGAGGACGCCAAGTATCAGTCTGAGTTTAATCAAGCCATTGCTGATGATGGTGAAGTTGTAGACGACCAAAACTATGCTGAAGCAGTAAATACCGCTGAAGAAGCAATTGGCACCTTAAAAGACCTTAAGTCAGCTGCTATAAACGCAAAGGTAGAACCTGCTATAAAAAGGGAGATAGTAGACTCTATTCCTGCAGCTCAGCAGCAAGAAAAAGTAATACGTAAAAAGATGGCTATTAGTGAGGTAAAAGAAGACAAGCCTCAGAAAGGTCAGAACCAGGAACCTGGTAAGAAACAGAATGTACTCGCAGATGCTTCTTTTTTGACAGGCTATATGTCTTCTGATGACTACAACACAAAGTTTAGTCCCAGTATAGTTGATTCTGTAAAAATGGCTGGAGACTTAAATGGATAAAGATAGAAATGATAAAATAAACCAAAATGGTAAGTACTCTATATATAATTATTTATATCATTTTTTACTTGATAACTATGAACCTGAAAATTTAACTGACCCTACAGCCAGGCAAAATGCAAAAGGTTTGCTTATGAAAGAAGGTGTTGCTTATGCCAGAAAAGGTGCAGGTGATAATTCCTATGATACTATAAATCAGGCAGCAGAAGACGCTATAAATAACTTTATTACTAATAAAGGAGAACATGGCGGTGATGGGGATAATCTCGGTAAAACGCATGAGAATAGTTTTAATACTATAAAGAATACTATACAAGATTTACGTTGGTGATGCTTAAAAATATACATTTACAAAGTATATTTTTTATTATACTATATTAAATATAAGGAGTTTTTTATGCCAGGTACAGAAGAACTTTTGTCAAGGCTCCAGCGTCTTGAAGATGGCTACTATGGTGATAAAGAAGCAGCTAGACAGCAGCAGTTTTTTGATACCTATGGTGCCAGGTTCTCTAATAACAGAGGCTTAGGTCTTGCTATTTTGAATGAGCTTGACGCACGTGGTATTGATACATCTGCAGCAGACGAGGCTGTTACACAGATTCTTGATCAATTGCGTACTGAATGCAATGAAATTATAGAATCTATAAAGGACGTTCAGCAGACTGCAATTGACAATGCTCAGAAGGTTGAAGCTATACAGGACGTTGTTTCACAGGCAGCGGCAAATAATCCAGAAGCTTCAATTGATCCGAATGGTGGTGAAATGCCTACGGCAGAAGGTATGGAAGTTCCTCCGGATGCAGTTGTTGACGAAAACATGCCGGTAAATGTGCCAGAAGAAATGCCACCAGAAGGTGGTGATGTACCTCCTGAAGAAATGCCCCCTGAAGGAGGTGAGGTACCACCTGAAGGCGGTGAGGTACCACCTGAAGGCGGTGAAATGCCTATGCCACCAGAGGGTGGAGAAATGCCACCGGAAGAAGGTGGTGAAATGTATCAACCAAGCGCAGATATGTTATCTGCAGTATCAGGAGGACGCTACTAATGACTAGTGACGAATTGATTCAAGGTCTTGCAGACACTTACGGTGATAGTGTAGACAATGATCTTATAAGACAATACCTTGCACAAAATGGTATTGATGCAAGTGCATTGACAGATGAAGACCTTGACGATATTACAAATGAAGTGCTTGAGCTTATGCTGGCAGATCAGGCAGCAGATTCAGAAGCTGCTGAAAACCCACTTTCACTTGAGAACGTAGATGCTATGGCTGATGCAGCTGCAGCAGAGAATCCGCTTTCACTTGATAAAGTAGATGCTATGGCAGATGAAGCAGCTGTTACAGGTAAAGCTCAAAAGATGGCAAATGAAGATAACACACCAGTAAAGGTCAAGTCTACTGATTCTGATGGTGATGGCGACACAGATAAAATATCTGTTAAGAAGACAAAGCCTAAAAATGACAAGAAGTCTGAGGAATCTGAGGACGACAATGCTCAAGAGTCTGAAGACGACCCACATGAAACAAAGCTTAACAGTAATCTTATTGATGCTGTTGACAGAAAGTATTAAGGTACCTACTGTAAGCAGCCTTATATAAATTGATTTAGGTATAATGGAGGTAATTTATGCCAATAAGTCAGGACTACATCGAAAGCCTGTCAAAGCAGGTATTTATTGTAGAATATCTTTTGAATGGTATGTTCCCATGCCAGTCAGACGTTGTACGCCTTATCCGTTCAAAGAAACGTGAATGGAAGTTTAACGATAAGTTTGAATATCGTATGCTTCTTGCTGGAACAAATACCGGTGGTACTTTGAACTCCCAGGTCTTCCATGAGAACGTAGGCTTGATCAAGCCAAATGCTCTTGAATATGGAACATTCCGTGCAACATACGGTACTGTAACAGATGGTTTTGACATCGATATGATGGCTAACCTTGAAACAAAAGAAAAGCGTGCAGCTTTCGAAACACATTACGGTACAATGATGCATGCAACACGTATGAATGTTGCAGCACTCTTTAAGAACTTTGCTATTCACGGTCAGTTTGGTGTTATTCACCAGCTCTCTGCTCCATTCCTTGATGGAACAACATACCGTGGTGGTACTTCACCTGTTCACAACGATAATGTTGTGCATGCTGCAACAGGAATAACATACTGTCCAAACACATTCTCAGCTGCTGATATTGCTGGAACAGGTGCAACTCGTACACCATTCCGTATCAAGGCTCCAATCAACGTTTACAACAGCAACTTCAAACAGGGCCGCTATATCATCAAGACTAAGGAAGTTAAGCCTTGGGGTGCAGCAGATGTTTCTGAAATGTACTTGATTCTTGAGAACCAGCCTGGTTACCTTACATTGCTTTCCGTTGGTACAACAGTAAGTGATTGGGAAGAAGGTCAGTTCCTTGAAGTAACTGGAAACCGCGAAGTTGCAGCAAACTCTGCTATCTTTGACACATCATGGTCACTTAGTGCAATTACAGTTGCTGATGGCCCTTATGCTGGAAAGTATGACATGTTCAACTATTCTGGCGATGCTAAGTATACAAATGGTAATGACGCCATGGTTGGTGCTCCTGAAGGTCTTGCAGACTTGTTCCCATGGTACACAGATCCTAATGCACCTGAAACACGTCTTGGTCTTGATCTTTCATTCCGTGATCAGCCAAACCGCTTGCGCTACTCAACAGAGCAGGCTGGCGGATTTATTGTTCAGCAGCAGAATGAACACATCATTGATGCTATCATGCGTGGTGCATTCATGACAAAGTCTTCAGTACCTTATGCAGATATTGGTATCTGGATGAACCCAGTTACACGTATCGAAATGGGCTATGAAGAAGGCGAAAACGTAAAGGTTATTCGTGATAACTTCGTCGAAGGTCCAATCGTTTACCAGCGTGGTATTAAGACAACTGAATACCAGATTGGTAACCAGGTTGTTAAGGAAGTTGTTGAAGACCTCAACATGCCAACTGATGTAATTGTTATCGGTCCTAAGAATGACATTGCCTACAACTGCTGGGACAATGCAACATTTGAAATTGACCAGTACATCCAGGAAACATGGGGCAAGTCAAAGCCACCTGCAATCAAGGATCTCTCAATCCCGAAGGATGTAATCACAAAGCTTGACCTTAGCCAGCGTATTACATATGGTTCACCAACACTCCGTGATGGTGGAATGGCTTCCTTCTCTACTGGAAACCGCATTCGTCACCCACAGAATAAGGTACCAGTTGCAATGCACGAAATGGGTGCACTCTTCACAGAGTATCCATACTGCTACACAATTGTCAAGCTTCGTCGCCCGATCTTCGACATCACAACTGTTTAAGGTAGGTTAGTAGTTTATGTCAGCCAAAGGTACAGCCGGTAGTTATCCTGCTGCAATGCAGAGACACTGGGCAGCTAGTGCAGTAGATCCTCATGAAATGGAAGGTAACTGGGGCCTGTACCAAGGTTGGCATAATCAACACCTCCAAGAAGACATGGATGAAGTCAATAGGGAAACAAAGACGTGGATTGATCAGTTTGGTAACGAACAAAAAGTAACATACTTAAAGTCTAATAAGCATTTCCAAGGCTACTCTGCGAGTGACGACGCTACACTCGCAGAGTTCGCTGAAGAGACTTTTAATCCTGAAAATAAGAGGCCAGTATTTACGTTTGAAGGATGCGGGCACATTAAGCAGTTAAAATATGCCCCTATGGAAAGTATACTGGCTGTTACATTTGAGTCAGGTACTGAGTGTACTTATTTCAAAGTGCCACAGCAAGTGGCACTTACATTAATACATCTTGCTAAAAGTAAGGCAACAAATGGTGTACATAAAAGAGGTGCAAAAGCAGGTAAGCCAAGACATCAACTAGGAATATACTTTTGGAAAATGATACGCGTAAAACACCAAAGAGAAAGGTCTAATTATGTATGGTCTTATGGCAATGTAGCTAGTCCACATAATAAGTACAAGACAGATTCTAATAGACACGTGATCACTACTACTGCTGAAAATGTAATGGGCGTTTTTGGTACTAAAGACAGATATGATGCTGCTGTAAAACTTTTTGGTGGTGATAAAGATGCCCTTCTAAATAGAAAGGTTACTGTCGTACTTAATGACGATGAATATACTAAATTGCAAAAGAATCTTCTTGCTAAGCCTGGTGAATCTGTAGAAGATACTTATGTTAAAAAAGCAATTAAAGGAATTAAGAGCCAGATTGCTGCTGCTAGAGGTGATGGTATAGAAGAAATAAGGGCTCATCAAATGAAAGACATGTTAAACAGTGGTAAGGCAGTTACTTCAAATGATATGTCTTCATCAGCGTTGGTAAGGTCAAAAGAAACGGATAAAGCACTGTTCAAGAATGATAGTATAATTAATGCTATTGATATGAGAACAGGCGATATAAAGCTAAGCTTAACAAATAAAACTGGTTATGGCATTATTCAAAATCCGGAAGATCCTGAAGGCCCAGGTATTCTAAGAAGAACAGCTGGAGCAGCTAGATATGCCAGCCCAAGTAAGATAGCACGTATTGAAGCCAGAAGCTTCGATAAAGATGAACAGTATAAACAGGTACGTGCAGTAAATAAAAAAATAAACAGGGAGTTACCTGCTAAACAAGCAAGTAGGTTTACTACTGCACCTATGACCAAAGCAGACCTTGTGAAGATTGCTAATGCAGAAAAAGGTACAATGTATGGCAATCCTAGATATAGAGCAGCCGTTGCTTCTGGTAACTATAGAGAAGCATTTAATATTTTGAAACAAGAAAAGTTCATGGAAGCCTGGACTTTTGACGATAAGGAGGATTAAATATGAACGGAGTATGTAGGCTTAACAATAAGAGCATGAGGAACACAAGACGTAGTGAGGTCTATCAGACAGTTATTATTGACCTCATGATGCTTGGTGCCATTTCAAAGGAAAAGGCACAGATGCTTATTGGTGGTGGAATCCCTGCTAATCTTTGTTTGCCTGATGGTACAAATAAAGCTGTAACAGAAGAGCCTAAGGAACCGGAAGACAATGACTAAAGAAGAACAGAATCAAATTATCAAGGATGCTTGGGTACGTAACCTTCAAAAAGAAAATGACATACCTACAGACATCGGCCAGATATACGAAAACTGGGTCCTTGGTAAGATACAAGAAGCTCAGCAACAACTGCTACAGCCTCAGCAACAGCAAGAAGCTCAGCAGGGTCAACCTCAAGGACAAGGTGAACAACAGGAGGCCAGCTAATGGATATGTTTCAAGCTATGAACGCTATGCAGAATCCGCAGGGTACCATGATGCAGTATGCTATGCAGGGTATGATTGCACAGCACCCGGATGTATGGAAACAGGCGCAGGAGCAGTTTAATGGCAAGGACCATAACGCTCAAATAAATCAGCTTCGTGAACTGTACAAGTCCAAAGGAATGGACCTTGATATGGTTGCCAAGCAGTGGGGGATTCAAATATGACAATGATAAAAAAGGATGGTCACTGGGTAACAGTTGCCGGTGGCCAGAGAATGTGGGTAGGAACCAAGGCACAACTCGACGCAGCCCTTGCAGCAGGTGAACTGGAAGACGGAACGGCAGTCATGGTCACTGATGACTACCATGATACAAACGATAATGTCATAACTGGCGCTATAACTGCTGCAAATGGTTTTATTCCTAATGAACCACAAACAAGCCTTACACGTTGTGGTAATTTTGTTACGCTTACAGTATCAGGAAATACTGACTATATGAACAATGCAAATGGCTTTTCCCATGAAGCAAATAATGAGAACTTATTTGCTATCGTTCCAGAGGGATTTAGGCCTGCTGGAGTTATATGTGCAGCAGGTAACTGTCATTGTAGCTCTGATGGTGATGGCGCTTTAACTGCATTATGTCAAGTAAATCCAGATGGTACAGTTGTTGGCTGTGGACCAACAAACCCAACGGGACAGATTGGTTGGGTATGGTTTACTGTAACATACTTTACAACAGATGTATGGCCAGAGTAAGGAGGCATAACTATGAGCATGGGAATAATTGAATCAGGCAAATACAAAAAAGTTGCCGGAAACGCTGACTTGAATAATAAAGGTGCCGGAAACGCTGACTTGAATAATAAAGGTGCAGCTGTACAAGTTCATCCTGCAATAAACACAGGGGCAGGTGTTGTAAATAACAAGATTAACAGTATTCCAGCAATCAGTAATAATGACTCAGTTCTTATTGCGTCATTTGAAAAGCCCACTGCTTTCAAAGGTAAGGCTTGCCTATTTACACATGGCGGTATGCGCATTGATAATGCTAGTGTTGCAGCTAACCATTCACTACAAGCTGTTAAATCAGCGTCTACAATGCCTGTTTGGACATCTGGAGCTTTGGAATCTTTTGTTGGTATACTACCAGCACCTTTACCAGCACCGTCGTCTCTTGCAAACAGTATTACTATTAGTGTACCAGCAGATTGTGATTATGTTAACATGGCACGTTTTGGCCTTGTAAACAACACTGGTGAAGCAATAACTCTTTTTGAAACTGGTATGATTAACTGGATTCTTTTGTAAAAACTATCTCGTATGAGATAAATACATAATACTTGGAGGTATTACTATGGACATTTCTAGTGGAACACCACTTTATGTGGGTAACGGAAATGGAGCTATGGGTGGAGATTGGGGAATCATGTTCCTTGCTTTCCTTGCTATGATGGGTGGCGGTTTCGGTGGCTGGGGCAACCGTGGACCGATGATGCCACCTATGACTGGCGACCAGGCTCCTGCTTCATCCGCGCAGTTGCAGAACGCAATGAACTTCAATGACTTGCAGGACCAGAACCGTGATATAAACAACAATGTCAACAATGTGTACCATGATACTATTGCCTATGTAGGTGACAAGTACATGGAACTTCAAAGAAATGTTGAAGCTGTACGTACTCAAGCTATTCAGTGCTCATTTGAGACACAGAAGCAGATTAGTGACCAGACACTCAAGTTCTCTGAAATGATGAATGCTCAGAACATGATGATTGTTGCTGAGAACCAGAAGACACGTGACCTGTTTGTACAGGACCGCTTTGAACGTATGCAGGCTGAGATCAACGAGCTCAAGAGACAGCGTGATCTTGCAGGTCTTCGTGATTCACTTCGCCCACTTCCGCCGCCATTTCCCATGGCAGCTGGATTTTAGTATATAAGCCATTAGGAGGTTAATTATGGCAGTTAAGAAGTATCTTGATGATCAGGGTCTTGAAACCCTCGTTAAGCTTATCAAGAAGAATACCGCAAAGGTATACAAGATTCGTGGTTCAGCAGTCTATGCAGACGCTGACTATTTGGCTAACCCAGACAAGCACTCAGAAATTACTTCTGAAGGTTTGTGGCAGCTCATTGACGGTACTTGGACCAAGATCACTGAGTTCGAGGAAGGCTGGGTTTACAACATTGAGAACACCTTCAAGACAAGTGCAGACTTTATCGAAGGTGCAGGCAGCACTGTAGAAGCAGGCTCTAACATTGTTGTAGCAGAAGCTTCTGGAGACCCTGTTGAATACAAGTGGGACCAGCTTGGCAACGTCCTTGACATGGACGAATACCAGACAAAGAAGCTTGTATCTCCGCTCACAGTATTCTCTGCTACTGACGGCACAGCTGTAGAATATGCTTCATCTTCTGCTCTTCCTTCTTCACAGACTGCAGCAACAGGCACAGTCAACACTTATGATATTGCTATCATGACTGGTGATGCTGAGCTTGGTGATGTATACCGCGCTATTGTCACAGAGAATGCTTCTGATGCAACTCTTGAAGACATTGCTTGGGTTAAGCTTGGTGATCAGCTCACCGTTGAAGGTGCCCTTGAACTTCTCAGCAAGATGTGCCCTAACACTCCAATCACTGATGAAGAGATTGAAGACATTTGGAACAGGATCTAACGACCATATTGTTCTTCTTTTCCCTGACTACGTTGCATAGTAGTCAGGTGCTTCGTATCGACCGGAGGTTTTATTATGTATATTAAAAGATTAACAGCACAATCAATAGCAGTGACAGGCACAGGAAATACAGCCGTCACAACAGTTACAGTCCCTGCTACATTTATTCCTGCAGGTGGCTGCATTTATGATGTTTTGGTAAGCGCACAGGTACCAGAAGGCACTGATGGAACCATCTTTGCTATAAGTGATGGTACTACAACTTGGAATGTTTATCAGAGGTCTACAGGCAACTATTCACGCTGCCGTGGACTTGGCTGGCGTAAAGTAGTAAGGGTGCAATTCTTTGATGACCCTGCACACTTCAACTTGCTTATGGTAAGAGGCTAAGCATGAACAAAAAATATAAGCCTAAAAAGCCTATAGTCTATGATATAGACAGGTCTCTGCTACATAGTGCAAGTGAAACTGTACTTACTGCAATTGGCAGCGATATTATTATCGGGCAGCCACAGTGCAATACTAAGCAAGTACAAATCGGCACTAAAAAGGTGCAGGTTGGTACTAATACTATTAAAGATATGTTTGGTATTGTAGATCAGGGTGTGCAAAATTACTCACATCCAGGTGAAGTAATGTACTGGAAAGTATTTCTTATAGCAAATAAGCCTAACACAAAAGCAATAACAAGATGGAAAGTAAAGAATCGGACTGAAACCTCTACAACAGTAAATTGTCCAGTTGGAAAAGTAACACAGATAAAAGTAACAAGGCCAGATAATACTTCAAATTATGAGTACTACATTACAAATGTGTATATCGATGATAAAATAGTTTACACATTAAACGGTCCTAATTCGCGTTCTGGCAAACATAATTATACACAGGTGTCTTATTCAGAGCCAGTCTATGAAGACCAGCCTGTATATAAAACTGAAGTTGACAGAGGATTGATTATGTACTTAAGGAGGAAAGGAGCATGAAGATACAATATGTTGACAAGCAAGGTGTTGAGACAATCCTCAAGCTCTTGAAAAATAAAATAAGCAGCATAGTTGATGCTGTAGTATTCCGTGGTACTGTAACGTCTGTTGCAGAGCTACCAGCGCTCAGTGACCCGGATGTTAAACCCGGTGATATGTACACAGTGCTTACTGAATCCACCACGACTGCTGACTTTGTTGAAGGTGCCGGTGAGACTATTGACCCCTACATAGAAGTCGTAGTAGTTAACCAGGGTACAGTACTGAACCCGGAGTACAAGTGGTATGTACTTGGTAACGTATTCACTACAAAAGACAAGATAAGCTATGGACAGTCATTGCCTAACATGCCTTATGATGGTATGCTGTTCTTCTACATGGGACCAGATGTAACAACTGCTGGAAACGAATTGTACAGCAATAGCTTCTATGCCTACAATGAATCTGAAAACACTTGGGATTATCTGTGGACGCTTAGTGATAATATTTGGCGTGGCACACAGGCTGAATGGGACGCTCTGTCAGCTGCTGAAAAAGACAAGTATGAGCAGGCAGAGATAATCGGGCTTGACAACAATGGCGTTGTATACGTTGTTGACAGGATTGAAGCAGGCAACATGAACCCTGTTACAAGTAATGCGGTTGCTAATGCTCTGAACGATGTTGAAACTATAACACCTACACCAGTAACAGGTGGTGAAGCAGGTACTGTTACTTGGGGTAGCTTTGATGTTAGAAAGCTCGGTAAACTAGTTAACATAACTATAAATGCTATGCAGCACACTGGTTATGTAAATATGCCAGGTGCAATAATATTAGCAACAGGTTTACCTAAACCTGCACTTGGTCGTATTTATTTAACAGGTATTAGCTATGGTGATGATGGTAATATAGCGTGTGCCTATATAGACGGAAATGGTAACTTAGGTGCAGACACTGGATTTTTACTTGCAACAAGTAAATTCTACGGTTCATGTAGCTACATAAGCGTATAAAAGGAGGCTGACATGACGCATGAAGAACTTAAATATAAAGAGCAGCGGCTTCGTGAGTGCTTCAAAAAGAAGCTTGAGCATTTGGATGTTGATGGTGACAACGACTATATGACTGTCAAATGTATCAAGACATACGGAGTGCTGTGGCACTTGGCACATCAGCTGCTCATGGCTGAGGAAGGCGAGCAGCAGAAACGTGGTTATACTACAACTGCTGATACTATGAATGTACAAGCTACAGGCTTAAAGATGGGGGGTACTAAATAATGCCACTTAACGTTCTTGGAGGCAACAAGGTTTATACTGTGCCTGAAATTGATTCACTGCTCAAAAATATAGCAGGTTTTGCTATTGTAGACAAGCTGCCAAAAATTGAAACAGCTAACGCAAAGCTTGTGTATTACAAAAGGACTAAGGATAAAATGCAGGAGATAACAGGATATGCTAATCCTGATGATCCGACAGACATATCTGAAGAACCTGATGAAACACATACAGAACCAGTTATTACAGAACATCCATTGCTTGTTCCTTATATAATTGGTAAAGATGCAGACAATAATAAGGTCTGGTATACGACAGGAGGTTCAGCAAAAGACCATGATGCAATACCAGAAGAAACAATACTTGAAATATGGAACAAGATACGTTATGCTCATAC
>JAGBBM010000016.1 GCA_017938485.1 Lachnospiraceae bacterium
GGTCATCACCTCGATTTGTTCTTTTGATTTGAAAGGCAATTCAATGCAGTATTCTGGAACAATAGGAATCTGATGCTGTGTCAAAGCTAATTGATAACCAGCTCTACGATCTGCTGAGAAAATAGTACTGTTATCGCCACCTAAGTAGGCGATTTTTTTGTGCCCTAGTTGGATTAAGTGTTCGGTTGCGTCTCTGCCTGCTAATAAGTTGTCATTATCTACGTAGATGGTTTGGTTTGCATTTTGGTTTGCTTTGCCGATTAGAACGTAAAGATAACCTTCGTTATATAGATAATTAATCACTGGATCGTCTGCTTTGGAATAAAGGACAATAAATCCGTCTACTTGGCCACTTCTGGTCATAGATTTAATAACAGACAGGAGTTCGTCTTCTGTGTTACCAGTAATTACGGTATTAATGTATTGCTTTTCATTACAAAATGAACTGATACCTCGAATTGCTTCTAAGAAAAAGGCATTTTCGAAGGTCTCTCTTTGAGATGGTGGAAGAATTATGCCGATAGCCCTGGAATTTTGGCTAGCTAGATTGCTAGCCTGAAAATTAGGTTCGTATCCTAATTCTGTCATAGCACGGCGTACCCGTTCCTTTGTTTCTTCGCTGATAGAAGGATTATCTTTACAGGTTCTGGAAACAGTGGAAGGTGATACACCTGCTAATTGTGCAACGTCTTTGATTGTAACTGCCATGATTGACCTCCGTATTTGTATATGTGAATGTAATTTTATTTAATAAAATAGTTTCTTGATATGTGGATTTTATATTAATAATTAGTATAATTGTAAGTAAAATATAAAAAAAAGTCAATGCAATTATGCAAGCAAAATGCAAATTTGTGAAAAAATTGCATTGTAACCTGCAACTTGTTGCATTGTGCAAGGTGACAAAAAAGGATTGTTATAAAAATAATAAGGGCGAAAATTGTTGTGCAAAAGTTACAAATTGAAAAAAAGTAAAAAAATATGGTTGCAAAAATCATGCAAAAAGTATTATAATCTATGCAAACGGTTGCATAAGATTGCGGGAAATTGCACATGGGAAAAGGAGGAGAAAATATGAGTGAACGAGCTATTACAATTGTTTCACCCGTGAATGGAACAGCAGTTTTATTAGAACAAGTGCCAGATGCGGTATTCGCGGACAAGATATTAGGTGATGGAATGGCAGTGATTCCGACAGATGGCAAATTTGTAAGTCCGGTAGATGGTGAGGTTACTTCTGTGGCAGACAGTTTGCATGCAATAGGTTTTCAGACAGAGGATGGTTTAGATATCCTGATTCACATCGGCTTAGATACTGTTAAATTAGAAGGAGAAGGATTTAAAGTATCTGTCAAAGAAGGCGATAAGGTGAAGAAAGGAGATGCAGTAGCGGAGGTAGATTTGGAATTTCTTTCTGAAAAGAACTTGAATCCAATTACCCCGATTATTATATGTGATGGTTTGGGGGACAGAAAACTATCATATGCAGAGGGGGTAATGGAAGCCGGAAAGACAATAATCTGCTCAGTTGAGACAGAGGATGAAACGGTTGTAGAGGATGAAAAAAGTGTAACAACAGAAACTGTAAGTAGCGAAGAAAGTATAATTGCAAAAGTGGAAGATGAAATTTCGAAGAAAGAAGTAAAGAATGAAGAAACTAAAGAAAATCAATCTTCTAAAAAGAAATTCAAAATCAATTTTGATTTATTGCAGAAGCTAGGAAAGGTATTGATGGCGGTTATTGCTGTAATGCCGGCTGCAGGTTTGATGATTAGTTTGGGTAAGATTGTTCAGATGGCAGGTGCTGACATGAATACAATCTTAATGATTGGTAGTACGATGGAAAATATCGGTTGGGCCATTATTAACAACTTGCATATTTTATTTGCAGTGGCAATAGGTGGTTCATGGGCAAAGGAGCGAGCGGGCGGTGCTTTTGCGGCGGTTATTGCTTTTGTATTAATCAACTGTATCACAGGTGCAATTTTTGGGGTGACCGCTGATATGTTAAATGATGCAACAGCTGTAACGCATACTTTGTTCGGTCAAGAGATTTTAGTAAAGGGTTATTTTACTTCTGTGCTTGGTGCACCGGCGCTTAATATGGGTGTGTTTGTAGGAATTATATCCGGTTTTGTGGGAGCGATAGCCTACAATAAATATTACAATTTTAGAAAGCTTCCAGATGCATTATCTTTCTTCAATGGAAAGCGTTTTGTACCAATGGTAGTAATTGCATGGTCGGTAGTTATTTCATTGATTCTTTCGATTGTTTGGCCAATGGTTCAGACTGGCATTAATGATTTTGGTGTGTGGATTGCCAATTCTTCTGATACGGCACCAGTACTTGCGCCATTTGTATATGGTACATTAGAAAGATTATTGTTACCGTTTGGTCTTCATCATATGTTGACTATACCGATGAATTATACTTCCTTTGGTGGTACATATATGATTCAGACGGGTATTAATGCTGGAACAGAGGTGTTTGGACAGGATCCACTGTGGCTTGCATGGGTGACTGACTTGATTAATCTAAAGGACGCAGGCGATATGGGAGCGTATAATGCATTGCTAACTGGTGTAACACCAGCACGTTTTAAAGTGGGTCAGATGATTGGCGCAACAGGATTATTGTTAGGTGTCGCACTTGCGATGTATAAGCGTGTAGAACCAGATAAAAGAAAACGATATCGTTCTATGTTTTTCTCTACAGCGTTAGCAGTATTTTTGACTGGTGTTACAGAACCATTGGAGTTTATGTTTATGTTTTGTGCATTACCATTATATATTGTGTATGCATTGCTACAGGGATGTGCATTTGCCATGTCAGGTATAATTGATTTGAGACAGCATTCATTTGGTAATTTAGAATATTTAACAAGAGTACCAATGTCAATAAAAGCAGGTTTGACAGGAGATATAATTAACTTTGTTATCTGTGTAATTATCTTTTTTGTAATCGGATTTGTAGTGGCATATTTTATGATTGGTAAATTAAAGTTTGCTACACCTGGACGTTTGGGTAATTATACGGATGAAAATGAGGATACAGTAGAATCTGCTAGTAATGTAAATACAAGTAATGGTGGTCAAGCAGAAAGAATTATCGCTTTGCTTGGCGGTAGAGAGAATATTGTTTTGGTAGATGCCTGCATGACAAGATTACGTGTGACGGTGAAAAATCCTGATCAGGTTGCCGAGACTGAAGCGTGGAAAGCAGAAGGTGCTCTTGGTTTGATTAAGAAAGGCGATGGAATTCAGGCGGTCTATGGACCAAAGGCAGATGTTTTGAAATCGGATATTAATGACATACTTTAAAAAAAGGAGCGGTTATGAAGATTTTAACATTGAATACCCACAGTCTCGTGGAAGAAAAATACGAGGAAAAGTTAATAGAGTTCGTAAAGATGTTAAAAGAAGAGAAACCAGATGTTTTTGCTCTTCAGGAGGTAAACCAGTCTCTGGCTATGCAGGAGGCTCTGGATGCTTCTGCAACTGGTTACATTATGAGCAAGAATGGCAATGCAACGATTCGGATGGATAATCATGCATATCGAGTTGCAAAATTGTTGTTGGAAGCAGGTATAATATATCAGTGGACATGGATTCCAGCGAAGGTAGGATATGACATATATGATGAAGGAATTGCTGTTTTTAGCAAAACTACTTTTGAGGATACAGAACAATTTTATATTAGTCAAAGTGAAGATTACAAAAATTGGAAAGTAAGAAAGATACTTGGAGTTCGCACTAACAATAAGTGGTTCTATTCCGTTCATATGGGATGGTGGAATGATGAAGAGGAACCGTTTGTAAAACAATGGGATGTTTTTTCTGAACGATTACGAAACAGAAACGAAATATGTTATATCATGGGAGACTTTAACAGTCCTGCGAATAAGAGAAATGAAGGATATGATTATGTGGTTCGTTCTGGTTGGATGGACACATGGCAAGCGGCTAAGTCAAAAGATAGTGGTATAACGGTAGGTACATTGATTGATGGTTGGAAGGATAAAGTAGATGAAGTTACAAATCAGAATGAGATGGGAATGCGAATTGATTTCATTTTTTGCAACAAGGTAATTCCTGTAGAGAGTTCGAAAGTTGTTTGTAATGGAGTGAATTATGCGGTGGTTTCTGATCATTATGGTGTAATGATAGAGGTAGCTGAAGTTTAATATAAAATTGTTAAGACACACTAATATTATAGTCAATATTGATTAAAAAGCTTACGAAGACAGAAAGGGAACAATATGAGTAGAACAGCAGGAATTTTGCTTCCGATTACGAGCTTACCATCTCGGTATGGAATTGGTTGTTTTTCGGAAAGTGCATATAAATTTGTAGATTGGTTAAAAACTGCTGGACAGTGTTACTGGCAGATTTTACCGCTAGTGCCAACCAGCTATGGAGATTCGCCTTATCAATCATTTTCTACATATGCGGGTAATCCTTATTTCATCAGCTTAGAGGCGCTGATAGAAGAAGGAGTACTCACAAAAGAAGAATGTGATGCAGTAGATTTTGGTACAGATGAGACTGACATTGATTACGAAAAAATGTATAATGGTAGATATAAGCTTTTGCGAAAAGCGTATGAGCGAAGTGACATTAGCAAAAATGAAGACTATAACCACTTTGTGGATGAAAATGCATGGTGGTTAAAGGATTATGCATTGTTTATGGCAGTGAAGGATATGTTTGGTGGTGCACCATGGACTGAGTGGGCGGAAGATATTAGACTTCGTTATGGTTATGCTATGGACTATTATCGTGAAACACAATATTTTGAAATTGAGTTTCATCAGTATTTGCAGTATAAGTTTTACAAACAATGGATGGATTTAAAGAGCTATGCGAATTATAATGGGGTGCGTATTATTGGTGATATTCCCATTTATGTAGCAATGGACAGTGCAGATGCATGGGCTAATCCAGAGCTATTTCAGCTAGATAAAAACAATGTTCCAATAGCGGTGGCAGGATGTCCGCCAGATGGTTTTTCTGCTACTGGACAGTTATGGGGGAATCCATTATACCGTTGGGATTATCATAGACAAACCGGTTATCACTGGTGGATGGAAAGATTGCGCTATTGTTTCCATTTATACGACGTGGTTCGCATTGATCATTTCCGAGGGTTTGACGAGTATTATACGATTCCGTACGGACAGGATAATGCCATTCATGGAACATGGGAAAAGGGTCCTGGAATGGAGTTGTTTAATCGTATGAAAGAAGTGCTTGGTGACCGCGAGGTGATTGCAGAGGATTTGGGTTATGTGACGGATTCGGTTCGTAGGTTGGTATATGATACTGGATTTCCGGGAATGAAGGTTTTGGAGTTTGCATTTGATGCAAGAGATACAGGAAGTGCAAGTGATTATCTTCCACATAATTATAATGAAAACTGTGTAGTGTATACAGGAACTCATGATAATGAAACCTTAGTGGGATGGTTTGACTGTATTACAGATGAAGAACGACTGATGGCACGAGAATATCTTAGTGATTACTACACACCAGATAAAGAAATGTATATGAGCTTTATTTGTACTGCAATGAGAAGTCGTGCAAATCTGTGTGTGATTCCGTTACAGGATTATCTAGGTAGAGATAATGCATGTCGAATGAATCAACCATCTACTGTTGGTATTAACTGGAGATGGCGTGTTACAAAGGAAGAGTTATCTGATGAATTGAAGGACACAATTTATCAATTGACGAAACGTTACGGAAGACTTTGTTGGCAATGGCGATAAAAGGAAATTAATTTTAATATTAAAATAAAGAAAAGAGAGGTATTTATTATGAAACAGTTTAATTATGTGATTACAGATGAAATAGGAATTCATGCTAGACCAGCAGGATTGTTGGCAAAAGAAGCAAAAACATTTTCATCAAAGATTACTATTGAGGCAAATGGTAAGAAAGCAGAGGCAACAAAGCTTATGGCAGTAATGCAGCTTGGTGTGAAAAAAGGTGCTGAGGTTGTAATTACAGCAGAGGGTGATGATGAGGATGTTGCAATTGTTAAGATGGAAGCGTTTATGAAGGAGAATTTGTAGTAGTCTGAAATTCGATATGAGATGTATACGAAACATTTTGCTCCTACTTGTGAAGTTTGAACAAATACGGAGGATTATGAAATGGAGCAGTTGAAAGGAAAATCAATATTTAGTGGAATTGCAATTGGACGCATTTTGTTCTATTCAAAGAATCAACAGCAAGTAAAACGCAATAAAGTAGATGATGTGGAAACGGAGCTTGCGAGATACGAGGATGCGAAAATAAAGGCAATCGAACAGCTTCAGGAATTATATACAAAGGCAGTGGAAGAGGTTGGGGAAACCAACGCTATGATCTTTGAAGTACATTCGATGATGCTAGAGGATGATGATTATAATGAATCAGTATATAACATCATCCGCACTGAAGGTGTTAATGCGGAATATGCGGTAGCTGTAACAGGAGATAATTTTTCAACTATGTTTGCAGAAATGGAAGATGAATATTTCAAAGCAAGATCCGTAGATGTGAAGGATATTTCAGAACGTGTAATTTCGATACTCACAGGCAACGAGGAAACCGAAGGAATTGGAGAGGAACCCGTGATTGTTGTGGCTGAGGATTTAGCACCAAGTGAGACTGTGCAGATGGATAAGTCGAAACTGCTGGCGTTCGTAACACATTTGGGTTCTTCTAACTCACACACTGCTATTCTTGCAAGAACTATGAGTATTCCAGCCTTAATTGGTATTGAGATATCAAAAGATTGGAATGGTAAGATGGCAATTGTGGATGGAAAGCAAGGTTTACTGTTTGTTGATCCGGATGTTGGAGTTTTAGAACACTATATGGAAGAACGCAAAGTGGAGGAAACTCAAAAAGAACTGCTATTACAGTTAAAAGGACAACCTGATATAACAAAGGATGGCAAGCATATTCATCTATTTGCCAATATTGGTAGTGTAGCAGATGTAGCGAATGTATTGGCGAATGATGCATCGGGAATTGGGTTGTTTCGAAGTGAATTTTTGTATTTAGAAAAAGATACTTATCCTACAGAGGACGAACAGTTTCAGGTATATAAAACTGTGGTGCAGAATATGGCTGGTAAGAAAGTGGTGATTCGAACACTAGACATTGGTGCAGACAAGCAGGTAGACTATTTTGAAATGGAACATGAAGAGAATCCTGCTATGGGATATCGTGCAATTCGAATTTGTCTTGATAGAGTAGAGATATTTAAGACACAGTTGCGTGCACTGTACAGAGCATCTGCATTTGGAACAATTTCAATTATGTTTCCGATGATTATTTCTGTTGATGAAGTAAGACAAATTAAGAGAATTTGTGATGAGGTAAAACAGGAATTAGATGATATCAATGTGTCTTATGGTGAAGTGGAATTGGGTATTATGATTGAGACTCCAGCAGCAGTTATGATTAGTGATATGCTTGCAAAAGAGGTAGATTTCTTTAGTATTGGTACCAATGATCTTACCCAGTATACACTAGCAATAGATCGTCAAAATGCAAAACTAGACAATATTTATGATGCTCATCATCCGGCGATATTGCGTATGATTCAGATGGTTATTGACAATGGACATAAAGAAAATTGTTGGGTTGGTATATGTGGTGAACTTGGTGCGGATACTACTCTGACGGAAAGCTTTATACGCATGGGAATCGATGAATTGTCGGTTTCACCAAGTATGGTATTGTCGATTCGGAATATCATTGTGAATATGAATGTGGGTGAGTAGAGTCGATATTGATAATGTATTGGACGGAAAGGTTGAGATATAATGAATTTTGATATCCGTAAAATGAAATGGATAAGAGAACCATTGGATTATTCAATTTGTGATGAAAAGATAGAAATAATTACGAAACCACACACTGATTTGTGGCAAAGGACTTACTATCATTTTGTAAATGATAATGCGCCTGTTTTACAGTTGGAAACAGACAAAAAATATTTTTCTTTTATTGTAAAAACGCAGTTTGAAACAAAGTGCAGATTCGACCAATGTGGAATAGTGATGTACCTTGATAGTGAGAATTGGATTAAGGCTTCAATTGAATATGAAAATGAAGAATACCAACATCTTGGTAGTGTAGTAACAAATAATGGATACTCTGATTGGGCGACTACGGAAATTGCTACTACAATAAAGCATATGTGGTATAGATTTAGTCGTCGAGAAGATGATTATTGCATTGAATGTTCTGATGATGGGGTGCATTTCAAACAGATGCGCATTTGTCATATGTGGAATGGCGGAAATAAAATCAGATTTGGTATTTACGCATGTAGCCCAGAAGATTCTTCGTTCAAAGCTATATTTACAAATATGGAAATGTTAGAGTGTAAGTGGTTGGCTCATAATGGGCAAAAACCGGATGAAGAATTATGTAACATTTAGAGATAATATTTTATTAGTGTCACATGTGAATATTTAACCATAAGCATCCTACCAACTTAGGATGCTTATTTCTTTTTTATCCTACATATGTTAAAATATCCCCATCAGTATTTAGGAGAAAATTATGTCGTATATAGTAGATAGACTTATTTTAATATGGATATCTTTTATGGTGCTTATTCAGATGTGCGCTATGAGGGAGATAGTCATCCTTGGACTTACAGGGGTGGTTATAGCTGGGTTATCCTACTATTTTGATGAAAAATATGTATCTGTGGGATTTGGGTGGATATATATTTTGATTAGCCTGTTTTTTGAACCTTTAATATGCATAGCTCCTGTGGTTATGTATGAGCTCTTCAGGTGGAAAAGATATGTGGAGATGGCGTTCCTTGTAATTATCAGTGGATATGGATTTTCCACTTTGGATAATATTACACCGCTTGCAGCCCTACTCATTGCATTTGGAGAGTTGCTTGCCTTGATTTTATACTTGCGTAGCCGTGAAAATGATAAGCTTCATGAGATGATTAAGCATATTAGAGATGACTCGGAGGAGAGAAATATGCTCCTTGCAGAGAAGAACAAGCATCTTATTGAAAAGCAGGATTCAGAGGTGTATGTTGCAACCTTAAAGGAAAGAAACAGAATTGCCCGGGAGATTCATGACAATGTAGGCCACATGATAACTCGCTCTATACTTCAGATGGGAGCTCTTATGACCATCAATAAAGAGGAGCCCCTCCACGGACAGCTAGAGTCAGTTAAAAACAATCTGGATGTTGCTATGAATAACATTAGGGAGAGTGTTCACGACCTTCACGATGAATCGGTGGATATGAAACAAACCATAGTGGATATGATGAGGGAGCTTGAGGAGCGATTTAACTGTAAGCTTGAGTATGATGCAGGCAAAAATATTGATAGAAAATATAAATATGCCATTATAGGTATTGTTAAGGAAGGTATATCAAACATACTTAAATACAGTGAAAATGACAGAGTAGATATAATAGTGAGAGAACATCCCGGTATGTATCAGCTGGTGGTTCACGACTACAGTAGTGGCAATATTTCAAGTGATAAAAGGAATGTGTCTCGTGACAAAACTTTTGATGTCACAAAGAAGCAGGGAGAAGGCATAGGACTTCAAAATATGCAGGATAGAGTCGCTGCTTTAAGAGGAAATATAGTTATAGATGATGCTAATGGATTTAAAATATTTGTTACCATGCCTAGATGATATGATTGAATGTTGGATAGGTAGATACAATTTTTAAGGCAGTAATAATTGTGATGCTTAAGAATTAGGAGGTATATATGAGAGTATTGGTTGTAGATGATGATATGCTTGTAGCTATATCATTAAAAACTATTTTAGAGTATGACAAGGATATGGAGGTTGCAGCAGTTGGAAACAGTGGTGAGGAAGCCATAAACTTATATGAGGAATTAAAGCCGGATGTGTTACTTATGGATATTCGAATGGCTGGTATGACCGGCCTTGAGGCGGGGGAGAAGATACTCGCAAAATATCCTGAGGCAAAGATTCTTTATCTAACTACATTTATGGATGATGAGTACATAGTAAAGGCACTTACCATAGGGGCCAAGGGATATATATTAAAGCAGGACTTTGAGAGTATTGTGCCAGCACTAGAGGCGGTTTACAGCGGACAGAGTGTTTTTGGACAGGATATCGTAGAGAAGCTTCCAGAACTAATGGCTAAGAAAAATGAATTTGACTATGGCAAGTATGACATATCTGAAAAAGAGATGGAGATAATCGAAGAAGTTGCAGCTGGATATAGCAACAAGGAGATTTCTGAAAGACTTTTCCTTAGTGAGGGAACAGTTAGAAACTATATCAGCACCATACTTGAGAAATTGCAGCTCAGGGATAGAACCCAGCTTGCTATATTTTATTACAAGAATAAATAATTTTTAAATTTTAACCATAAAAAAATAATTAGCAAACGTATATTATGTGAGGGGTTCTCACATAGGTGGGAGGTTATGAAATGACAGACAAGGAATTTCAAACCGCCATCAGCTTACTTAGCAAGGGTGATAAAGGCGCCTTAAGGCAGATTTACGAGGCATACATAAGGTTTATATATGCCATAGTGTATGATACGGTAAAACGTCGGGAGGATGCAGAGGATATTACCTCGGAGTTCTTTATCAAGCTGGTAAGAGTGGCAGGTACATACAAAAAAGGTACTTCTCATAGAGCGTGGATGGCAGCCATAGCAAAGAATATGGCTATAGACGCTTTAAGGAAGAGTAATAGAGAAGTTTTAGAGTCCGCATTTACAGATGATGATACAGGGGAAAATAGCTATATAGATAATAAGTCTAGCCAGGCTACAAATGAAGCTTCTGTGGAAGATAAAGCTATATTGTCGGAAGATATGAAAAATGCTATGGGGACTTTAAATGATAATGAGAGAGAAATAATTGATTTGAAACTTCTTGGAGGATTAAAATTCAAGGAGATAGCTCACATGTTAGGGCAACCAATGGGAACAGTAACCTGGCTGTACAATCAGGGAATAAAAAAGTTAAGGAGGTGTCTTAGCGATTATGAACGAGAATAAAATAACCAATTTAAATGAATATAAGAGCGAGAACCTTCAGAACGAAGTTATGATAGAGGAGATGTCCCCTGAGATGCTTGATGCATATTATAGGATGTCTGAAGAAAATACCCCTGACCTTTGGGAAAGAATAGAAAAAGGTGTGGATGTAGAACTTAGTTCTATAAGACTTGAGGCACAAAATGAAAGACTTAGAAAACGCAAGGTAAGAAATATGGTTGCGGCAGTGGTGATTGTAACTATAATAGCAGTACCAGTTGTAGCTGTTGTGAGTGGTCTGGGAGGAAGTAAGGAAAAGTCCTCAGACATAAAATATGACCATGTGTATGACGGTGCTGATATGCAGGAAAATGTAAAAGACGAGTATTACGCAGAGGATACGGAGGTAGTAACTGAGGCTGTGGCGGAGGATTGTTACGATGCAGAGTCAGGTGAAAACTTAACACCTACAGAATCAATGATTAATTCACAGGAAACTAGTGACCAGGAAGAGACCGAAGAAGAGATAAAAGATGCACGAGTACTTTCGGTGGAGGGTGAACTGGTGGATTTTGACTATGATAATTATACAGTAAGCTTTAGAGTTGATAAAATTCTTTCAAATGAGTACGAGGAATTTAAGCTTAAAAAAGGGACAGTGATTATTATCTCTAATCCAATGAAGATTTATATCATAGATAATGCTTTCGTATTTTGGGAGATAGAATTTGATTCCCTAACCACAAATGAAGAAGGTAAGTATGAGGCGAGAATCAAGGATATGAAAGTACCAGAATAAAAAAATTAAAAATAATTCCATAAAAAATGAAAACCCATTCGTATATTAGATATAACACATATACGGATGGGTTATTTATTTAAAAGATTAATCTTACATGAAAATAATTTTTAGAAGATTAGGAGGAATTATTATGAGAAAGAAAAATATGAAATTAAGAAAAAAGACTTTGGTATATGGTCTAGTTGCAACTATGATGCTTGGTCTTTGCGGTTGCGGAGAAAAGGAAGAAAAAAGCTCGGATGTAAAATATGATGTGACAGATGGTGACTATCAAGAGTACGAATATGAGGAAGAGGCTATGGATGGATATGTATGCCAGGATGCAACCTGTGCAGAAAATACCGTGGCAGTGGGGGGAGATACTGATCCTTATGAGGATGTAGAGTATAACACTAACGAGTATGATGACCTGGCAGAAAACTCATGGATGTCAACCCAGACATCACCATTTTCTACTTTTGGTGCAGATGTAGATACAGCATCTTATACCAACATCAGATATAATATAATGAACGGATATGATGTAGACCCGGCATCAGTAAGAATTGAGGAGATGATTAACTATTTCCACTATGATTATGCAGAACCAGAGGGAGATGATAAGTTTGCAGTATATACAGAGTACGCAGATTGTCCTTGGAATGAGGATACAAAACTAGCACTTATATCTCTTAATACGGAGGCAGTAGATTTTTCTGAGGCACCGGATTCAAATATAGTATTTCTTATAGATACATCCGGTTCTATGTACTATGATAATAAACTTCCACTGGTACAGCAGTCTCTTTGCATTCTTGCGGAAAATCTTACTGAAAAGGATAGAATATCAATAGTGACCTACGCAGGCTCAGACACAGTGGTTCTCGAGGGTGTGTCAGGAGATAACTATTACGAGATAACAAAGGCAATAGAGGAACTTGAGGCAGGAGGCTCAACCAATGGTTCTGCAGGAATAGAAACTGCTTATGATATAGCTGAAAAATACTATATTAAAGGCGGAAACAACAGAGTGATTCTCGCTACAGATGGAGATTTGAATGTTGGTGTTACAAGTGAAGGCGCTCTTGAAAAGTTAATCACTAAGAAGAAAGAAACAGGAGTGTATTTAAGTGTTCTTGGCTTTGGGGATGGTAACTATAAGGATAACAAGCTAGAAACCTTGGCAGACAAGGGAAATGGAAACTATGCTTATATTGACACTCTCTTTGAGGCAAAAAGAGCCCTTGTTGACGATATGGGTGCTAATCTTATTACAGTGGCAAAGGATGTGAAGTTACAGGTAGAATTTAATCCTGCACAGATAAAGGGATACAGACTTATAGGATATGAGAATCGAGTTATGGCAGCAGAAGATTTCGCAGATGATACAAAAGATGGTGGCGAAATGGGAGCTGGTCATACTGTAACTGCAATCTACGAGATAGTGCCTATTGATTCTGCAATGGAGATACCGGAAGTGGATTCAAAATACGATACAACAGAGGGAAGTTATACAGGGGAATATAGCGATGAACTTTTTACTGTAAATGTAAGATATAAAGAGCCAGAAGAAGATTCAAGCAAGCTTAATTCTTATGTATGTACAACAGATGATTATATGGAAAAAGGCTCTGATAATTTAAGATGGGCAGCGTCAGTCGCAGCTTTTGGAATGTATCTCAAGGACAGCGAATATATGGGAAGCACAGATGTAGAGATGATTTTAGAACTTGCAACAAGTGTGGATGGTTATAATGATGATCCATATAAGGTGGAATTCATTGATATGGTAAAATACTATGAATAAAAATATGGTTGAAAAATGTAAGAATATGGTATAGCTTGACACATTTTGTAGCTAGTGCTATAATACTTTCGTAACAAAAATGTAACAGTTTGTATGTTACAGTTTTAGGAAGGTACATAGAAGTGAACAAAAGAACAAAAAGAAAACTTCATAACCTTAGATTATATATGATTAAGAATGTGTTGAACGGTGGCTATTTTGTCCGTAACCTTATGATTGCAACCATTTTTATGGCTGTTCTAGCGGTGGCTATGGGAGTAGTTGTTTTTTCAGAACAGACGGTGGATTCACCGGAGGAAGTGGTTGCTGCCGAGGAAAGACAGACTATACACATAACCAAGATGGATAACCTTAACCCAGTTTCTATACCAGTTATTATGTCAGATCTTGATACAGGTGTTGAACCAGAGGTTAAGCCTAATGACACTGAGATGGTTACAGACACATCAGTTGATTATGAGAATTTGATGGTAGCTGTAGCAAACGAGGTTAATGTTAGAGCAAAGGCTACAACAGATTCAGATATAATAGGTAAGCTTAATTATGGCAATGTTGGAGAAGTTATATCTGAAGAAGGTGATTGGATATATTTCAAATCTGGTGAAGTAACAGGTTATGTTAAATCTGACTTCGTAGTCATTGGAGAAGAAGCTAAGGAATATATGGAATCAGAGGATTCAGTTGCTACACCTGTTGAGGTTGAAGTTGAAGAGGATGAGGAAGAAGAGATTGATAACTCAAACACTAAGCCAAAGCAGGAGGAAGAGTCCGAAGCACCTGTTGTTCAGACTCCAACTGTAGAAGAGACTACAACAGAGGCTCCAACAACAGAGGCTCCAACGACAGAGGAGTCAACAACAGAGGAAACAACTACTGAAGAAACTACAACTGAAGAGGAAACTGATGATACAACATCAGATAACTTTATAACTGTTCAGCCAACTAATAGAGGTCCAATTGTGTTAACTCAGGAAGAGATTAATCTTATGGCTTGTATCGTAACATTAGAGAGCGGTAGCGAGTCTTATGAGGGTCAGCTTGCAGTTGCAAATGTTATTCTTAATAGACTACAGAATGGATATTGGGGTGATACAGTTACAGAAGTAATATATGCACCATACCAGTTCTCATCAGTTAATTCACCATATTTAGATTATTACCTAGAAAATGGTGCATTTTCAACATCCATAAGAGCTGTTAATGATGCTCTTGCTGGTAATAACAATATAGGAAGCTTCCTCTACTTTAGAGCGATGTATATTGTTGATGACCCTGATTCGTTTGGAACACATACAATTATAGGTAATCACTTATTTTACTAAATAAAATTCATTTGTCCCTAGCAGATATAATTATTTGCTAGGGATTTTTTTGTGCAGAAAACTTAGACATAAGCTGCAACATGGACTCAATCATCTCTGCCTGCGAATATGTCCAAAACCTACCTTCTAAAGTAGGGACATGGGTGGCAAAGAGTGAATTTGCCTCCATGGCATCAGAGGAAAAAATAAGGGCAGAGGAAAACAACGATGCAAAACTTGCGGAAATAAGATGGCTGATATATAATACATATATTGTTTTTATTAATAATTTAAATTACAAGAATGGAGGCATATTATGAATACAACAGGAAGATATTATATGTGGTCGTATAATCCAGATAACATGCCAGTTTTTAATGTTTTTTCATTGTTGGCAATAATATTGATTTTGCCTGCTTTGATGGGAAGTTTGCTTATTATAGGTACAAAGTCTGGTTATAGGGACGAAATGACAAGATTAGCTTTTGTGTTTATATTAGTATTCAGTTATTCCTTAGCTATGTATAGCTATAGTATTGAAAAGAAGAAAAAAGAATATAGTAAATTTTTTGTGATGCTTGAAGATGGTGGATTGTATATTGTAGATACAATAGGTTATACGTATCTACAGTATACTGGACTGTGGGATTATAGACAAAGATTTATGTCTACTGGATTAAGTGCAATTTTTATAAGAAAAGCAAACGAAAAAAATGTGAAAACAGTTACTAAATACACAAGGGAAGCAAATTTAATAGGACAGCTGATATGTAATGGCCTTTTTTCTGCTGTTGCATTTCCTATAAATAACATTACAAATGTGGAAGAAAAGATAAAAGGTATAAAAGTAACTTATACATATTATGATGAAAAGAATAAGAAAAAAGATGGCAAGTTTGTAGTATACAATTATATTGATAATTATGAATATTTAAGAAATGGTATATATGAAGTATCAAAAAGGGGTTCAATGTTATATTAATAATACATTTGATGGTAATCAATAATTCACAAATAGCCAATAAAATTACACTAAGAGTGCAGAGATATTAGCTGTATTATAAGCGGATATAATCTTATAATTATAGGCATAATATTATTCTTGGAGGATTTGAAAGTTTATGATATATGATGAGTCTAGTGCAGATCGCCTTAAAAAATTAAGGAAATCCTTTGAACTTACCCAGGAGCAGATGGCTGAGAAACTTGGAATATCTGTATCATTATATAAAGGTATTGAAGCTGGTAAGCTTGAGGCGTCTAGAAGAACAGCAGATGCTGTGCAACATAGTTTTGGGGTTAGTGCTGATTATATATATTGTGGTACATTAAGGGATGATACAGAACTTTGGAATAAGATATATGAATGTGATGATGAGGGCAAGATGAAGATTATGTTTAGACTTATGAATTATTTTGCTGTGAACAAAAAACTTACTCAAGATGATGATAAGATAGAACGTGTTGTGAAAGATATGTTTGATGAAGAATAAAAAAACCATAAGCATTATGCTTATGGTTTTTTATTTATGTTTAATTATTCTTAATTATCTCTTTTTGCGTCAAGCATTGCACGAACCTTCATAGATAAGCCGAAGAGGTTGATGAAACCTTCTGCATCCTTGTGGTCGTATAAATCACCAGTTGTAAAGCTTGCAAGCTCCTCTGAATACATTGAGTATGGAGAAGTTGTACCAGCCTTGATGATGTTACCCTTGTAAAGCTTGAACTTAACTTCACCAGTAACTCTTTCCTGAGTCTTCTCGATAAATGCCTGAAGTGACTCGCGGAGTGGGCAGTACCACTTTCCTTCGTAAATCATATCAGCAAACTTGTCAGAAACAAGCTTCTTGTATGCAAGTGTATCTCTGTCAAGGATAAGTTCTTCTAACTGCTTGTGAGCCTCCATAAGAATTGTTCCACCAGGAGTCTCATATACACCACGTGACTTCATACCAACTACACGGTTCTCAACGATATCTACGATACCAACACCATGCTTACCACCAAGTTTGTTTAACTCACGGATGATGTCTGAAACCTTCATCTCCTTGCCATTAACTGACTTTGGAACACCCTTCTCAAATGTCATAGTAACATACTCTGCCTCATCTGGGGCTTTCTCTGGGTGTGTACCGAGAACAAGAAGGTGATCCCAATTTGGTTCCTGTGCTGGGTCTTCAAGCTCAAGTCCCTCGTGGCTGATGTGCCATAAGTTTCTATCGCGGCTGTATGAAGATGATGCATCAAATGGAAGGTCGATGCCGTGTGCCTTACAGTATGCGATTTCGTCCTCACGTGACTGCATAGTCCACTCTGGCTGTCTCCAAGTAGCGATTATCTTAAGGTCTGGAGCTAAAGCCTTGATATTAATCTCAAAACGAACCTGGTCGTTACCCTTACCAGTTGCACCGTGGCAGATAGTAGTAGCATTCTCCTTACGAGCAATTTCTACAAGCTTCTTAGCAATAAGAGGTCTTGCAAATGATGTACCGAGAAGGTACTTATTCTCATATGTAGCGTTAGCCTGAACACCTGGAACGATGAAGTCATCACAGAACTCATCAACAACATCAAGGATGTAAAGCTTCTCAGCACCTGAGTACTTAGCTCTTTCCTCTAATCCCTCAAGCTCGCTTTCCTGTCCAACGTCGATACATACACATACAACGTCGAAATCATAAGTCTCTTTTAACCAAGGTATAATGGCAGTTGTATCAAGTCCACCAGAATACGCAAGAATAACTCTTTCTTTCATTATATGAAATCCTCCTTAGAATATTATTGAAATACATTTCGTATGTAAATTCACACTGCTATCAGTATAAACCTTAAATTTGGATATTGCAATAAGTATTTTAATAATTTTATGCATAAAATAATGTATAATATGCAAATAAATGAATAAAATTCAAAAAATATTCAATAAAATCCAAGAATCTATTGCATATTTCTGTATGGAGTTGTATAATCGGATATAGTTTTGAGGAAAAGAGGCGTTTTATATGGTAAAAGTAGGTATTATTGGTTCAACAGGATATGCAGGACAGGAGTTAGTTCGTATACTCCTTGGTCATAAAGATGTAGAGATTGTTTGGTATGGTTCAAGAAGTTATATAGATAAGAAGTATTCTGAAGTGTATGGCAATATGTTTCAGATTGTAGATGCAAAGTGCATGGATGATAACATGGAAGAACTTGCTGAGAAGGCAGATGTTATATTTACAGCTACTCCACAGGGACTTTGTGCATCTCTTGTAAATGAAGATATATTATCAAAGACTAAGATAGTAGACCTTTCAGCAGACTTTAGAATCAAGGATGTGGCTACTTATGAGAAGTGGTATGGTATTGAGCATAAGAGTCCACAGTTTATTGAAGAAGCTGTTTATGGTCTTTGCGAGATTAACAGAGAGGATATAAAGAAGGCAAGACTTATCGCTAACCCTGGTTGTTATACAACCTGTTCAATCCTTTCTATGTATCCACTTGTAAAGGAAAAGATGATAGACGTAAATACTATAATCATAGACGCTAAGTCAGGTACTTCAGGAGCAGGAAGAGGTGCTAAGGTTGCTAACCTTTTCTGCGAGGTAAATGAGAGTATTAAGGCTTACGGAGTAACCAGCCACAGACATACTCCTGAGATTGAGGAGCAACTTGGATATGCTTACGAGGGTGAACCATTGCTCTTAAATTTCACACCTCATTTAGTGCCAATGAATAGAGGTATATTGGTTACTGCTTATGCTAATTTAAATAAGGAATATACATATGAAGAGATTAAGGCAGTATATGACAAGTATTATGCAGATGAGCAGTTTGTAAGAGTTCTTGAAAAGGGTGTATGTCCTGAGACCAGATGGGTTGAGGGAAGTAACCTTGTGGATATTAACTTTACAATTGACCCTAGAACAAAGAGAGTTGTAGTTATGGGTGCTATGGATAATCTTGTAAAGGGTGCAGCAGGTCAGGCAGTGCAGAATATGAACCTTATTATGGGACTTCCTGAAAATGAGGGTCTCATGATGCCACCAATGTTCCCATAATAAATATAAGATTAGGAGATGATAATATGAGTATTATAACAGTTATAGATGGCGGTGTTACCGCACCAAAGGGCTTTAAGGCGGCAGGAACTCGCGCAGGTATTAAAGCAGGTAAAACAAATAAAGATATGGCTATGATTTATTCTGAGGTTCCGGCAGCAACAGCAGGTACATTTACAAGAAATATCGTAAAAGCTGCTCCAGTACTTTGGGATATGAAGGTTTGTGAAGGGGGAGTGGCTCAGGCAGTTGTAGTCAACAGTGGTATAGCTAATGCTTGTACAGGTGAGGCAGGATATCAGAATTCTGTAGATACAGCTAAGATGGTAGGAGAAGCGCTTAATGTTAATCCAGACCAGGTTTTAGTTGCATCAACAGGTGTTATAGGCTTTACTCTTCCTATGGATGTAATAGCAAATGGTGTTAACCTTTTAAAAGATATGATTACTGATACAAGAGAGGCAGCTATTGATGCGGCAACAGCTATTATGACTACAGATACTCATAAGAAGGAGTTTGCTGTAGAGTTTACTCTCGGTGGTACTAAGGTTACTATGGGTGCTATGTGTAAGGGTTCAGGTATGATTCATCCAAATATGGGAACAATGCTTGGATTTATTACAACAGATGCAGCTATTGACAGTGCACTTCTTAGCAAGGCTCTTAAGGAAACTATAGAGGATACATTTAATATGGTATCTGTGGACGGAGATACTTCTACCAACGATACAGTTGTGGTTCTTGCAAATGGTATGGCTGGAAACACTAAGATTGTAGCAGAGGGAGAGGACTACGATACATTTAAGAAGGCATTTATGGAAGTAAATACATATCTTGCTAAGCAGATTGCAGCAGATGGTGAAGGTGCTACAAAGCTTTTCCAGGTTGATGTAATCGGTGCAAAGGATAAGGAAACTGCAAAGACACTTGCTAAGTCTATTGTTACATCAAACCTTACAAAGTGTGCAGTATATGGAAATGATGCAAATGTAGGAAGAATCCTTTGTGCTATGGGATATTCAGGGGCTGAGTTTGACCCTTACAAGGTGGATGTAACCGTATCCAGTGAAAAGGGAACAGTAAAGCTTGTGGAAAATGGAATGTATGCTAAGTTTGATGAGGAACAGGCTACAGATATAATGAAGGCTCAGGTAGTGGTTGCCACAGCTGATGTTAAATCCGGTGATGCAACAGCAACAGCTTGGGGATGTGACCTTACATATGACTATGTAAAGATAAATGCAGATTACAGATCATAATAAGGATTTGATATATTTTTGATACTGTGATATTATAAGAAACTGTTTGGGATTATTTTTAAAATGTGAGGATAAAGATATGATAAATAACGAATCAATCGAAGTAAATCTTGCTAAGGCACAGACCCTTATAGAAGCTGTACCTTATATTCAGAAGTTTAATGGCAAAAGAGTAGTAGTTAAGTATGGTGGAAGTGCCATGGTTGACGAAGAATTAAAATATAACGTAATCAGAGACGTTGCCCTTCTTAAGTTGGTAGGAATGGAGCCAATTATAGTTCACGGTGGTGGAAAGGAGATAAGCTCTTGGCTTAAGAAGATTGGCAAGGAGTCAGAGTTTATCAATGGACTTCGTGTAACTGATGAGGAGACACTTGATGTGGCTGAGATGGTACTTTCAAAGGTAAATAAGTCTTTGGTATCACTTATGCAGCAGATGGGACTTAAGGCAGTTGGTATCACAGGAAAAGATGCAGGACTCTTAAAGACTAAGAAAAAGCTTATTGATGGTAAGGATATAGGATATGTTGGAGAAGTAGTGGATGCAGATAGTCAGATACTTGACACACTTATCGATAACGGATTTATACCTGTAATCGCGCCAATTGGACTTGGTGTTGAGGATAACCACGGCTACAACATAAATGCAGATGATGCTGCCTGTGCTATAGCTACAGCGATAAGTGCTGAAAAACTTGTATTCTTAACAGATATCGAGGGTGTATTCATAGATCCAACAGATAAGTCAACACTTATTTCAGAGATGGATATAGATGAAGCACAAAAATTCATTGATAACGGAGTTGTAGGTGGAGGAATGCTTCCAAAGCTTAATAACTGTATCGAAGCAATGAAAAATGGAGTATCAAGAGTACATATCCTCGACGGAAGAATAGCTCATGGACTCCTTCTCGAGTTCTTCACAGAAAAAGGAATCGGAACAGCAATAAAAAGCATATAGATAATATGGATAATAATCCATAAAACCACACATACTAAGACCAAAGTAAATACAGGTTGAAGCATAAACTGATTATATCTGTGTGCTTTATCAAAACCGTTTGCGAAGGTCGGTACTTAGCCATAAGACACACTACCCAGCATTAGCGTTTTTGCATAATGCTGGGTAGTGTGGTTTAGAGGTTAGTACCGCTACCTTGAGCAACCGAGTGGGAACGTGTTTTGCATAAGTACACAGATATAAGAAGTTTATGTTGCAACCGTAAGTTAGTTGTGGAGGTAGAATATGTGGGGATGGATAATAGCCATAATATCGGGAGCTTTGATGAGCGTACAGGGAGTTTTTAACACAGGAGTTACAAAACAGACCTCTACCTGGCTTGCTTCGGCTTGGGTTGCAATCTCAAGCTTTGCAGTGGCGTTTTTACTGTGGGCAATATTTGAGAGAAATGAAGCATCCATAATGTCCTTAGCAAAGGTAGATAACAAATATATGCTTCTTGGAGGTGTAATAGGAGCATTTATAACATGGACGGTTATACAGAGTATGTCTGCTTTAGGTCCTGCTAAAGCTGTAATGCTTATAGTAATATCTCAGCTTCTTGTGGCCTATATTATAGAGATATTTGGATGGTTCGGAGTAGAAAAAGTAGAATTCCAGTGGACAAGATTATTGGGCATAGTTCTTTCTATAGGTGGATTTATACTTTTTAAGTGGGAAAAGTAAATAAAATTTATTGGATATGCCTATTGTAATATTTCCTTTACTTAGGTAAAATAAAGATGTGTTTTGCCAATGCATATTAAAAATCATTAAGGGGGATTTTAATATGCGTAGGTTATTGATTTTAATATGGAATATAATACTTGTAGTGGGTCTTTGTTCTTGCCAAAAGGAAAATGCAATTGTTGTTACAGCTGATAAACAAGTTGCTTCGGATGAGTACGGTGTAGATATAGCTACTGGTGGAGATGCTATAGCGGGTAACCAAGTAGCTGTTTATGTATGCGGTGCAGTGGCATATCCAGGAGTATATTATCTGGCGGCGGATTCCATTAAAGAGGAGGCTCTTGCTGCAGCTGGAGGATTCGTTGATGGTGCTGCAAGTACCTATGTTAATCTAGCTGAGAAGATAAGAGAAGGTGAGCGGATTTATTTTCCCTATGAGGAAGAATTAGGAGTAGATTACTCGCCTATATCTGGGATTACTTCTGATGGTAAGGTTAATATAAATACAGCCACCTTGGATGAACTTATGACTTTGCCAGGTGTAGGAGAGAGTAAGGCCTGTTCCATAATAGAATACAGACAAGATAATGGCAGTTTTGAAGATATCGAAGATATAAAAAATATACCAGGTATAAAAGATGGTATATATAATAATATAAAGGATTACATTGTTGTTAATTGAGGTGACATTATGAAGAAGGTATTAGTAGTAGACGATGAAAAATCAATCGTAAAAGGAATTAAATTTAGCCTTGAGCAGGATGATATGCAGGTGGATGTAGCATATGATGGTGAAGAGGCTATTGCCATGGCGAGAGATAATCAATATGATATTATACTCTTGGATATAATGCTTCCTGGTTTTACTGGCCTTGAGGTTTGCCAGATGGTTAGAGAGTTTTCTGATGTGCCTATTATTATGCTTACAGCTAAGGGCGATGATATGGATAAGATTCTTGGCCTCGAATATGGTGCTGATGATTATATTACAAAACCATTTAATATCTTAGAGGTGAAGGCTCGTATTAAGGCTATACTTAGACGTAATACAAAGGGTATGGCGGAGAAAAAAGATACTAAGAGTATTGAGAAAAAAGGCCTTAGAATCGATTGTGACAGCAGAAGAGTATACATAGAAGGTAAAGAGGTTAATCTTACAGCAAAGGAGTTTGACCTTGTATATCTTTTAGTATCAAATCCTAACAAAGTTTATTCTAGAGAACAGCTTCTTCAGACTATATGGGGACCTTCTTATCCGGGAGATGCAAGAACAGTAGATGTTCATGTAAGACGTCTTAGAGAAAAGGTAGAAGCAACCCCAGCAACCCCACAGTACATTCATACTAAGTGGGGTGTGGGATATTATTTCCATGAATAATTAGACTAATTTAAGTAAATTATTTTTGATGTTATCATCGGCGAAGGAGATTTCAACACTGTTTTTATATATGGTGATGAAATCTTCTTTGTTTATATTAAGTTTATCCTTGCAAAGTTTTAATTCTTTTGTCATAGTGGTATCACTTACGGTTCTATTATCTGTGTTCACTGTTGCAAGTAATCCAGCATCTAAAAATGCTCTAAGCGGGTAAGTGTCATTAGGAGATATAGCACGAGTCTGATAGTTGGATGTAGGACATAACTCCAGACCTAGATGTGATTTTTTTACATCTTTCATAAGTGAAGGGTCTTTTATGAGAGCTATACCATGGCCAACTCTTTTTGCTCCCAGCTCCAAAGCAATTTTAATGTTCTGTACGCTGCCACATTCACCAGAATGAATAGTATAAGGCATACCAAGTGACTTTGCCTCTTTGAATAAATCTACAAATTGTTCATTTCCAAAGGCTGCTTCATCCCCAGCTAAATCCAAAGCACATATTCCTAAACCAAGATATGACCTAGCATTTTTTAGCATAGTAATATTTGTACTTAAATCATGATGTCTCATAGCACACACTATTATGTTTGAATCTACATCATAGAGCTCTTTGCCGGTTTTAATACCATCTATACATGCTTCGTATATGTCCTGATAAGATTGGTTTTCATTTACGCTACAGCTTGGTGCAAAACGAATTTCAATATATTTTGTGTCATCTATAGAAGCCTGCTTAAGTAAATCCAAAATTCCGCTTTTAATATGTTCTTTTGTTTGAAGACAGCTGATGGGTATATCAAAGCAAGTGAGATATTGGGCGAGACTTTGGCAATCAGCTGGTGCCGTTAGTTTTGATTTTAATTCATCATCCCCAATAGGTAAATTAAGAGTATTTTTGATGTGCTCAATGGAAAAAGAACCATCCAAATGACAGTGTAAATCAATATTAGGCATAGGGTATCACTCCAATCGAAAAAATGTATGGGTTATGTAGTAATTTTAGCAGTATTGTATACATTTAACAAGTGGGTTGAATGGTTAAATAAGGTGTGTTAATATTTAATAAGTTACTTTTGAAATGGAGATATGGACTTGAAAAAAATTAGGTTACCTAAACTAAAATTACCAAAGTTTAATATTAGTCTTCGTGTGTTTATAACTGTTATGGTTACACTTTTGTGTGGAATTATGCTCCTTAGCTATGCCCTGGCATCTAACAAGGTGTATTATGACAAGTATAAAAAGGAAGTTATAAATAACATAAAACAACAGTGTGATATACTTTCATATAATTTGGCTAATAATGGATTTAAGATTACTGAACCAGTTAATTTGGAACCTTCTATTGAAGCTGTAGCCAGCCTGTTCAAGGGCAGAATCATGGTTGTTAATGATGAATATAGAATTATTAAAGATTCATTTGGGGAAACAGAACATTCTTTTATTATAAGTGAAGATGTTATTAAAGTAATGACAGGAGAGATAGAAGAATTAGTTGTTGAAAAAGCAAACTATATTCAGTATATGCAACCTGTGTATTATGAGGGAGAGATAAAGGGTGTTATTATTCTCAATGCATCCATAGAGCTGGTGGGCAATGCCAGATCAATTAAAGCATCAGGTAATTTAACTATATTTATTATAATTATTTTAGTTTGTGTTCTTGGAGCCTTTCTTATTGGTTTTGCCAGTGTAAGGGGTATAAAAAGAATTAACAAACATATTGAAAATACTCGTATGGGACATTTGGATGAGGATATTCCTGTTAGAGGATTTGAAGAGTTCAGAACGCTCACAAACAGCTACAATAACACTATGAATAAGCTTGCAGCTATTGACTCAACAAGACAAGAATTCGTTTCTAATGTGTCTCATGAGTTAAAAACGCCTATCACATCTATGAAGGTTTTGGCGGATTCACTTGTTCAAAACGAAGATGCAGACCTTGTTATGTACAAGGAGTTTATGTCTGATATTATTGATGAAATTGATAGAGAAAGTGAGATTATAAATGATCTCCTCACATTAGTTAAGACAGACAGAAAAGATGCGGAGATGACCATAAAAGAAACAGATATCAATAATTTATTGGAAGTGATTCTAAAGAGAGTTGCTCCTATTGCAGATAGCCGTGGAATAGATATAACTTATGAGAGCTACAGAGATGTGGTTGCAGAGATAGATGAGGTTAAAATCAGTCTTGCCCTCACAAATATTATCGAGAATGCAGTTAAGTATAATGTGGATAATGGTTGGGTGAAGGTTACCTTAAATGCAGACCACAAGTATTTCCACATTAAGGTTGCTGATTCTGGAGTTGGTATACCAGATGATTGTAAGGAACAGGTATTTGAGAGATTTTTCAGAGTTGATAAGGCGAGAAGTAGGGATACTGGAGGAACAGGACTTGGTCTTGCAATTACGAAAAATGTAATTCGTATGCACAAAGGAACTATTAAATTATATAGTGAATCCGGTGAGGGAACAACATTTACAATTAAGATACCGATAAAATGTGTGGAGAATTAGTATGAAAAAAAGTTTAGTTTTAGCCCTCGTTTTGATGCTGCTTTTTGCTTTGGCGAGATGTGGGAAAGATAGCAAAAATGAGGTTACAACAAATGAAAATAGTATGGTGGATATATACTATCCTAATGGCAACAGTGTTGTAAAATCTGATGAAAAATATCAGATAAAACAGCCGGATTCTGTGTCATACTCTGTAGAAGAGCTTATGGCTTGTATTATGAATAAGTTGGATAGTAGTATAGAATACAATACTTATCTTATTGATGCTGATAATAATGTCACCCTTCAGTTTGTATGTAATGATGCATATGACAGAGAGTATTTCCTTTTAGCAAAAGCGTCTGTTGTGGAAACATTATTTCAAATAGATGCTATAAACAGTGTTAATATTAAGGTTTTTGATAAAGCAGGCACTTCAATAGGAGATAATTTATACCTTAGAGATTCCTTTTATTTTTATGACTATGAGGATGAATTTAATATGGTAAAGGTGGATTTGTATTATCCTGATTTTGGTGGAACAAGTCTTGTGAAAGAAGAGAAGGACATATATTTGCAGCCAAATATCACAGTGGAGGAAAGTATAGTTAACATACTTTCGGAGGCAGGGGCTTTACCTGAGGGAACCAAGGTAAACCGTGTGTCGGTTAACGGTGATATTTGTTATGTTGATTTTAATGATAAGTTCAATGAAGAAGTTGAGGGAGTAAAGAGTGAAGTTGTGGTGTATTCCGTGGTTAATTCTATTACTTCTCTTTCTAAAATTAATAATGTTCAAATTACTATAAATGGAGAGGATGTTAAACTTTACAGAGAAACTGTAGATATATCCAAACCACTACAATTCAACAGTGAAATTCTAAAGTAAATTCCGGAGGATTATGAAGAGAATACTATTCTGGGCGTCTGGTATGTTTGCACTTGGAGAGGTGGCATATCTTTATGCTGACAGAATAACAAATTATAGCATAGCTTTGGCTATGCTTATTTGTCTTGCTATAATTTACGTAAAAAAGAAAAAATATTTTAAAAGATTTGTTTTTTTGCTTAGCTTTATTGTTTTTGGCTTTTCATACATAATGGTCTTTGATATGGCAAGACCAGTGTCTTTAAGAATGAATGTTGATAAGAACATGGTTAAAGACTACAACAAATCATACACTATATATACATACGGAAAGAGCGATGAAGATATATATCAGATAAATGATAAAGGAATTGTGGTCGATGCGTCTAAGCAAGCAGAGACAGTGACCCTTAGGATAGGAAGTGGTATAGGTGAATATGAAATAATCGTATATGGTGTAACCTCAGACTATAAGATTGGTGATTATGTAAGTATAAATGGAGTTGTGTCTGTTATACAGTTAGAGACTAATCCAGGAACAATGAATATGCGAAAATATTATGGTGGAAGAGGAATTATTTTTTCTGCGAAGGAACCTGATTTGGATATTCATAAAGAAGAAATAGAAAGAGAAAACTTGTCTGTTTCTATGTATTGGTATAGTTTACAAAACACGCTCAATGAACATAGAGATTACTTGGTAGAAAAAATATATGCCATAGCTGATGAAAAGACTGCAGGTTTTATGACAAGTTTGCTGTTGGGAGATAAAACATATCTTGATGAGGAGATAAGCCTTCTTTTTTCTATGAGTGGCATTTCGCATATACTTGTTATATCAGGGCTTCATATATCCTTTATAGGAGGTTTGATATATAAGCTATTAAATGGAATTGGTGTAAAGAAGGGTATCGGGGCTTTATCTACCATCATGATTATACTCCTGTACGGAAATATGACGGGTGCTGGATATGCAACACTTAGAGCTGTAATTATGCTGATTATATCTATAATTGGTGAGAGACTCAGCCGAGATTATGATATGCTTACAGCCATGTCTTTTGCATTGTTGCTAATGCTTTTGCGAAATCCATTTTCTATATTGGATGGAGGTATGATTTTAAGCTTTTTTGCTATAGGTGGTGTGGCACTGGGGAACTACCTGAAGAAATCTTTATTTGGTGTTACAAAACTTAAGAAAATGAAAAAGAAAAAACCGATTAAGTACTTCTTTGTATCTACATTTCTTATGTCTGCATCTGTGAATATTATGTTAACTCCTGTGATTGCTAATTTGTATTATGGCATACCTCTTTATTCGGTGTTGCTAAATATTTGTATTGTACCATTTATGGGGGTGGTAGTTGGGATAGGGATTTTAGGACTAGCACTTTCCTACATATCACCTATTTGGGGATGGTTAGTTTACATACCTATAAAATATATTCTAAAGATAATGATAATACTTTGCAGGATGGTTACAAAACTACCTTATTATTACATTAACACCGGAAAGGTTCATATTGCCAGTGTATTAATATATTACATAGGGATTTTTGTGATTATGGTTTTGATAAATTCTAAAGTTCAAAGGCGTCTAAGAGATAGATTATATGAGAAAAAACATATATGCTACAGCAGGAAAAAGTGGTGTGTTATAATTACTTTGTCGATTGCGATATGGATGGTTTTTGTGGACGTAGTGCTGGTGTTTACACATAAATCTAATCAAGAATATGGGGCGACATTTTTGGATGTAGGACAGGGGGATGGAATCCTTATAAAAACAAAAGAGGGACTTAATGTTGTAATTGATGGTGGTTCTACTAGTAATGCCAGCTTAGGAGAATATGTGATATGTCCTGCACTAAAATATATGAACATGGCTAGAGTTGATTATTGGTTTATCAGCCACTGCGATGAGGACCATATTAGTGGTCTTGTATATGTATTGGAAAAGGGTACATTATCGGGTATTAAGGTTGAAAATATTGTGATTGGTAATGTATTTTTGGATGACAATAATGAAGTTTACATAATGCAACTTGCGAAAAAACAAGGGATAAATCTTATAATCATGAATCAAGGAGATTATATTGTGCATGGAAATACAAAGATAAGTTGCTTGGCCCCAGACGATAATTACCCTTATAAAGACAAAAATCAAGCATCTATGGGACTTAGTTTTGAATCTCCATATTTTAATATATTATTTACGGGAGATATGGATAAAGAAGGTCTTGAACATATGCTGACTCTTAATCAGGGTGTGCTGCCAGCAAGGTATGATGTAATCAAGGTGCCACATCATGGCTCAAGATATTCCTTATGTAACGAGTTATATGTTTTTGCAGAAGGTGGTTATGGAGTTATTTCTGCAGGTAAAAATAATTTCTATGGGCATCCTCATCAAGAAGTATTGAATGGGATGATAGATGCAGGAGTTAGATGTCTTGTTACAAAGGAACTTGGGGCAGTTATACTTGAGATAAAATAATTATTATCATCTAAGAACAGTTCACAAGAAGTTTATTTTTTGATATAATCAGCTATGGATAAGTGAGAAAGAATTCTATGTTACAGAGAGGAAACTTGTATGGCAGAAGCAAATGGAATGTCTATAATTAATTCTCATATAGAAAAGGGAGAGTTTTCAAAGCTCTATCTTCTTGGTGGTGCAGAAGAGTATCTGGTTAATCAGTATAAGAACAAGTTAAGAGCTGCTCTTATTGATGTTGAAGACTCTATGAACTATGGAGTTTTTAAGGGAGATGGAATAAAGTCAGATGCTATAGCTGAGCTTGCCACAACTATGCCTTTTTTTGCTGATAGACGAGTGATATTGGTTGAGGATAGTGATTTCTTCAAAAAAGGTAATGAGGATATGGAGAAACTTTTTGAAGATATTCCCGATACAACGGTTCTCATTTTTGCTGAGCACAATATAGATAAAAGATGTAAATTATACAAAGATATATCTAAGATAGGAACTGTGGCAAATTTTGATATACCAGATGAGCGAACTTTGCTTATATGGGTAAAGAAATTATTTACAAATGAAGATATACAGATTGAAGATAAGGCAGTATATAAGCTTATTGAGTATGTAGGAAATGATATGAATACTTTATGCAATGAGGCAGAAAAATTAAAGTGTTATTGCATGGAGGATGGAATAGTAACTGTAGACAAGGTAGAGGATTTATCTATTAATCAGATAGAAGGTAAGATATTTGATATGATGGATGCTCTTTCTAGAAAAGACAAAAAGCGTACTATGGAGCTATATGCCGACTTAAAGGAATTAAGAGAACCGGCTATGAGGATATTATATCTTATAACCAGACAGTTTAATCTTTTGCTAAAAACAAAGCTTGCCTTGATGGATAAACAGGACAATGCAAAGATAGCCTCAGCCCTAAAGATTCAGCCTTTTGTAGTGAAAAAATACGTTGCTCAGTGTAACGCATATACTTATGAGGAATTGTTGGAGAAGGTAAATATGTGTCAGGAAGCTGATACGAGTATTAAGACTGGTGCAATGAAAGATAATCTGGCAGTAGAGATGCTTATGATGAATCTATTGCAATAGTTTTATAAACAAAAAATAAGCACTGAATAATCAGTGCTTATTTTTTATTTTACTATTAAGCCATCTTGTTAACAGCTACTGTTAAACGAGAAATCTTTCTAGCAGCGTTGTTCTTGTGGTAGATACCCTTTGAACAAGCCTTGCTTATCTCTGAGATAGCAACCTTAAGAGCTGACTCTGCAGCAGCCTTATCGCCAGCAGCGATAGCAGCCTCTACCTTCTTAACCATAGTCTTAACCTTAGACTTGATCATCTTATTTCTTAATGTCTTAGTTTCGATTACAAGAATTCTCTTCTTTGCAGATTTGATATTAGCCATATCTGACTCCTCCATAAAAAATTAATCAATAATGTGTTATATATTCATCACTACGGTCAAGACACGAACAACTTACCCACACCACTAGATAAGCTGGACCAGCGTGAATTATTCTACTCGTACAACTACGCACGCAAGACTTAGAATATCAAAAAGCATATTTAATGTCAATAGTTTTGTCAAAAAAACTGAAAAATTATGATGTTCCTTGAGAGTATTCCTTAAGCATCTTGTCGTAATCCTCGATAGGCATAGGTTTAGCAAAAAGGAAACCTTGACCAATCTCGCAGTTGATGGATTTGAGCATATCAAGTTGCTCCGCAGTTTCGATACCTTCGCTTACGACTCTTATGTCCAAAGCATGAGCCATATCTACAATACTCTTTAGTATACAAGCAGCATTTTTATCGCTTGCAGCAGAACGGGCAAGGAAATCATGGTCGAGCTTGATTACATCGATAGGTAAGTCTTTTAACAGTGTGAGTGAAGAGTAACCAGTTCCGAAATCATCCATATTGATAATGAAATCCATGTCCTTGAGCTTTCTTAAAACATCTATCATCTGTGAATAGTTCTCTGAGAAAATACTTTCTGTTATTTCGAATTCGATATAGTGGTGAGGAATGTAGTACTTTTCTACAATCTCCTGAACACGTGCTAAAAATTCTGGATTAGCAAGAGTGACTCTTGATAAGTTTACAGAAAATGGAAGCACGTATATATCGTTATTTAAATATTTTCTGAGAGATATACAGGCTTGCTCAAGCATAAAGCAGTCAATCTGATATATAAATCCATTCTTTTCAAAAGAAGGAATAAATGCAGCAGGCTCCAGGAAACCTTTTGATGGTGATAACCATCTAACCAAAAGCTCGCCGCCGATTAGACTGTTTGTACTGATATCATACTTAGGTTGAACGTAAGCACAAAATTCTTTGTTCTCTAAAGCACCGTGCATACTGTTTTCTATCTGAGCATCATTAAGTACTTTCTTGTGGTACTCGTCGTCGTAGAAGGCATATGTAACACCCATAGAAAAATCTACAGACTTTGCAGCCATCATAGCTCTATCTACTAAACGATTTATAGAGTAAGAGTGCATAGTCTCGTCGATGATAAGTATACCAGTGACAAAATCCACCACAAATCTATCCTGAACTGTACGACAGGCATCGTGAATCTCTCGTTTGATATTGTTGAAGGTGGACATAAAACTGTCTTGATTCTTATAGTGAATCAACATGATGTATGTATCACTTATGACTCTGGCAAAAACTTCGTCCTCCACTAAGTATTTTGAAAGAACATCAGCAACGGTTTTTAATGTCCTATCGCCTACAGTGTGACCATAGGTCTCGTTAATGTATTTGAAGTTTTTGATATTGAAGTAGAACATTACAAAATCTTCATCAGGATTGTCTGATAAAATCTCCTGTGCATCCACTTTAAACTTCTCAAAGTTGCCGTAGCCAGTAACAATATCCTTGTAGGAAGCCTCGGCAATTTTTTTCTCGATAGTAAGGTTTTGCTCTATCTCCTGTTTTAAACGTTCAGACTTAGTCTGCTTGTGTGTACCAGCGGATATGAGGAATGAGTTAGAACTTATATTCCATTTGATTGGGGAAAGGTATATATCAATCATCTCATCCACTGTTTTGTTGTGCTTTGTAAACTTGGCTGGTTTGTTTGCCTGCATCTTGTGAAGCGGACAATCTATACAAGGAGAACCTTCCTGGTACATACTACTATAACACTTTGAATTAAGCATCAAATTAGGGTAGTAGTCTGTTGCATAATCATTAAAGTACATAATATCATAGGTATCCTTGTCTACGATGACTAATGGATTTTGTATGAGGTTAAATGTACTTATAGTATCCTCACGAAGTAAAGATAAGGTTCTTTGGTTTTGTTTATAACAAACTGCTTCAGCTATAACTTTAAATATAAGCTTGTAAGTTGAAAGCGTTGACACAGACCAAGAAGTACTTGGGTTCATGGAGTAAATGCTTATATAACCAACGATTTTGCCATTTAATTCAATCTGTGATTGAATGAGCTTTTTTACACCCATAGATTCAGGGTTCATACTGGCAAAATTAAGCTTAATAAGAGAAGTGTCTGAAGAGTACACAATACCATCTGTTCCCATAGCATCCAACTCTTCTAGAACTGCGGCAGGGGTGTGTTGACAGATGGAACGATCACTTTTTATACCTTCGCGACACCATTGATGTGTACAGTCAACAAAGTTAGTGTTGTATCCATACTCCCATATATTAATCTTGTCGATATCGTAGTTTTCACCAATAAGCTTAAGTGAATTTTCTATAGCACTGTAGGTGTTGTTGGTACCGAAGAGAGTAGTGAGTAATTCGGTCATAACTTTATCCTCAGTGGATTCTATAGCTTTGTTGCTCTTACGTTCATTTTTGTAGGTTCCACGCTCCATATCTTCTTCGTAACAATAATAGCAGTTTTTGCCATTAAGCTTAGCCTGATAAAGAGCAGTGTCTGCATTTTCGAGGAGAACACTGTAAGGAATCTGCTCGTTTGTAGCAGCGATACCTATACTTAAGGTAACCTTACAATCTCCGTTATCGCCCGGATATTTGTCCCGGAGCTTATCCGCTATAAGTTTTGCTTTTTCTGAGGCAACTGTTGTGTCGAGAAGGTTGGTGAAGTATACACAGAACTCATCACCGCCAAGTCTGCCTGCGATACCATAGTCGCCAGTATATTCCATAAGAGCGTTAGCGATGTCTATAATTACAGCATCACCCTTTAGATGTCCATAGGTGTCGTTGATGTTCTTGAAGTCATCAATATCAACTAACATAAGAACATTGTAGCTGTTTCCGTTTAATTCTCTAAGGTAAGACTTAATCTTAGACTCGGTTGTTGCCTTATTGAGAAGGCCGGTCATAAGGTCAGTTTCCGCTTTGGTTAAGAGCTTTTGCTGCTCGATTTTCTGAGAGTGGATGTTACGAAGAAGTCCAACTACTCTTATAGGGTTACTGTCCTCATCATAGATGGTGGAGAAAGTGGAAAAATACCACTGGTAGCCACCGTTTTTAGTGTTTAATTTGAATTCAGTTGAATGGTATTCAGTACCAAGTTTTGCCAGATAGAATAACTCCTCGATGGCATCCTTTGTATCATATGAAACAAGAGCTGAGGAAAGCATATTCTCAGCAGGGTTGTATATGATGGATTCACCTTCAAATATATGGTTAAACTTCTCGGCGAAAGTTATAACATCCTCTGCTATATCGTACTCATAAGGAAGCTCTTCGGAGATATCTGAGATGATAAGGTATTTTTGTTCTTCAAGCATAGCCTTCATCTCAGCAATCTTAAGGTTTGTTATGTCACTCATAACCAAGTTAACTACAGGGAAACCATCTTGGGTTTCGCCGGCACGAGCAAATATGGCATTAACCCATTTGATGGTGTCATCTGCACATTTTATACGGAAGTTAACTATAGTTGAGTTAGAATCCTCAGTAAGGTCTGCTAATGCATCAATTACAATGGAAAGGTCCTCGCTTAAAACAATAGGGAGGGTATGCTTGCCATATTTTTTCTTATATTCCTTTGGTGTGTAGCCACACATATCGTAGAAGTAATTGTTAGCCCAGGTAAGGGTGAGATTATTATCCAGTAAGTGCTTGCTTATACCACTTGGAACGGTATTGGAGAATATCTCCAAATCAGTTTTTGCCTTGGCAGTCTCGCTTGCAGCACTTTCAAGGTTTGTGATATCTGTGAAAACACACTGGAGAACGTCTCTACCATCACTCAAAGAAAAAGCCTGACCATTACACAAAACGGTAAGGACTGAACTGCTCTTTGTTACAATTCTGTGCTGGATACTTACCATATTTGAAATGCTTAACTGGTAGTTTATAGAGGCAATAACCTCTGCAAAATCTTCCACGTACAAAAGATTATCCAAGGTACAAATCTTCTTAGATAACTCTCTTGGAGAATATCCTGTCATATTGCATAAGCCTTGGTCAAAATCCAGTATATTATATGGAGCTGTAGTATCAAGTACAAAAGTTGCAACCTCGTTGCCACTTACATAATTAGCATTGTTAGTCAAGATATTCACCACCTTTACGTAAAAAATAACTAAACTAATTATAGACGAAATGGGGACTTATATCAAGCAAAAACTCATTGAAATGCTTTCTTTACATAAGGGGCTTAAAATGGTACAATATCATAGAATGGCAATGAAAAAGACAGGATAAATATGATATGAACAATTACAAATTACATCAGATTATAGCCAGTATAAGTGTGACAATTTTTATATTGTGTGCCTCACTTTGCATACTGGTTCACAATAGAAGTGTTTACGAAAAAACTAACAAAGAATACAGAGAAACTATTGAGGAGATATCCCTTCAAGATGAGGAAGTAGGTATTGTACTTACCGAGTTTGAATCATCAATTAACTACAAACAAATAGCAGACGAATTTACAGCTTTCTTTGGTAATGATTATAAGCTTGTGGGATATGAGCTTTCCGATGCAAACATTGATAAGTTAAAAGAGCTAAAAGCCTATTACAGATGGGCATGGATTTTTGCCATAGCAAGCTTAGTAGTGGGTATAAGAAGCTTTATAGTATTATCCATAAGAAGACTGTATATGCCACTTGTGTACGGAGGCATAGGTGCTGCATTTATGACAGCTATATTTACATTTATTATGGCTAATTCAAAAGATGGTATGGCTGGACACATAAGACGTATGGTCTTTGAGAGAGATTACAGCTTCTTTTCAGGGCAGGACATTTTAACTAAGGTTTTTCCACCGGAATTTGCCAATAAGTTACTGCTTGCATATATCGGTATAGTGTTTATACTTATACTAGTTATGGCACTTATAAGAGGAATTATTATATATTGTGGGCGACCACACCGATTTTAAATACACAAATATTTTTTACGGAGGGTTAGGATGAATAAGAGATTAGAAAACTGGGTTAACTGGGTGCTTTATGACGAGCTTGTAAAGGGAACTTTAAATGCACCGAAGCATTTGCTTGGTATACATGATTACGGTGATGGACAGGTTATTACTGCCTATAGACCTCATGCCGTTCAGGTATGTGTCACAACAGTAACAGGCAAGAATCCTATCCATATGGAAGAACTTGCTCCTGACTTCTATGGAATATATTTTGATACTAAGAAATTTAAGGGAACTAAGTATAGAATCCAGACTAAGTACGAGGATGGAACTACAGTTTTAACTGCGGATTGTTATGCATTTTACAATGAGGTTATCACAGATTATGATGTGTATCTTTTTGCTGAGGGTAAGAACTACGACATCTACAACAAATTAGGTGCTCATCCTATGACTATAGATGGTGTTAAGGGTACATATTTTGCTGTCTGGGCACCAAATGCCAGAAGAGTTTCTGTAGTAGGTGACTTTAATATGTGGGATGGAGCTTTAAACCCTATGCAACTTCACTCATCATCGGGAATCTATGAGCTTTTCCTACCAGATGTATTGCCTGGCGCTGTATATAAGTTCCAGATATTGACTCGTACCGGAGATATACTTTATAAGGCAGACCCATATGGTAATCAGGCACAGATGAGACCAGACAATGCCAATATAGTAGCAGATTTAAATACCTACAAGTGGAAGGATACTAAGTGGGTTGAAGATAGAAATAAGATTGGAAGATTAGACCGTATGAAGAGACCTATGTCTATCTACGAGGTTCACCTTGGCTCTTGGAAAAAGGCAGATGAGGATTCTGATTTCGGATTCTATAACTATAGAGAATTAGCTAAGCAATTAGGTGATTATGTTAGTGAGATGGGATACACTCATATCGAGGTTATGGGTATAGCGGAGTATCCTTTCGATGGTTCTTGGGGATATCAGGTTACTAACTATTATGCTCCAACCAGCAGATATGGTACACCGGAAGACTTTATGTACTTTGTAGACTATATGCACTCTATTGGAGTAGGAGTTATCCTTGACTGGGTACCTGCCCACTTCCCAAGAGATGCTCACGGTCTTGGAAGATTTGATGGTATGCCACTTTATGAGCATCCAGATTCAAGAAGAGGAGAGCATCCTGATTGGGGTACTTACATCTTCGATTACGGCAGAACAGAGGTTGCAAACTTCCTTACTGCAAACGCACTTTTCTGGGTAGAAAAGTTCCATATAGATGCTCTTAGAGTTGATGCAGTTGCATCTATGCTTTACCTTGATTATGGTAAGCAGAGTGGTCAGTGGCTTCCAAACAAGGATGGCGGCAATGAGAACTATGATGCAATCGCACTTTTACAGAATATCAACACTGTTATGGAGGAGCGTAATCCTGGTGCATACCTTATTGCAGAGGAGTCAACAGCTTGGGCTGGAGTTACTGCACCAGCATCCCTTAAGGGTCTTGGATTCCTCTTTAAGTGGAATATGGGTTGGATGAATGACTTCCTTGAATATATGAAGTTAGACCCATACTTTAGATCCTTTAATCACAACAAGCTTACATTTAGTTTGACATATACTTATTCAGAAAACTACATCCTTGTTATATCCCATGATGAGGTTGTACATCTCAAGTGTTCAATGTTAAACAAGATGCCGGGATTTGAAGTTGATAAGTTTGCAAACCTCAGAACTGCATATGGATTTATGTTTGGACATCCTGGAAAGAAGCTTCTTTTCATGGGTCAGGAATTTGCACAGCTTAGAGAGTGGAGTGAGGCAAGAAGCCTTGACTGGTTCCTTCTCGAGCAACCACTTCACAGCAAGATGCAAGCCTTTGTTAAGGAACTCAATCACATTTATACAACCTATGATGCTATGTATTATAATGACAACGAATCTATGGGATTTGAGTGGATTAAATGTGATGATGCAGAAGAAGGTATCGTAGCATTTGTGAGAAGAGGTAAGACAGCTAAGAATCAGCTTATGTTTGTATGTAACTTTGTTCCTGTTGAAAAGACAACTCATATGATAGGAGCACCATGTCTTACTAAGTATGAAGAGATTCTCAACTCTGATGCGGAAGAATTTGGTGGAAAGGGTAGAGTTAACGGAGTGGTTAAGGCTATTAACCAGCCTTGTGACAGAATGAATTATTCAGTATGCCTTACAATACCACCGCTTTCTGTAATGGTATTTAAGTACGATTACGTAGATAATAAATAAAAAGGGGAGGACAGTGTCGGTATAGCGGTGCTGTCCTCGTATATTTCAACTATAGATAGGATGAAACAATGAAAATTTTACGTGTTTTAAAGCGGATTATGTTTATTGGCATAATTATTGGATTGGTTACTCTCGCTGCTTTTGCGGGGATTAATATATATGTTAAGAATAAGGTTAAGGATAAGATTATTGATGTGGAGGCGGCAAAGGAGCTTACTGATGTTGATTGTATCATAGTTCTTGGAGCCTCGGTTTTAGATAGTGAAACACCTAGTCTTATGTTGGAGGATAGACTTAAGAAGGGTATTGAGCTTTACTATGCCACATCCGTTCCAAAGCTTCTTATGAGTGGAGACCATGGTGGTATGTATTACGATGAAGTTAATGTAATGAAGAATTATGCCATCAAGGAAGGGGTTTCGTCCTCGGATATATTTATGGACCATGCAGGTTTTTCCACATATGAGAGTATGTATCGTGCCAAGGAGATATTTGGTGCCAAGAAGGTTATTATAGTTACTCAGGAGTATCACCTTACTAGAGCAATTTATATTGCGGAAGCCCTGGGGTTAGAGGCCTACGGTGTGCCTGCTGAGGACATAAGATACAATGGTCAAACTGGCAGGGATATACGAGAATTTCTTGCTATAGCAAAAGATTTCTTCGCCGTTATAGTGAAACCTGAGCCAACAGTTATGGGTGGAACTATAGATATTTCCGGTGATGGTGACTTGACAAATGACAAGTAAAATATGATAAAAAGCTATATTTGACATTGGAAAAAACCTAATGTATAATTATACAAACTATGCTTACATATTGTGAGCAAATATTTTTTTAATAGGAAGGGCAAGTAAAATGGCAGAGAAGAAAAACATGCTGACCTACGAAGGTCTTAGAAAATTAGAGGACGAGTTACAGGATTTAAAAGTAAACAAACGTCAGGAAGTTGCTCAGAAGATTAAAGAGGCTAGAGAGCAGGGAGACTTGTCTGAGAATGCTGAGTATGATGCTGCCAAAGATGAGCAGAGAGATATAGAAGCAAGAATCGAGGAAATTGAGAAGATTCTTAAGAACGCAGAGGTTGTTGATGAGGATGAATTCGATGCTGAGACAGTAAACTTTGGTTCAGAGGTAGTATTATTTGATGTGGATATGGATGAGAAGGTTACTTACAAGATTGTAGGTTCAACTGAGGCTGATATTCTTAAGGGAAAGATATCTAACGAGTCACCTATCGGTGAGGCTATTATGAAGAAAAAGGCTGGAGACGTGGTTAAGGTTGATGCTCCAGACGGAGTATTTGAGTACAAGATTCTCGAGGTTAAGAGAAACTAATTAGACTAACTATAGAAAGAGAGATTTAAAAAAGTGGCTGACAATAATAACCAGAATAAGCAACAGGATCTTAACCAGCTTCTTAAGGTTAGACGTGAGAAGTTACAGAACTTGCAGGATGCAGGTAAGGATCCATTTGAGATAACAAAGTACGACCAGACTCATCACACAGATGAGGTGAAGGAGTTATATGAGGCTCATGAGGCTAAGATTTTAGCTGGCAGAGTTGCGCCTTCTGTTGAGGGTCTTTCTGAGGAAGAGGCAAGAGACGTACTTAATCAGGATTACAACGAGAGAAGAGAAATTATGGATGCTGAGCCAATCAGAGTATCTATCGCTGGACGTATGATGTTCAAGCGTGTTATGGGTAAGGCATCATTTTGTAACATCCAGGATATCAAGGGCAAGGTACAGGTGTACGTTGCAAGAGATGTGGTAGGCGAGGAACCATACGCAGAGTTCAAGAAGTCTGACATCGGTGATATCTATGGTGTTAAGGGATATATCTTCAGAACTAAGACAGGAGAGGTATCTATCCATGCTGAGGAGTTAACACTTCTTACTAAGAGCTTACAGATTCTTCCAGAGAAGTTCCATGGCTTAACAGATACAGATACTCGTTACCGTCAGAGATATGTTGACCTTATTATGAACGAGGAGAGCAAGAAGACATTTATCAATCGTTCAAAGATTATCGCTGCCATTAGAAAATACCTTGCAGGAGAGAACTTCCTTGAGGTAGAGACACCTATGCTCGTTTCAAATGCAGGTGGTGCAGCAGCAAGACCTTTTGAGACACACTTCAATGCTCTTGGTGAGGATTTCAAGCTTCGTATATCACTTGAGCTTTACCTTAAGAGACTTATCGTTGGTGGCCTTGAGAGAGTATATGAAATTGGTAGAGTATTCCGTAACGAGGGTCTTGATACAAGACATAACCCAGAGTTTACACTTATGGAGCTTTACCAGGCATACACAGATTACAATGGTATGATGGACCTTACTGAGAATATGTTTAGATATGTGGCTCAGGAGGTTCTTGGAACTACAACTATTACTTACAATGGTATAGAGATGGATCTTGGTAAGCCTTTCGCAAGAATCACTATGACTGAGGCTGTTAAGCAGTATGCAGGAGTTGATTTTGACCAGATTGAAACTCTTGAGGAGGCTCGTGCCATTGCTAAGGAAAAGCATGTAGAATTCGAAGATAGACATAAGAAGGGTGATATCCTTAATCTCTTCTTTGAGGAGTTTGTAGAGGAGCACCTTATCCAGCCTACATTTGTTATGGATCATCCAATCGAGATTTCTCCACTTACTAAGAAGAAACCAAGTGATCCAAACAAGGTTGAGCGTTTCGAGCTCTTTATGAATGGTTGGGAGATGTGTAACGCATACTCAGAATTAAATGACCCTATCGACCAGAGAGAGCGTTTCAAGGCTCAGGAGGAGCAGCTTGCTCAGGGTGACGAGGAAGCTAACACAACTGATGAAGATTTCCTCAATGCACTTGAAATCGGTATGCCACCAACAGGCGGTATCGGATATGGTATCGATAGACTTGTTATGTTACTTACTGATTCACCTGCGATACGCGATGTGTTGCTTTTCCCGACAATGAAAAGTTTGAACCAGTAAAAAATAAAAAACTGGCAGGAGTATTCCTGCCAGTTTTTTTATTTGCCTTTTTCGTTTGGTGAATCCATGTTTTCTAATGCATATTCACAGGCTTGAATTACAAAGCCTGAAAAAGTTACATCGTGCTGTTTAATTGCATTTTCGATTTGTCCAATTAATGATACAGGGAATCTAATAGTCTTATTTTCTGTTTCTTTTCTATCTGATTTAATCTGAAAAGCCATTTTTGATACCTACCTTTCATTTCTATTGTATTGCAGAATTTACAAATAATATGCATTACATAATGCAATGCAAAACATATTGCAAAGTGAAAATAGAAGTGTTATGATATTCGAGATAATAGTTGAAAGCGAGGGTTGAAACAGAACTATATCAAATATATGGAATAGGAGCGATAAGATGAAAAAACAAAAAATTGTACTAATTATGATTTATATAATGTTAGTATGTTTGACTGCGTGTTCAAAAGGGACTAAAGACAGTGAGATAAAAGAGAATATAGAAGATGAATTGGAAAGTGTAATGGATTCTGATGATGAGATAATGAATATTGAGATTTTAGAGAAGAATTTTGATAAAAAAGATTCTTATGGATTAGTGTATGCTAAGGTTGTATCAGAGATGGATGAAATTCAGTATATAAGGTACTTTAGTTTTTCGTATGACTATGATAAGGAAGACGGCTGGGAGATAGAAACAGTTAATGAAGCTTATGAAGATAAATGGGATGTAGTACCTTTGGCAGGTGTGAACGAAAATAAAATTACACAATTATTAGATGGTATTAACATTAAAATAAATGAAGATATTTGGTCTATTAAAGAAAATAATATAAGCAATGTTACCATTGTTAGTCATAATACATCACTTAAGGATAATAAAGATGTGGTAGTAGTTAGTTTTACAATAGATGATTATGTAATGAGGGCAAGTGGACAATTAACTCTCAATTTAATGTTTGATGAAGAATGGAAACTTGATACTACAGATGGAGAAGATTCATTTGTAGCTGTTGAAAAAATGGAATGTGTTCATAACGTTACTAATGATGATTTGATTGAGGAAATACTTATAGAAGAATTAACATATGGAGGAACAGACGAGGAAATACAGCTTTCGTGGTCTTCTACGGAACAAGTTATACTTATGGATAAATATGAAATTTCTGAGTTTGTAATTAATAGCGAAGAAACGTCTTCAAAGGGTATGTACAAGTGCTATGATTGTAATTTTACACTGACAAAGAGAAATGTTGAATTTGATGTTAATGCAAAAGTTGAGTATGAATATAATGGTTCACAAGGATGGACGCATATGACTACAAGTCTTACTCCGACAATAAGCTCGTTAGACATTGGTGGTGATTGGATAGGAACATATACGGGTGCACCATATTCAGGTGACTGTGTATTGAGTATCAATACTATAGACGAATATGGAAATATAACAGGAATATATAGTTATGCTCCATATGCAGATGGTGAGTTTGGTGAGCCAGGTAGTTTTTATGTATCTGGAAGTATTGATATGGACACTTTATGCATTAATCTTTCACCGGGAGAGTGGATTAATGAGCCTAAATGGAGTACATTGACAATGGAGATTTCAGCTCAGTTAATTGTAACTGAAGCCACAATGTATGGCTCAGGTCATGAATGCTGTCCATTTATTTTAACCAGGGATGATTATTAAGAGTGGTGAGGAATAGTATTATGAAGAAAATAAATGTATATCTTCTTCTGTTTATGATGATGTTCATGTTATCAGCATGTAATGATAAATCTGAAGATATGGAAAATGATTTGGAAGTTAATGAAATTAGAGATGAGGAGATTAAAACTGGAGATACAACAGAGAATATGTCGGAAGAATATTTGAACGTGGTTGAATTAAATACATATTCAACTAAATTTGGAGAATATACAGGAACATCTTATCCGGTATATTCTTTTGATTACCCAGATAATTGGAGTATTACTGTCGAGGATTGTAATGCATCGGAAGAGTTTGTAACATTATCGAATGAAAGAGGAGTTGAGATTGTATTTAGTCATTGGGATGCACCAGAAAGTGAGACATTTCAATATGGTGGAGTTGGATGGACAAATGTTACAATTACAAATGTTGCTGAATCTGCTTTTGAGGCTGGAATAGTGTATGGGAAGGATTATTCATATATAGGAGAGTTTATGGTGGCAGAGATTACTCGTACATCTATGATGGATGGCCTGACTGGAGAAACTATGCCAGCTGAGGGAACATTTTTTGCTATTTTGCCTAAAACAGAGCAGGGAGAAACTTACTATAAATCCGTACTTGAAGCTGTATTTTCTTTCTGGCATGGGAATCACATTTCATTTGTTTGTACCTCTCCTGACTGGTCCTTCACAGAAGAGGAAAAACAAGAGGTTATTGATATAATGAGTAGTTTTAGAGTAGAGACTAAAAATGATGTGGCAAATGTTTCATTGGATAACACATACAGAACAAAATGGATGGATGAGTTTGGCCCCACATATCCATACTTTGAATTTGATTATCCAGATAACTGGAGTGTTACAAGTGAGATTTATGAAGATATGAGCGAATATATTACTCTTACTAATAAAAATGGGGTGGAAATAAAATTTAGTCATGGAGATGTGGTTTCGTCAGATGTAAGTAATACACATCTTGTTAAAGTATACGAATCTCAATTTATTCCTAACAGTGTACAAGGGACAGACCATTCGCACCTAGGTGAGTTTGCTGTGGTAAAAGTAGTTGAAGAAGATGGCTCTGTTATCTATGGAGTAGTGCCAGCATTTTATATTGGTGAAGCTGGTGTTATGACAGGGGAATATCAATGTGCATATTCATTCCCATATAGTGGCGATATATCTCTTATTTGTGATACAAGTGGTGTTGAACTTACAGAACAAGAACTGAACGAGGTAATAGCTATATTAAGTACTTTTAGAGAAGTAGGTTATAGATAAAATGTTAAAAAGCATCTGTTGCATTTATAATAAAATGTGACAGATGCTTTTGACATACAATATATTTTATGTATGCACTGAAGTGTTATCATTTTTTCTAAGTCCCGAGGTCTTATATTCCATTCTTAACTTTGAGTACACAAAAATCTGTCCCGGGAACAGTGTAAAGTATCCACTAAATACAAAACTCACAGCACTGGCAATTGCGAAGAAAATAATTCCTTCAGAACTAAAAAGTTTAGCGCCTAGAAATATACTTGCAATTCTTTGATGCCCAAGCAAAAGATTATGCTAACTACCGCACAGGTAACTGAAAACAATCCTACTTTAAATCTTGATTATATCTTTTTTATGGTCAATATTTTGTTATAAAAATAAAAATTTTGATATATGTTGCTCCAATTTATGATAATATATATTGTGTGATAAGGAGGAATGTATATGAAGTTATATAGAGGTATCAATTTTGGTGGATATTTGTCCCAGTGTGAGCATTCACTTGAACATTATGAAAGTTTTATATGTGAAGATGATGTAAAAAAAGTAGCTGAACTTGGCTTTGACCATATCAGACTGCCTATAGATTATGAGGTTCTGGAAAAAGATAACGGAGAAGAGTATGTTGAAGGTACAGCATATGTGAACCAATTCCTTGTTTGGTGTAAAAAGTATGGATTAGATGTGGTTCTCGATTTGCATAAGGCATATGGTTATGATTTTAATAATGCTGGAGATGCTGAAAAGAATAACTTATTCACCGATGAGACATTGCAGAAGAGATTTGTTGATTTGTGGGCAAGAATGGCGCAAAAATATGGCACATTAAAATATGTCGCATTTGAGTTGTTGAATGAAGTTGTTGAAGAGGAAGTTGCAGATAACTGGAACAATCTCATAGATATAACAGTAGACATGATAAGGAGATATGCACCTGATGTACCTATCATATATGGTGGAATTCAGTGGAACAGTGCAAGAACACTTAAACTTTTGAATAAGCCAGAGGATGATAATATTATATTTACCTTCCATATGTATGAGCCGCTTATATTCACTCATCAAAAAGCTTATTGGGTGCCTAATATGCCTATGGACAAAACAATAAATTATCCGGCAACTATGGAATACTACAAGGAAGTGTCATCTTTGATAGGATATAAGGGCAAAGATGTTACGGTGTCTGGATGCAAGGAAATGGGAAAACCATTTCTTGTGGAGATGATAAGTGAGGCTGTAGATAAGGCAAAAGAAGCAGGAGTTAGACTTTATTGTGGAGAGTTTGGAGTTATAGATAGGGCTCCGGTTGAGGATACTCTTGCCTGGTTCAAAGACATATTTGAAGTGTTTGAAGAATATAATATTCACTGCGCAGTATGGAGCTATAAAGAGATGGATTTTGGTGTGACAGATGAACATTATGCTCCTATTGCAGATGAGTTGTTTTCTATTATGACTAAGACAAGCAAAGCAGAATAACTGTTGACGATTTGTCCCCTATACTATAGAATGAATTAAAGTTTTATGAGGGGGAACTAGCAAATGGAATTGAAATTACGAGATGACAATGAAGAGGTAAAAGAGACACCAAAGAAGATTTTGTATGTTGAGACCGGGGACATAGTGGGGAAAGATGACTTTAGTGATTTAGAAAGTCAGCCAGTTAAGATATCTACAAACATAGATTATAAAAGTCCTTATGAAAAAAAGAAGGGTGTGGATGTGTTTTCCGTAGTCAAGTGGATTGTTATAGCAGTTATTGTGTTTGTGGCAGTTAAGTTTATAATCAATCTTGCTAATCCTAAGGTGACTGATTTGACACCATACATCAATGTGGAAGCGGAAGAATTATCAAAAAAATTGGACTTAGATTTTAAAGATGATGCGGATATGGCTTCAAAGGTGAATCAGTACTCAAGAGGTGAAATTACTGTAAAAGGTGATGGCGATGTAGGTGTAGTGTACATAGATGGACAGTATGCCGGTTTGCACACAGATTCAAAATCCTACTCTATGTTCAATTTGCAAGTAGGTGACCCAGAGTACTCTATGGAAGATGATATGTCTTTTGAATCAGATGAAAGCATGTGCGTGCTAAATGATATGGCCGGCGGTAGCTCAACAGCATATTTTTATGCTAGAAGTGGTGGTAATGATTGCTTTGTTATAATTGTAAATGAGCATAGTAATAGGATTGCAGCTATGACATATTTTAATGATTATATGAAGGTTACAGAAACACTTGAGTCCATTGAATAGACAAGCAAATTGTAGACATACGAAAAAAGTATGTCTACTTTTTTTGCCTGGTTTTTAGTATACATAAAAAAGTTGATATGCTAGTGATTTTATGTTAAGATAGTCTAGTATGAGTATGACTTTTTGAAAAGAGGTAAAGACATGGTTGATGAACGTAAAGTCGGTCTTATGACAAAGTTATCTATCTATGAAAAACATGAAAAAAGTAGAAGTCTTGTGCTTAGTAGATATTTTAAGAGCGATTATGTAAGATATAATGTTTTAAAGACATGGATTGCAACAACTATAGCTTATTGGACTGTGGTTGGAGCTTATGTCATGATGAGTTTTGATGACATATTGGCAGAACTTAATAACATAGATTACTTCGATGTTATGTATAAGTTTTTAGGTTATTATGTTGTTTGCTGTGTGGTTCTGTTTTTGTTTTCCAGTCTGGTTTACAAATACAGATACAGCAAAGCTAAGCCAGGCTTAATTAAGTATAATTCTATGCTTAAGGATTTGATTGAACTTCAGGGTGGACCTATGAGAAGAGGCAAGATGGTTGCTAACTCAGATATTAAAGTTGAAGTTCCTGAGCAGACAATGGATACAATTGTTACACCTAAACAAAATCCAAAGAACCGTGTCAGTCGTTCAGAGATAGTTAAACGTCGTTTAGAAGAAGAAGAGAAAATCAAAGAACAACAGATTATAGAAAATGTAAAAAAACGTAATGCTAGAATCGCAGCGAGAAATGAGGAAGAACTTAGAAGACAGCAGGAACTTCTTCAGGAAAAACAGCGTATTCAGCAACATAGACAACAGCTGGAAAAAGAACAGCTTGAAAGAATAAAAAATGAGCGTATGAATTCTAATAGAGAGAATCATACATATTATCAAAATCAACCTACTGACGGAAAGGAGAACAGATAATGTCTGAGTTATTGACAATTAGAGATAAAGTTAGAGATTTTCTTAGAAAATTTGACGAGATTACAACTCCTATTTTTAGATTTGTATTATCACTCATAATGTTCAATACAATCAATTCTTTATTTGGATATTCTGATTTGTTTGAAAAGAAAATGGTGGTATTTTTATTGGCAGTTATATGCGCCCTTGTAACAAATGCAGTTGTTGTATTTTTGGGTGGCGTAGTTATATTAGTAAATGTTTTAAGTGTATCCACAGAGGTTGCACTGGCCTTTGGAGTATTATTTATTGTTATGTATTGTGTGTATATGAGGATGTTCCCAGACTGTAGTTGGGTTCTTGCCTTAGTTCCTATACTCTACACAATGAATCTCCAATATGCAGCTCCACTTATTATCATTATGTTGGCAGGTTTTTCAGGTATTATACCAGCTGCATTTGGTGTAGTGATTTATTATTTTGCTAAGTCTACAAAGGAGATTAATTCACTTATTAAAACTGCTGCATCAGAAGATGAGATAAAAGCATTTAAGTATCTTGTTGATAATGTAATTAAGAACAAAGAGGTTCTTTATGTTATAGTGGTTTTTGCTTTAGTGATTACTATCGGATATGTGGTTTATAGATTGCCAGTTGATTTTGCATTTTATATTGGAATAGTAACTGGAGGCGTTCTCAATATTATATGTTTCCCAGTGGTTAGTTCCGTTTTAAAGGTAGAGTCAGTTCCATTTGGTGAGCTTATATTTGGCTCCCTTATGGGTATACTAATTGCAGCTATTATTCAGTTCTGTAAGGGGATTTTGGATTATTCTCACAAGGAAGTGGTACAGTTTGAGGATGACGAGTACTATTATTATGTGAAGGCTATTCCTAAGTTTAATGTAGCAACAGAGAATAAGAAGGTAAAAAAAGTTACAGAAGCTAGCGAAACAGAGACAGTTAAGAAAAAAGTAAAAGAAAATGCCGCTAATAACGGTAAGACTAACAATAAGGAAAACAAAGAACGTAACATTAACAGATAATTATAACAGTGATGGGGTGTTTGCATGAAGAAACTTGCGACAGCATTAAGTACATACTTTGATTGGTTTTATCTTCCTGATATAACTGTATCAGATATAATTGAGATAATCATCTTATCATATCTCATTTACCATGTTATGCTTTGGTTTAAGAAAACTAGAGCATGGACATTGTTTAAGGGTATAGTGGTTATCGCTGTTTTTATGTGCCTTGCTGCAGTTTTTCAACTAAATACAATTCTTTGGATTATAAAGAATACAATCAGTGTAGGAATCATAGCGGTTATTATACTGTTCCAGCCTGAACTTAGACGTGCATTGGAAGAGTTGGGTAGGAAAAATATTATATCCGATGTCCTTATCAGAGATGATAGAAGCCTTCGTAAGGATAGGGTAAATGACACAACTATTCAGGAATTAGTTGCGGCAACTACAGATTTAAGTAAGAATAAGACAGGTGCTTTAATTGTTATTGAGCAGGATGTGGCTTTAGGAGAGTATGAGAGTACAGGCATTAGTGTAGATGCGGCCATTTCTAAACAGCTTTTAGTAAATATATTTGAACATAATACACCTCTTCATGATGGAGCGGTTATTATTCGTAACAATAGAGTTCTTTCTGCAACCTGTTATCTTCCACTTACAGGAAGAACTGATTTAAATAAGGATTTAGGAACAAGACATAGAGCTGCATTAGGTATAAGTGAAGTGTCAGATAGTATGACTATAATTGTTTCAGAGGAAACAGGTACTATATCTATAGCTCATACAGGTACATTGTACCGTAATTTAGATCCGGAAATGCTTCGTAAGCATCTTACTTCTCTTCAGGTTAAAGCTGTAGAGTCAAAACGCTTTAAACGCAGAAAGGGAGGTAAGAAGAATGAAAAACAAAATTAAGACAACAATGCTTAACAATTTTGGATACAAAGTCTTATCTATATTTTTTGCGATTATCCTCTGGATTGTGGTTATGAATATTTCAGATGCAATAATAACAAAGCAGATTGATGATATTCCTGTAGAACAGTTAAATGGTGATGTCTTAGAGGAGTTGGACCAGATTTATGATGTATCTAGCGGTGACACAATAGATATAATTGTAAAGGGAAGAAGATCAATAGTTAGCAATTTATCTGCAAGTGATTTTAAGGCAACTGCGGATTTATCTACTATGTCTATAACAAATTCTGTACAGATATATGTTGCACCAAAGGATTCAACTCTTACAGATGAGCTTACTATAACTTATTTAGACAACACTATGAAACTTAATCTTGAGGATAAGGTTACTGTGCAATTCCCTGTAAAGGTAAAAACATCTGGAGTGCCTCATGATGATTATGCGGTGGGAACTACAACAACCTCCCCTAATATAATCACTATAGAAGGTCCAAAGAGCAGTGTAGATAAGATTACAGAAGTTGTTGCTACTGTCAGTGTTGATGGGGCAAAAAAGAGTGTTACTGCAACTAGCCAGATTCAGTTATATGATGCTTATGGAGAGCTTATAACAAATGATAGACTTACAATAAGCAATGACGTGGTAGATGCAAAGGTAGATATATTACCAGTAAAAACAGTTGATGTTATAGTGGATGTTACTGGTGAGCCTGAAGCGGGATACGGTGTGTCTCAGATTATATATCAGCCACAGACAATTAAGATAGCTGGTGTATACACAGATATACAAAACATTAATACTATTCGTGTGGATGACATTCATATCAGTGGCATAAAGGAAGATTTACAGACTACTATTGATTTGAATGATTACCTGGAGGACAATGTAATTATTGCAGAAACTGATTCTAATGTAGTAATTACTGTAGATATTGAAAAACTGGAAGAAAAGACATTTACTCCTACAGACAAGCAGGTTACATTGTCGAATAGGAAAAATGGCTACAGCTATAATGTTGTATTGTCTAAAGACTTCAAGGTAGTAGTATCCGGTATAAGTGATGCATTTGCGGACTTTGATTTATCAGATATTGAATTAATTGTTGATTGTTCAGATATGCCAATAGGTGATAATTCTAATGTGACAATTGACTACGATGAGCCAGAAGGCTTAGATTATGAAATTGAAGGAACCATAACAATTGAAGTGTCAAGAGATTAAGGAGTGGTTTAATGATTAATAAGCTGAAAACAGCTATTGAAGAGTGCAACTATATAGTGTTTTTTGGTGGTGCAGGAGTATCTACAGAAAGTGGTATACCAGACTTTAGAAGTGTGGATGGACTATATAGCCAGAAGTACAAGTATCCACCGGAAACTATAGTTAGTCATTCCTTTTACATGAGTAGAACCGAGGAGTTTTATGAATTTTATAAGGATAAGATGTTATTTCTTGACGCGAAACCTAACAAAGCTCATAAAAAGCTAGCAGAGTTAGAGGAGATGGGCAAACTTAAAGCTGTTGTGACCCAGAATATAGATGGTCTCCACCAAGCTGCGGGAAGTAAGGAAGTTCTTGAATTGCATGGCTCAGTACATCGTAATTATTGTCAGCGTTGTAACAAGTTTTTTGACTTAGAGTATATAGTTAAGTCAGAGGGAGTACCTTGTTGCGATGAATGTGGTGGTACAGTAAAACCTGATGTGGTTTTATACGAGGAAGGTTTAGACCAATCAATACTTGCCAGAACAGTTAATCATATAGCTCATGCCGATATGCTGATTATTGGCGGCACATCTCTTGCGGTATATCCTGCGGCAGGTCTTATAGATTATTTTAAAGGCAAATATCTAGTGGTAGTCAATATGGCTCCTACACCTAGAGATTCACATGCAGATATACTTATCAATGATAAGATAGGAGAGGTTTTCTCCAAGATATAAAAAAGGGCAATTGCCCTTTTTTTATTGCTTTAATCTATTAAATTTGGTATAATACTTTAGAATATTAAAGTGTGAAATTGTATTATAACAATAAATGGAGGTTTAATATGGGAATGAATGGCATTATGATGCAGTATTTTGAGTGGGATTTACCAGCAGACCAGTCTCTTTGGAATAACCTTAAGGCTGATGCTACAAAGCTTAAAAATGCAGGTGTAACTGCTCTTTGGCTTCCGCCAGCTTACAAGGGACTTAAGGGTGCAGAAGATGTAGGTTATTCTGTATATGATTTATATGATTTGGGAGAGTTTGATCAGAAGGGGTCTGTAGCAACTAAGTACGGTACTAAAGATGAATATTTGGCTGCCATAAAAACACTTCACACCAAGGGTATCAACGTATATGCAGATGTTGTACTTAATCACAAGTTAGGTGCTGATGAGGTGGAGAAAGTACCAGCCGAGGAGTTTAACGCTAATAGTCGTAATCAGATGATTAGTGATGAAAAGGTTATCGGTGCTTGGACTAAGTTCACCTTCCCAGGTAGAAAGGGTAAGTATTCTGATTTTACTTGGAATTGGACTCACTTTGATGGAATAGACTGGGATCAGGATAGAGCAAAACATTCTATATTTAGATTTGAAGGAAAAGATTGGGATAAGAGTGTAGATAAAGAGTGTGGCAATTACGACTATCTTATGGGAGCAGATGTGGATTTTGACAATTATTTTGTCAGAGAAGAGCTTGTAAGATGGGGTAAATGGTACGCTGAATTTGCAGATTTAGATGGCTTTAGACTTGATGCAGTGAAACATATTAATAAGTATTTCTACAAGGACTTTATGCGTCAGGTAAAAGAACAGACTGAAAAGGATTTATTTGCTGTAGGTGAGTACTGGCATTGGGATGTTAATGTTCTTCAGGATTATATCAATGCAAATGAAGGGGAAGTAAGTCTTTTCGATGTACCACTTCATTTTAACTTCCACAATTGTTCAAAGGCTCATGGCAATTATGATTTAAGAACAATACTTAATGGCTCGCTTGTGTCAGTTAATCCTACAAAGGCAGTTACTTTTGTTGATAATCATGATAGTCAACCAGGACAGTCACTTGAGTCATGGGTAGAGGATTGGTTTAAACCTATGGCCTACGCTATAATTCTTCTCAGACAAGAGGGATATCCTTGTGTGTTCTATGGAGATTATAAGGGAATTCCAACTAAGAAGGTTAAAGCTAAGAAGAAAGAGCTTGATATGCTTATGAAGCTTCGCAAGAATAAGGCCTATGGCCCTCAACATGATTATTTTGATGATCCTAATTGTATAGGTTGGACAAGAGAAGGCGATGAGGAGCATAAGGATTCAGGACTTGCTGTAGTTATATCAGATGGTACTGGCGGAACTAAGCATATGTACATTGGTAAGCAGTTTGCCGGTTGTCATTTTGCAGATGCTATGGGTAATGCAAAGTACAACATAAAGATTGATGAAGATGGTTTTGGTGATTTTTATGTTAACCGTAGTCAGGTAGCTGTATGGGTTAGGAAGGAAAATAAATAACAGGTGATTGTATGGGAAAAACAATAAGAACAGATGCGGTAAAAGATTTATTTGAAGCAATACTTACTCTTGAAAATGTTGAAGAGTGCTTTGATTTCTTTGAGGATGTATGTACTGTAAATGAAGTCTTATCAATAGCTCAAAGATTTGCTGTGGCTAAGATGTTAAAGGAAAACAAAACATATCTTGAGGTAGCAAAGGAAACTGGTGCTTCTACAGCAACCATAAGCAGAGTTAATCGTTCGCTTAATTATGGCAATGATGGATATGAGATGGTTTTTTCAAGATTAGCTGATAAATAAAGATGGTATAGTATAATTATCTCCTGGGTGTGAGTATTTTTCACTCCAGGAGATTTTTGTTATTAAAAAAGCAACTGAGTGTGACGATAAAAATATAGAGAGTATCCCTCCAGTGAGTAGACTGATTATCATAGTGCGTTTGTACTAAAAAAGAGGAGGGACTTTATGATTATTTCATCAAGTGCTGTAGGTATGGCGGCAAAAAGCACAAAAAAAGTAACATACCAACAAACTAATCAGACACTTATGTCAAATGCTGTTACAGGAGAGAAACGTTATTCAGAAAGTGGATTTACAGCTACCTATGAAAGAAGTATTTTGGAAAATTCGGTAGGGGAAGATGCTATAATGAATAACATGCCTAAGAATATTGCTCCCGCTTTAAATGTTAAAGAGCAGGCAAGTGTTCAGGATTTACTTCAACAGCTACGCAACTTTTTGTTGGAGTTTAGAAATAAGCTTACTATGCTTATTGGTAGAAGAGATGGAGTAGAACGAAAAAGCTTACTTGGGGGCGATGGAACTACATTGGATTTATCCTCGGGTGATGGTCAAAAAAATGTGTGGAATGTTGTAAACTATAACTCTTTTACCTATTCTGAGGAAGAAAGTATGACTTTCAAAACCGTGGGCAAGGTAGTGACAGGAGATGGAAAAACCATAGATTTTGGGATGGAAGTTGAGATGTCTAGAGAGTTTCAGGTTGAGGTAGAGTGTTTGTCTAGAGAGACTCAGGTGATTTTTACTGACCCATTGGTTATTAATCTTAATTCTAATCCAATAGGAGTGAGTGACCAAAAGTGGAAATTTGATATCGATGGTGATGGGGAAAAGGATAGCATATCCCTTCTTTCCAAGGGTTCAGGTTTCTTAGCTTTTGACAAAAATGAGGACGGTATAATCAATGATGGTTTAGAGCTTTTCGGCGCTAAAACAGGCAATGGTTTCGCGGAACTACTAGCTTATGACGAAGATGGAAATGGTTGGATTGATGAACAGGATTCCATATATGATAAGCTATCCGTATGGATTAAAAATGATGAAGGAGAAGATAAACTTATTCGATTAAAAGAAGCAAATGTTGGAGCAATCTATCTAGCCAATAGAAGAACAGAGTTTGCTCTTATGTCGGATGAAGGCGAAAAACAGAATGCTCAGATAAGACGTTCTGGAATGTATCTAAGCGAGGATGGACAGGCAAGAAGTATACAACAGCTGGATATGGTTAAGGAATTAGTGAGTTAAGTTCCTTCTTTACATCTAGTTTTTAATACTATATAATGTAATATGTGTATTATGAAAGGATATATCTTTGGATATATAGATGTGGAGCGTGTAGGGATGGAAATTCGCAAGGAAACAATTAAAAAACAGGTTAGAGAATGGATTAATCTTGGATATATTGTTCCGGAAGATATTCCGTCTATTGAGCTGTATATGGATCAGATTACTACCTTTATGGATAAGTTTCTATCTAAGAACAAGAGAACAGAAGAAGATAAGACATTAACTAAAACCATGATTAACAACTACACCAAGAATGACTTACTTCCACCATCTAACAATAAAAGATATTCAAAGGAACATATTATACTTCTTATATATATATATTATTTAAAGCATGTTATATCTATAAATGATATACAGACAGTTTTGACTCCACTTATAGATAAGTTCTACGATAATAAGGATAAAAATCATTCCTTAGAAGACATATATGCTAATATCTACGAATTGGAAAAAAGACAATTCTTTAACACAGCTAATAGCATTACAAAGACCTATGAGCTTATAGAGCGTGGTTTTTCTGAGGATGATGACGATTATCTTAAAGAGTTTACATTCTTATCTCTTATCGGTTATGATATATTCATGAAGAAAAAACTTATGGAGCATATCATAGATGAGATGGCAGAGAGAACTCAAAAAGAAGAGTCAAAAGCTAAGTCAAAGGAAAAAAGTAAGAATTCAAAGCAAAAAGATGTAAAGAAAAAATAATAAGATAAAAGCAAGGGGATATTGCATATGCAATATCCCCTGTATTATTTTACGCTTCATCAATTTCTTCTGCTTTGACTGTCATAGTAATTCGTTCAATACGATTTTTATGAACCTTTGTCACGAGAAGAGATATATTTTTATATGTTGCTTCCTCACCTTCCTCAGGAAGTTTATCAAGAATTTCGATGACAAGACCACCTAGGGAATCATAATTTTCTGAAACAAGTTTTGTGTTTAAAGCATCATTTAAGTCGTCAAGCTTGATGGATGCATCAATATCGTACTGACCATCCCCAATATTTCTAATGAAATCATCCTCGTAATCATCATATTCGTCTCTGATTTCGCCAACGATTTCTTCTATAAGGTCTTCCATGGTAATAATGCCTGATGTAGCACCATACTCATCTAATACCACTGCCATAGTAACAGAAGAAGTCTTCATATCGGCAAATATCTGACTTGTTTTCTGATACTCGTATACAAAGATTGGCTGACGTAAAATGCTCTTTAAGTCAAAATTACTCATATCGTGAGTCTGACTGTAGAAGAATAAATCTTTTAAGTAGAGTAAGCCTACAATACTATCCTTAGAATCTTCGTATATAGGAATACGAGAGAACTTTTCAGCTCTAAAAATCTCTACCAACTCTTCGTAAGTAGAATCTATATCTGCACAGACAATGTCTGCTCTTGGAATCATAATATCTTTGGAAAGTGCATCTCCAAAATCTACAACATTGGAAATCATAAATTTCTCTTCCGGTTCAATAACACCATCCTCATGGCTTACATCAACCACTGCTCGAAGCTCTGATTCAGTCATAGTGTTCTTTGCTGAGGTATCTACACGTAATATCTTGAAAATAATACCTGTAAGTAAATCCAATAACCAAATGGCAGGAGTGAGTATAACCATAAGAAATTTGATTGGATGAACAAAAATCATAGACATCTTAACGGAATACTGTGTGGCCAGGGTCTTTGGAGTTACCTCACCGAAAATAAGAACTAAAATGGTAAGGATACCAGTTGAGATACCTACAAACTTACTGCCAAATAATTCTGTGGTAAATGTGGTTGCAAGGGCAGAAGCTGAGATATTGACAATGTTGTTTCCAATTAAAATTGTGCTTAAAAGCTTACCAGGATTTTCTGTTACCTGTAAAACCTTTGCTGCACTTTTGTTACCATCATCGGCCAATGTTTTTAACTTAATCTTGCTGACAGTAGTAAGTGCTGTCTCAGATGAAGAAAAGAATGCCGAAAGTAACAATAGAACGATAAGTACTACTAACTGAATAATCGTACTCGGGTCCAAGAAATCATCTCCTTTTAATAAAATTTAGAATATATTCTATATCTTATATATATATATGTCAAGAATATGGCTGGAAAATATTTTATAAAAAAGGTGTTGACAAATAAATAAAAGTGTATTATTGTAATATTGTACTAATCAACTAGTACAAAGATACAAAAACAGTATGATTAATGTTTGGAATTGTAAGTGTTGATTTCAGATACTATATCAAAAATGGAGGTGAGTTAATGGCATGGAAGTTCCATAATAATGCACCTATATTTGTCCAGATTATGGATGAGATAAAACTTAGAATTGCCAAAGGGGAGCTAAAAGCGGGAGATAAGGTACCTCCTGTAAGAGAACTTGCATTAAAGGCAGGTGTTAATCCTAACACCATGCAAAAGGCATTATCTGAGCTTGAAAGAGAAGGTGTTTTATATTCGGAGAGAACATCAGGAAGATTTGTGGCTGATGTGAGTGAAGGAGAAAATCGAATGAGAGAAGGTATCAGTTTAAAGTATATTGAAACCTATGTAAGCGGAATGAAAGAATTAGGATATACAAAGGAAGAGATAATATGTATTCTCGAAAAATATCTTAATGAGGAGGGAATGTAGATGAGCGAACTTGTAAGTATTAACGATTTGCACAAAAATTATGGAAGGAAAAAACCTATATTTACAGGACTTAATTTAAGTCTTGAGTCAGGAAAGATAATTGGTCTTTTGGGTCCAAACGGAAGCGGTAAGACTACTCTGATAAAGCTTTTAGCAGGACTTCTTAAAGAAGATTCAGGACATATCACAATAGGGGGAAAAACAATAGGACATGAGAGTAAGGCTATAGTGTCTTATCTTCCAGAGAGAACATATTTTAATGAAAATCTTAGGGTTAGGGAAGTTATCAATTTGTTTAAAGATTTCTACGCAGATTTTGATGAGGCTAGAGCTTACCATATGATGGAGATGCTTAAGATAGATACCAATATGGTAATTAAGAAACTTTCAAAGGGTAACAAAGAGAAGGTTCAGCTTATTATGGTAATGAGCAGAAGAGCTAAGCTCTATCTTTTGGATGAACCTATAGCAGGTGTTGACCCGGCAGCTAGAGACTATATAATGCAGACTATTTTGACTAATTTTGATTCTGAGGCATCCATAATTATATCAACACATCTTATATATGATATTGAGAATATATTGGATGATGTAATATTTATAAAAGAGGGGAATATTGTTTGTCACCAAAGTGCAGACAGCTTGAGAGAAGAAAAGGGACAGTCTATTGATGAAATGTTTAGGGAGGTATTTAGATGTTAGGAAAGCTTATAAAAAATGAATTTTTAAATAGATGGAAACCGATTTTAGGCATCTATGGAATTATATCAATACTCGGATTGCTATATGCTTTTACTTCATATGTAACAGAGGAAACAAAATTTGAGAATACATATTTTGATATATTTGCAGCAATTATTGTTATAACATTCGCTATTGCTCTATATGTTAGTATGGTTGCTATTGTATTGATGTCTTTTACCGATTATGGAAAAAGAATGTTTAAGGAACAGGGATACCTTACTCATACTTTGCCTGTTAAAACTATTTACATACTTATTGCAAGAATGATTTGTGATCTTTGTGTCTGTGCTAGTATGGGATTTTTCTACCCATTTATTATTTGTGTAGGAGAGCGAAACTTTTCATTGTTTACACAATTGGCAGAGTATATTAGTATGTTTATAAAAGATGAAGGTATGTTAGAATTATTATCGGATCTTATTATAGCTGTGATTTTGATAGTGCTCTTTGTGCTGGTTGTAATTTGGATGTATTATGCAGCTTATGCAATTGGACACAGTTCATCATCAGGAAAAAAATTAAAGTCTGTTTTTGCATATATAATTATATATGTTGTTGAGATGATGTTGCTTGCAGCCTTTGATGTAGGAATAGGAAACTCCCTTGATGCAACAGCTTATCGAAACATGATTATGTTAGGACTAGTAGCTGTGGTGTGTTGCTTGGTCGCAATTACAAATCATGTATGTAAAAATAATTTAAATCTTGAATAAGGTATATATGATTTGATTTGTGTGTAGAATATAATATATTAAAGAGATTGGATGTGTTGATATGGCTTATATCCAATCTCTTTTTGCAATGAGTAAGAGATTTTTTATAAAAACAGTATTGACATTTTTTGAATTAGTGTTATAGTTGGAGTAGAACAGATGGAACATATTGAGATTCATCTGAGTTTATATAGTTAGGAGGAGTTAGGTATGGATGCAGAAAAATTTACAAGAAAATCCCTAGAGGTAATTGAAAATTGTGAGAAGCTTGCCTACGAGTATAACAATCAAGAGATAGATCAGGAACATCTTCTCTGTAGCTTAGTTACAGTGGAGGATAGTCTTATAGCTAAACTCCTAGAGAACATGGGTATTAATGTAGACAGCTTTTCAAAGGAATGTGAGAAGTTAGTTGCCTATAGACCAAAGGTATCAGGAGGAAAGCTTTTTACTAGCCCTGATTTTTCTAAGGCACTTATTCAGGCGGAAAAGGAAGCTAAACAGATGTCAGACTCATATATATCTGTAGAGCATATTTTCCTTGGTATATTAGAGAAGATGAATAAGGCGGTGAAAGGCCTTATTATGGGATATGGAATTAACCGCAATAAATTCCTTGAAGCTCTTGCTGGAGTAAGAGGTACAAAAAGAGTGGAAAGCGACAATCCTGAATCAACCTATGACACTTTGAATAAGTACGGTTATAACCTGGTGGAAAGAGCTAGAGAACAAAAGCTTGACCCTGTTATAGGAAGAGATACAGAGATTAGAAATATTATCCGTATACTTTCCCGTAAGACTAAGAATAATCCTGTGCTTATAGGTGAGCCTGGCGTTGGTAAGACCGCAGCTATTGAAGGTCTTGCCCAGAGAATCGTAAGAGGAGATGTGCCAGATTCTCTTAAGGATAAGGAGATATTTGCCCTTGATATGGGTGCTATGCTTGCAGGTGCTAAGTATAGAGGTGAATTTGAGGAAAGACTTAAGGCAGTTTTGGATGAGGTGAAGGATTCTGATGGTCAGATAATTCTTTTCATAGATGAGCTTCACACTATTGTTGGTGCAGGAAAGACTGAGGGCTCTATGGATGCAGGCAATATGCTTAAGCCACTTCTTGCAAGGGGAGAGCTTCACTGTATAGGTGCAACAACTCTTGATGAGTACAGAAAGTACATCGAAAAGGATGCAGCTTTAGAGAGAAGATTCCAGCCTGTTATGGTGAATGAACCAACAGTTGAGGATACTATATCTATCCTTAGAGGCATCAAGAACAGATACGAGCTTTTCCACGGTGTTAAGATAAGTGACGGTGCATTGGTTAGTGCAGCCACACTTTCCAACAGATATATATCAGATAGATTCCTTCCGGATAAGGCAATTGACCTTGTGGATGAGGCCTGCGCAATGATTAAGACAGAGCTTGACTCTATGCCGGCAGAGCTGGATGAGATTTCTAGAAAGATTATGCAGATGGAGATTGAAGAAGCTGCCCTTAAGAATGAGGAGGATAGACTGAGCCAGGATAGGCTTGAGATTCTTAGAAAAGACCTTGCTGAGCTTAAGGAACAGTCTATGCAGATGAAGGCTGTTTGGGAAAATGAAAAGTCTGGGGTTGAGAATGTTAGAAAGCTTAAGGAAGAACTTGAGGATATAAATAATCAGATTCAGATTGCCCAGAGAAACTATGATTTGGAGAAGGCGGCAGAGCTTCAGTATGGTAAGCTTCCTCAGGTAAAGAAACAGTTAGAGGAGCTTGAGGCTACAGTTGCATCTAAGGAGAATTCTTTAGTTCATGAGTGTGTAACCGACGAGGAGATTGCCAAGATTATATCTAAGTGGACAGGAATTCCTGTAGCAAAGCTTACTGAGAGTGAGAGAAACAAAACTCTTAATCTTGCCACAGAGCTTCACCAAAGGGTAGTGGGACAAAATGAAGCAGTAGACCTTGTAAGTGATGCCATAATTCGTTCTAAGGCAGGCATTAAGGACCCTACAAAGCCAATCGGTTCCTTCCTATTCCTTGGACCTACAGGTGTGGGTAAGACAGAGCTTGCCAAGACTTTGGCAGCAGCTCTCTTTGACAATGAAGCAAATATGGTTCGTATCGATATGAGTGAGTATATGGAGAAGCACAGTGTGGCAAGACTTATAGGTGCCCCTCCAGGATATGTGGGATACGATGAGGGTGGTCAGCTCACTGAGGCAGTTCGCAGAAAACCATATTCTGTAGTGCTTTTTGATGAGATTGAAAAGGCACATCCAGACGTGTTCAATGTGCTCTTGCAGGTATTGGATGATGGACGTATTACAGACTCAAAGGGTAAGACTGTAGACTTTAAGAATACAATTCTCATTATGACTTCAAATATTGGTTCAGAGTTCCTTCTTGAAGGTATAGACGAATCAGGTAACATAAAAGAGTCTGCACAGAATATGGTTATGGGTAGTCTTAAGAATCACTTTAGACCAGAGTTCTTAAATCGTCTTGATGAGATAATTATGTTCAAACCACTTGATAAGGAAGCTATATCAGGTATAGTTGATATACTCCTTAAGGATTTGAATATGCGAATTGAAGAAAAGGAACTCTTGCTTAAACTTACAGACAAGGCTAAGTCTCATATCATAGAAGAGGGCTATGACCCAATATACGGTGCAAGACCACTTAAGAGATATCTCCAGAAAAATGTGGAGACTCTTGTGGCAAGAAAAATCCTTGCCGGTGGACTTAGAGCTGGGGATACTATAGTTCTTGATTTTGATGGTGAGAAACTCTTTATAGGTTAGTTATTTATATTAAATCCCGCAAGTATTTTGTGGATTATAGAAATGTTATAGGCTGGGAAAAATCCCAGCCTATTTTCAGTTTACATTATTCATCGTTGTATTCAGTATTTCCTAATGAATTAGACATGTTATTTCTTTTTTATTTTTTATTGTCACAGTATTAAAAATATGTTACCATAAGCCAAAGCATTAAATTTCTATTTTATATTGTGGTATATCGAACCACGTCTAACATTCTTAGAATCACAGAACTTCGATGCTTTAGTTTTCCAATTAATTAAGCAGAGAGGAGATGTTATTCTTGGATAATGTTTTCCTCCTGCAAGGATATGGCTTAAGCCAAAAGAATAGGAGGAGTTTATGAGTAACGAATTAACAGAAACATTGACTGCCACATCTGTGGTAAACCGTAGGTATAAGGACACAGTCTTCCGAATGCTTTTTTCGGATAAGAAAGAATTGTTGGCACTTTATAATGGGATTAATGACACATACTATGATAATCCAGATGAGCTTATAATCACCACACTTAAGAATGCAATCTATATGTCTATGAAAAATGATGTTTCATGTGTGATTGATATGAGACTTAATCTATATGAGCACCAATCCACAGTTAATCCTAATATCCCTCTTAGGGATTTGGATTATGTATCCCGTACATATTCATCATTATATAAGGATGAGGACATTTATTCTCCTAAGCTTATCAAGCTTCCTAATCCCAAGTTTATAGTATTTTATAATGGTGTGGATAAGCAACCCCCCATTAGGGAAATGAGGCTATCTGATGCATATGTCCATAAGGTGGAGAGACCCAGTCTTGAATTAATTGTAACCCAGATAAATATTAATCCGGGATATAACGAAGAACTGATGGAGAAGTGTAAAACTCTAAAGGAATATATGTTATATGTGGAGCTTGTCCGTGTGTATCAGAAGGATATGTCCCTTGAAGAAGCGGTTAAAAGGGCAGTTGATGAATGCATCAGAAATGGCATACTTGCTGACTTTCTGAAAAAGAATAAGGCGGAGGTTATTAGTATGAGTTTGTTTGAATATGATGAGAAACTGCATGAGAAGACTATGCGTGAGATTGGACGAGAAGAAGGGATACAGGGAGCGGTGATTATGCTTAAGGGTATGGGATGCTCTGATGAAGACGTCATAGAAAAGCTGGTTGAGGTTTACGCACTTGACTTAGAGGAGGCAAGGAAGTTTCTATAGAAGTTATAGAGAGAATATGACAAGATTGTATAATAAGAGAAATTGCGTGTAGACAATTATTTGTTTATATAAAGTTGAATAATTGGGTATAGTTAGGCTGGGAAAAATCCCAGCCTATTTTAGTGTGCCCTTTTCTTCTTCGTGTTTGATGATTGCCTGACGAATTAGGTATAAAACTTCTCCGTTAATGGAACGACCTTCATAGTCAGAAAGACTTTTTAATTTCTCATGTGTTTCTGCATCAATTCGTAATCCTAGATGTTTATCTTTCTCCATAATAATGAACTCCTTTCAGACTTGATTTAAGTAC